>NZ_CP089746.1:5735002-6046670 GCF_029541745.1 Streptomyces sp. LX-29 | reverse complement strand
CGTGGGCAGCGCGGCGGCGGGGGCGTCGAGCACCGCGGGGCCGCCGCCGGCGGCCGGGGAGGGCACGCCGCGGACCGTGCCGTCGGGCTCGAGGAAGACGGGGTTGCCGCCGGGCACCATGCCCAGCTCACGGGCGCGGCGCTCCAGGGCGTCCGGCGCCGACAGCTCGTCCACCTCCTGCTGCAACGCCTGCCGCTCGTCGGTGAGCTCGGTCGCCTGCCGCTCCAGCCGGCTGAGCTCGAAGGAGCCCTGGTTGAGCGCCGAGTTGAGCACCAGCAGGCCGATCAGCCCGGAGCCGAGCAGCACCACGACCAGGAACACGAACGGCGTCCGCTTGGCCGCGGCGGCCCCGGGCGCCGTCACAGCGTCTCCCCCGCCCCGTGGGCGTGCGGTGTCCGCGTATGGGCGCGGGCCCCGGCTGCGCCGCCCGCGCGGGCGGAAGTCCCGGCGGCGGAGGCGGGCTGTCGCGCCGCGCGGGCGGGGGCGCCGACGGAGACACCCGCCGCGCGGGCGGACGCCTCCGTGGGGCGGCCGGACACCACCGCGACACCGAGAGGCGACTCCACGGGGCGAACACGACCCGCGAGGCCCACCGCGCGGGCGGGCGGCCCCGCCGCGCGGTGCGGGGCACCCGCGGGGCGTCTGGTGCCGGCGGCCCCGCGGGAGGTCGCGTGGTGGGGCGCCGTCACGGGGCGTCCTCGCGGATGCGCTGCGCGCCGCGCAGCCGCGCGGGGGCGGCGCGCCGGTTCTCGGCGACCTCCTCCTCGGTGGGCAGCTCGGCGCCGCGCGTGAGGAGCTTCAGACGGGGCTGGTAGCGCTCGGGGACGACGGGCAGGCCGGGCGGGGCCGTGTTGCTGGCGCCCGCCGCGAAGACCTGCTTGACCAGGCGGTCCTCCAGCGAGTGGTACGAGAGGACGGCGATGCGACCGCCCAGGGCGAGCGCCGAGACGGCTGCCGGGATGGCGCGCTCCAGCACCGCCAGCTCGCCGTTGACCTCGATGCGCAGCGCCTGGAAGGTGCGCTTGGCGGGGTTGCCCCCGGTGCGCTTGGCGGCCTGCGGCAGCGCGGCGCGGATCAGCTCCACCAGCCGGGCGCTGTTGGTGAACGGTTCCTTCGCCCGCTCCCTGACCACCGCGTCGACGATCTTCTTGGCGAACTTCTCCTCGCCGTAGGCGCGCAGGATGCGGACCAGCTCGCCGGGCGGGTAGGTGTTGAGCACCTCGGCGGCGCTGATCCCGGTCGTCTGGTCCATCCGCATGTCCAGCGGCGCGTCCTGCGCGTACGCGAAGCCGCGGTCGGCCTCGTCCAGCTGCATGGAGGAGACGCCGAGGTCGAAGAGGACGCCCTGGACGCTGGGCACGCCGAGCCGGTCGAGGACCTCGGGGAGCTCGTCGTAGACGGCGTGCACGAGGGTGGCGCGGTCGCCGTAGGGCGCGAGCCGCTCGCCGGAGAGCTTGAGGGCGGCCGGGTCGCGGTCGAGCGCGATCAGCCGGACGTCGGGAAAGGTGGCCAGCAGCGCCTCGCTGTGCCCGCCCAGGCCCAGGGTGCAGTCGACCACGACCGCTCCGGGCTGGACGAGCGCGGGAGCCAGCATGTCCAGACAGCGCTGGAGCATGACGGGTACGTGGAGAGCGTTGCTGCTCATGCGCCCTTCTGAGGGTCCGGCGCGGCGGCACGTACCGCCGGGTCCCCGCCCGCTCTGAAGGGGAAGTGGCGTTCTGGCGCCGGGGAAGGGACGTCAGGCGGCCGGGAGCGGGAGGAGGCCGAGAGGTACGTACGCGCCGCGCGCGTCGAGTTTCCGGAATCCAAGGGGAGCGTCACGCCTCCCACTTCGCGCCACTTTAGTCCACTCGTCCCCTCGGTCAATCAACTGGCCAGCGCGTCTCTCCGTCCTTGTGGCCCCCGGGGCTCACCCGCTCGGCGGAACTCTTACCACCTGTGTGGGTTACGTCACACCCTGGAGCTGACAGGTCTTGTTGCCCATGTTTGCCCGACCTCACAGCCGACAGAACCGCACCTGGCCGCATACCTTCGAACCATGTCGATATCCGCGCCTCAGCCGCTGCCCCACTCCACCGACAGCGACGATGTCCGTGTGAGCACATTCCCCACGGAAGGCACGGTCATAGACCGTTTCGTCGAAGCCAACTCCCGATACGCGACCGAGTTCCACGACCCCGGGGTCGACGCCCGCCCTGTGCAGCGCGTCGCCGTGGTCGCCTGCATGGACGCCCGTCTCGACCTCCACGCCGCACTCGGGCTGGAACTGGGCGACTGCCACACCATCCGCAACGCGGGCGGCGTGGTCACCGACGACGTCATTCGTTCCCTCACCATCAGCCAGCGCGCGCTGGGCACCCGGAGCGTGATGCTCATCCACCACACCGGGTGCGGTCTGCTGAACCTGACCGAGGACTTCCGGCATGAGCTGGAGGCGGAGGTCGGCCAGCGTCCGGCGTGGGCGGTCGAGGCGTTCAAGGACCTCGACCGGGACGTCCGCCAGTCCATGCAGCGGGTGCGGACCTCCCCCTTCCTGCTGCACAAGGATGATGTGCGAGGCTTCGTCTTCGATGTGACGACGGGCCTGCTGCGCGAGATCGACCCCGCCGGGCCGACCGACGCGCAGGAGTGACGGAGTAGGAGCTGACCGGACCGAGGCACTCTCGACGATTCCCCTGGGTTATCCACAGGCGAGTGACGAGATGCGGCGGTGACGGCCAGAATGCGGAGAGACATCGCCCCCGCGACCGCGGGGGCGCATGTCGGCGTTTCGGGGTGGGCCGGGTCGGTACAGGCAGACGGCCCTGATGAACGGGCCGAGGAGGGCCGGGTGACGACCTATGACGAGCGAGCGAGCCTCAGCGATCTGACCACCACAGCGGAGCGGGTCCGCCGGTCGGTGGAGGGTGTGATCGAGGGCAAGCCCGAGGTCGTGCGGCTTTCGCTGACGGTGCTGCTCGCGGAGGGGCATCTGCTGATCGAGGATGTCCCGGGCGTGGGGAAGACCATGCTCGCCAAGGCGCTCGCCCGGTCGATCGACTGCTCGGTGCGGCGCATCCAGTTCACGCCCGACCTGCTGCCCTCGGACATCACCGGCGTGAGCATCTACGACCAGCAGCGCAGGGAGTTCGAGTTCAAGCCGGGCGCGATCTTCGCCCAGGTCGTGATCGGCGACGAGATCAACCGCGCCTCGCCCAAGACCCAGTCGGCGCTGCTGGAGTCGATGGAGGAGCGCCAGGTCACCATCGACGGCCAGACCTACGAGCTGCCGAACCCCTTCATGGTGGTCGCCACGCAGAACCCGGTGGAGATGGAGGGGACCTACCCGCTGCCCGAGGCGCAGCGGGACCGCTTCATGGCGCGCGTCTCGATGGGCTATCCCAGCCCCGAGGCCGAGCTCCAGATGCTGGATGTGCACGGCGGCCTGTCGCCGCTGGACGACCTGCAGCCGGTCGCGCACGCCGATGACATCGTCAAGCTCGTGGACGCGGTGCGCCATGTCCATGTGGCCGACTCGGTCCGGCGGTATGTGGTGGACCTGGTGGCCGCCACCCGGAACCACCCCGAGCTGCGGCTGGGCGCCTCGCCGCGGGCGACGCTGCACCTGCTGCGCGCCGCGAAGGCCGCCGCCGCCCTCGCCGGGCGCGAGTACGCGCTGCCGGACGACGTGCAGGGCCTGGCCGTCCCGGTGCTGGCGCACCGGCTGCTGCCGACCGCCCAGGCCCAGCTGAACCGGCGCACCTCCGAGCAGGTCGTCGCGGAGATCCTGCACCGCACGCCGGTGCCCAGCTCCGCTTCCCGCGCGGCGCAGCGCCAGCAGCCGCCGATGGCCGCGCCGCCGATGGCCGGTGCGCACCTGGCCGCGCCGCCCGTCGGCGCCCCGGTGATGCCCGCCGCCCCGGCCGGTCCGCCGCCCGCCGGGCCGGTGGAGTACGGCACACAGCCGCCGGGCGCGCGGAGGCTGTGATGTCGGCAGGGGGGACACCGCCGGAGGGCGGTGACGACAGGGGTGCGGTGCGGGTCGCCCTCTCGGGGCTGACCACGCGCGGCCGCTCGTTCCTGGCCGCGGGCATCGCGGCCGCGATGTGCAGCTATGTGCTGGGCCAGGGGGACCTGCTGCGGGTCGGGCTGCTGCTGGCCGCGCTGCCGCTGGTGTGCGTGGCGGTGGTCTACCGCACCCGGTGCCGCGTGGCGGGCAGCCGGCGGCTCAGCCCCGCGCGGGTGCCGGCGGGCTCTGAGGCACGGGTGCACCTGCGCGTCGACAACATCTCCCGGCTCCCCACCGGGCTGCTGATGCTCCAGGACCGGGTGCCCTATGTGCTCGGTCCGCGCCCCCGCTTCGTCCTGGACCGGGTGGAGCCCGGCGGCCGGCGCGAGGTGTCCTACCGGGTCCGCTCCGACCTGCGCGGCCGCTATCCGCTGGGCCCGCTGCAGCTGCGGCTGACCGACCCGTTCGGTATGTGCGAGCTGACCCGCGGTTTCAGCTCGTACGACCTGTTGACGGTGGTGCCGCGGGTGGAGCCGCTCCCCGCGGTGCGCCTCGCGGGCGAGGCCGCGGGCTACGGGGACGGGCGCAACCGCTCGCTGGCGCTGGCCGGCGAGGACGACGTGATCCCGCGCGGCTACCGCCACGGCGACGACCTGCGCCGAGTCCACTGGCGGTCCACCGCGCGCTACGGCGAGCTGATGGTCCGCCGGGAGGAGCAGCCACAGCGCGCCCGCTGCACGGTGCTGCTGGACACCCGGGAGACGGCGCACTTCGGCTCGGGGCCCGACTCGGCCTTCGAGTGGGCCGTCTCCGGGGCCGCCTCGGTCGCCGTCCATCTCCTCCAGCGCGGATACGCCGTGCGTCTGCTCACGGACACCGGGGCCTCGGTGCCCGGCACCGACGGCGGCAGCGGCTTCTCCGGCCCCGTCCTGGAGTCGGCGGACACCGTCGGCCTGCTGCTGGACGCCCTCGCGGTCATGGACCACTCGGCGGAGCCCGGGCTGTCGCCGGCCTACGACCTGCTGCGCGGAGGCGGTGAGGGGCTGCTGGTAGCGTTCCTCGGCGATCTTGATGAGGAGCAGGCCGCCGTGGTCGCCCGGATGCGTCAGCGCAGCGGTGGCGCGGTGGCGTTCCTCCTGGACAACGCCGCCTGGGCAGGTGGCGCCGGGACGGCCTCCGACCCCCTTCAGCGGCGTCTTCAGCTGCTGCGCGAGGCGGGTTGGACGGCGCTGCGGGTCGGCCCCGGCACCCCGCTGACGGCGCTGTGGCGGCAGGCCGAGGCCGGGGCCGGAGCGCCCTCGGTGAGCGGCATGACGGGGGGCTGGCAGTGAGCGATGCGGGTGCGGACGGCGATGCGATGACCATGGCACAGAGGCCGGTGGAACGGGGCGCGGCATGAGCGGAAGCGTGCGGCTGACGATCTGCGCGGCCCTGGCGACGCTGGCGGCGTCGTCCGCGATGCTGCCGCTGGTCGACGCGCGCGGCTGGATGGTGCAGGCGGTGATCCTGCTCGCGATCCAGAGCGCGGTGGGCGCCGTGGCGCGCCGCGTGCCGCTGGCACGGCCGCTGACCGTGGCGGCGCAGGCGCTGGTGGCGCTGTTGATGCTGACCGCCGTCTTCGCGCGCCGTGAGGCGTTCCTCGGCGTGCTCCCCGGTCCGGGGGTGTTCCGGGAGTTCGGCCAGCTGCTGGGCGACGGCAGCGACGACGTCGGGCTGTACGCCATCCCGGCGCCGCTGACCGACGGTATCCGGTTGATGCTCGTCGGCGGGGTGCTGCTGATCGGCCTGGTGGTGGACGCGCTCGCGGTGACCTACCGCAGCGCGGCGCCGGCCGGACTTCCGCTGCTCGCCCTCTACTCGGTCGCGGCCGGGCTGGCCGACGGCGGCAGGGACTGGCTGTGGTTCCTGTTCGCCGCGGCCGGCTATCTGCTCCTGCTGCTGGCCGAGGGCCGGGACCGGCTCGCGCAGTGGGGCCGGGTCTTCGGCGGCGGCCAGGCGCCGGCCCGGTCGTACGGCGGTCTGGCGCCGGCAGCCGACGGCCCGGCCCTCGCCCCGGTGCGCACCGGTCGAAGGATCGGCGCGCTGGCGCTGGGCATCGCGCTCGCGGTGCCCGCGATGCTGCCGTCGCTGGGCGGCGGGCTGCTGGACCGCCAGGGTTCCGGCGCCGGGCAGGGCGACGGGGGCGGCACCATCTCCGCGGTGAATCCGCTGGTCTCGCTGCAGAACAGCCTCAACCAGCCGGAGAACCGCGAGGTGCTGCGCTACAGCACCTCCTCGCCGGCTCCGCAGGACATGTATCTGCGGATAGTGGCGCTGGACAAGTTCGACGGCGCGTCCTGGAAGCCCTCGGAGCGGCGGGTCACGGACGTGCCACCGACGCTGCCGCAGCCGCCGGGGCTCGCCAAGGACGTGCTCGCGCCCGAGGTCTCCACCTCCCTGTCCGCCGCCAAGAATTACGCGCAGACCTGGCTTCCGCTGCCGTACCCCGCCTCGCGGGTCGACATCCGGGGGCGCTGGCGGTTCGAACCCGAGGGCCGGACGCTGGTCGGTGACCGCGGTCAGACCACCAAGGGCGCGAGCTACCGCGTCACCAGCCTCCAGGTGCAGCCCACGGCCACGCAGCTGGCCGAGGCTCCGGCACCGCCCGCCCAGCTTCTGCGGGAGTACACCGAGGTCCCGGACTCGCTGCCGCCCGTCGTCGCGGAGCGGGCGCGGGAGGTGACCGCCGGCGGCCGCAACGCCTACGAGAAGGCGGTCAAACTCCAGGACTGGTTCTCCGTCAACGGCGGCTTCCGTTACGACACCGAGGTGGAGACGGGCAGCGGCCCCCAGGCGATCGCCACGTTCCTGGAGCAGAAGGAGGGCTTCTGCGTCCACTACTCGTTCTCGATGGCGGCGATGGCCCGCACGCTGGGCATCCCGGCCCGGGTCGCGGTCGGCTTCACCCCGGGCGTCCGGCAGGCGAGCGGCTCGTACTCGGTCGGCGTCAAGGACGCGCACGCCTGGCCCGAGCTGTACTTCGAAGGGGTGGGCTGGACGCGCTTCGAGCCCACGCCGACCCGCGGCAACCAGCCGGACTACACCACCCGGCCGGTCCCCTCCGAGGACGACGAGCGGCGGCGCGAGACGGCGAAGCCGACCTCTCCCGCGCAGGTCCCGGCGACGCCGGCCCCCAAGGACAGCTGCTCGCCGCAGGCGAAGAAGCTGGGCGACTGCGGGGCCCCGGCGAAGAAGGAGCCCGAGCAGGAGGCCGCCGGCGGCGGCTGGGAGGTCCACACCCTCATCGGGCTCGGCGCGCTGGTCCTGCTGATCGTCGTGCTTCCCCTGTCGCCCATGGCCTGGCGACTGCGGACGCGATCCCGGCGGCTGGGGGGCTCCGGCGGGCGCACCCCGGAGGACGCCGCCGAGCGGACCCTCGCCGCCTGGCGTGAGCTCATCGACACGGCGTGGGACTACGGCATCGCGCCCGACGACGCTCAGACCTCGCGGATGACCGTCATACGCATCGTCCAGATCGGGAAGCTCGACACGGCGGCGGCGGAGGCCGCACACCGGGTCGCCGAGGCGGTCGAGCAGGTGCTGTACGCGCCGCGACCGCGCCCGGTGACGGGGCTCGCCGACGATGTGCGACGGGTGGCGGCGGGCCTGCGGGCCACGGCGGGCCGGGGTGCCCGGCTGGGCGCCCTTCTGGCCCCGCGTTCGGCCTTGCGGGTGGTCTGGACGTACTCGCTGCGCTGGCACGCGTTCATCGCGCGCTGGGGCTGGGGCGCGCCGCGCTGGTCCCGGCTGACCGCCCTCCTGCGGCGGCCGAGTCGTCAGCGAGGCTGAGAACGGGGCGCGTGTCCGGGGAAGTGCCTGGTCGCGTGCCCCGTCCTGGGCGGTCGGGCCTCGTGCTCGGCCGCCCGAGGCCCCCGTTCGCACCTCCTCAGATCACGGCTCTACGGCTCTCCGGGGCGGCCAGGTCGGGCCGGACGGCCGTCCTGCCGGATCCGACGACCTCCCGACGCGCAAGGCGGGACGGCTTCCCGACGCGCAAGGCGGGGTGTCACCCGCTGCCCGGTGTCCGGCCGTCGGGAGTGACCGGAGGGCGCACGCCTCCGGACGGGCCGGGCTTTCTCAGTCGCGGGGCGTTCGCTGGGCGGCGCTCAGGGGCGGCGGCACGGGCGGCTCCGGGGCGGCGTGTGCCCGGGGCGGCGGCCGCGCGGGCGCGCACAGAACCGACTAGGGCAGGGGCGCCGACGCGGGCGCAGGAGCCCGACCCGGGCACGGAAGCCCTGGACGTGGAGGCGCGGAAGCCTTGGCACGGAAGCCGCGGAAGCCTTGGGGTGGACGGCGCGGAAGCCCTGGGCATCGACGGGCAGAGGGCGCGCACGCGCTCGGGAGCGATGCCCGTGCACCGCGGAGGCGTGCCCGTGGGGCAGCGGAGCGCGAGATGCCCCCTACCCGCGCGATCAACACATGCACGCCATCAGCACATGCACGCGCCGGGCAGGGGCGCGGAGGCCGGGTACGCGTGTGGGGCGGGCGCCGGTCGGCGCCCGCCCCACAGGAAACGTCGTGTCGGGTCAGTGACCCTGTTCATCGCGGCGGCGCTGCCACCGCTCCTCGATCCGGTTCATCATCGAACGTCGCTGACGGCCCTGACGACGCCCCGGAACCGCACCGCCCCGCCTGCCGGCGGGCTGCTGCTCACCGGGCTTGGGCGCCTTGCGCCAGCCGGTCACCGCGAGCACGGCACATCCGAGCATGACGAGGAAGCCCACCACGCTGACCCAGATCTGCTGGACAGCGACGCCGACCATGAGGAGCGCGATGCCCACCAGAAAACCCGCGACCGCCTGGTAGACCCGTCGCCGGGTGTACGTGCGCAGGCCGCTGCCCTCAAGCGCTGTGGCGAATTTGGGATCTTCGGCGTACAGCGCTCGCTCCATCTGCTCGAGCATGCGCTGCTCGTGCTCCGAGAGCGGCACGGAGTCCTCCTACTCGTCGGTCGCGGGGGGCGACCGGGGTGCGACCCTTTCAGGATAGGCAGGGAATCGCCCCCATGAAACCCGCCCCTCTGCGCCAATTCACCCACCGCTACCGCCATGGTGGATTCGGTGCTGAGACGTGCATTCCCCACCCGCCGATCCGCCATGCCGGACGGTGTCCCCCGATCATACGGGGCGAAGCCCCTGATCGGGTCGGTCGTCGGTCAGTCGCGCTCGGCCAGAACGTGCAGCTGGGTCGCCACGGCGTGGAAGGCGGGGAGCTCGGCGGCGGCAGCCTCCAGCTGAAGCAGGGCCTCCACGGCACCGGGCTCGGTGTCCACCAGGACGCCGGGCACCAGGTCGGCGAAGACGCGCACGCCGTGCACCGCGCCGACCTCGAGGCCGGCCTGGGTGACCAGTTCGGTCAGCTGCTCGGCGGTGAAGCGGCGCGGGACGGGGTCGCCGGCGCCCCAGCGCCCGGCCGGGTCGGTCAGGGCGTGCCGGGCCTCGGTGAAGTGTCCGGCGAGCGCGCGGGCGAGCACGGCGCCGCCGAGCCCGGCGGCCAGCAGGCTGAGCGTCCCCTGGGGGCGCAGCGCGGCGACGGCGTTGCCCAGACCTTCGGCCGCATCGTCGACGTACTCCAGCACGCCGTGGCACAGCACGACGTCGTATCCCGCGCGGTCGACCACGTCGAAGAGACCGTGGGCGTCACCCTGGACGCCGCGTACCCGGTCGGCGACCCCGGCCTCGGCGGCGCGGCGCTCCAGCGCGAAGAGCGCGTTGGGGCTCGGGTCGACCACGGTGACCCGGTGTCCCAGGCGGGCGACCGGGACGGCGAAGTTGCCCGTGCCGCCGCCGGTGTCCAGCACGTCGAGGACTCCCCCGGCCGCCGGGTCGGCGGCCTTGACCCGGCGGTCCAGGGCGTCTTTGAGGACCTCCCACACCACGGCGGTACGGAGGGACGCGCGGGGGCGCAGCGGGTCTGACACGGCGGATGGCTCCTCGGCGGTGCCGCCACCGCGTGCGGCGGTCGCGGCGATGACTGACGTGACGCCCCCAGCCTATTGCCTTGGCGGAGGGGCGCCGCCGCGCGGGGCGCCGTGCCTCGGCGCGGGCGGCCGCGCGGAGGACGCCCGCCCCGCCGGGGCACGGGCGCCTCACGGCCGATCAGGCGTCCGACGCCGCGCGGTGGGCGGCCGGTTACCGCGGCAGCGCGGGCTGCGGGACCGCGGGCTGCGGCAGCAGCATGCGCTCCACGATCCGCAGGAACAGGGCGACGTCGCGGGCCAGGTCGTCGGCGTCGCGGCAGCTCGCGGCACCCGGGATGCCCGCTTCCGCCCGGGCGCGACGCTCGGCTCCGGAGGCGAAGAGGGCACTCCACTCGGCCAGTTCGGGGGCGACTTCGGGCAGTACCTCCCAGGCGCTGCGGATGCGGGCGCGGCGCCGCGCGCTGGGCTCGGGGCGGCCGCGCACGGCGAGCACGGCGGCGGCGGTGCGCAGCGCGGCCAGGTGGGCGGCGGCGAAGCGCTCGTTGGCGGTTTCCAGGGTGACGGCCTCCGCCAGCCCCTGATGGGCCTGGGCGAGCAGATCGAGCGCGGCGGCCGGGGCGGTGGCCCGGCGCAGCACGGGGTGGACATCGCTCGCGGGACCGGTCAACGAAGGGGTGGGGCCGGCGGCCCGGTGCCGGCGCGCAGCGGCGGTACTGGCCATGACGAACCTCCTGTCGTCGTGGGGCGGGCCCACCGGCTGAGGGTGTGGGACCCACCGGCTGAGGGTGTGCCCGCCATCTGCACCCATCGTCGGACACACCACTGACAATCCCGCCGACCTGCACGGATACCGCATCGCACGGGCAACGCGAAGGTCGTCTTCCGGGGCGTGGAAGGGTGCTGCATAATCCATTTGGACTGACCGGTCAGTGCAAAAACTTGACGCTTCAGCTTCTTCGGCTTCAAGGGAGGTTCTCGCCTCGTGGACAGCACCTCATCAGGCTCGCGGAACGACGCCGCCGAGCGGCGGGCCGGCAGAGCGAGTGCCGCGACCGCGGCCGCCGCCAGGACCGAGCCGACACCCCCCACCGCGGCTGCCGTAGGCGCCGCCACCGTGGCCGACGTCGGCGGTTCTCCCGGTCGCGCGGCGGGCGGCGCGGCGGTCCTGGCCGAGGGAGTCGGCGTCCGGGGCCCACGCGGGTGGGCCTTCCGCGACGCCCGGGTCACCGCCGAGCCCGGCTCGTTGATCGCCGTCGCGGGGCCCTCCGGCTCCGGCCGCACCTGCCTGCTGCTCGCCCTCACCGGCCGCATGCGCATCGCCGCCGGGCACGCCGAGGTGGCCGGAACGCGGCTGCCGAAGGGCATGTCGGCCGTGCGACGCCTCAGCGCCCTCGCCCACGTCCCCGGGGTCAGCGACCTGGAACCGGCGCTGACGGTGGCCGAGCACCTGCGCGAGCGCGCGCTGCTGGAGCGGCGGTTCACCGGCTCGCCGCTCGCGTTCTTGCGTCCCCGCGCGGAGCGCGCCGCCGAGACACGGTCCCGGATCGACGCGGCCGTGGCCGCCGCCGGCCTCGACCTGGCCGCACTGCCCAAGGGGCACCGCACGGCCGTACGGGACCTGGAGCGCCTGGAGGCGCTGCGGCTGTCGGTGGCCCTCGCCCTGATCGGACGCCCCCGGCTGCTGGCCGTCGACGACGTCGACCTCAAGCTCTCGGACGCCGAGCGCGACGAGGCGTGGGCACTGCTGCGCGGCCTCGCCGCCGACGGCACCACCGTGCTCGCCGTGTGCAGCGAGCCGCCCGGCGGGGCGCTGGTCATCCCCACCGGAACGCGCCAGGAGACCGCTCCAGCGCGGGAGTCCGCATCCGACGGGTCAACGGACGAGGAAGGGGCGGGGGATGCGTTCTCCGAGGCTGGCCGCGCTTGAGCTGAAGCGCTTCGGCAGGGGACGGCTGCCCCGCGCGGCGCTCGTCGCGCTGCTCCTGCTCCCGCTGCTGTACGGCGCGCTCTACCTGTGGTCGTTCTGGGATCCGTACGGCCGGCTGGACAGGTTGCCGGTCGCCCTCGTCAACGCCGACGAGGGCGCCACAGTCGAGGGCGAGCGGCTCAGGGCCGGCGACGACATCGCGAAGAAGCTGCTCGACAGCGACACCTTCGAGTGGCACGAGACGAGCGCCGCCGACGCCCGCGCGGGGGTCGAGAACGGCACGTACTACCTGTCGCTCACCATGCCCGCGGACTTCAGCGAGCGGATCGCGTCCAGTTCGGGCGACGACCCGCGGGCGGGCGCGCTCCAGGTGCGGACGAACGACGCCAACAACTACATCGTCGGATCGATCTCCCGAACGGTCTTCTCCGAGGTGCGCGCCGCCGCCTCCGCCAAGACCTCCCGTGGCTTCTACGACAAGATCTTCATCTCCTTCTCCGACATCCACGGCCAGACCGAGAAGGCCGCCAGGAGCGCGGACCGGCTCGGCGAGGGCATCGGCAAGGCCAAGAAGGGCGCGGAAAGCCTCACTTCGGGGCTGGCCGAGGCAAAGGAGGGCAGCAGCTCCCTCGCGTCCGGCCTGACCAGGCTCGACAAGGGCGCCGAGACCCTGCACACCGGCGCCGGCGGCGTCGCCCAGGGCACCCAGGCGCTGGCCGACAAGGTCAACGGGATGGCCGAGAAGGCCGGTCCGTTCCTGAAGGAGAACGGCAAGGAGATCGGCGAGATGTCCCGGCTCGTCGCCGACGCCTCCTCGACCGCGTCCCGGAACCTGACCGAGCTTCCGGAGACCGCGGCGACGGCCGCGACCCAGGCCCGCAAGGCGTCCGACACGCTGGCCGCCGACTACCGGAAGCGCTGCGCCGCGGTGCCGCCGGCCCCGCGGCACCCCGCTCCCACGGACTCGCCCACCCCCACGCCGTCCGAGGAGCCCGAGGAGCCCGGTAGGCCCGAGAAGTCCGAGCAGCCCGGTGAGCCCGAGGGGTCCGGGGATGAGCCCGGTGAGCCCGAGGGGTCCGGTGCGCCCGGACAGCATGGGCCCGCCCCGTCCGCACCGACCACCGGAGCCCCGACGGGCGGAGCCGAACCCGGGGCCGGACCCGACTGCGGCGCGCTGAGGAAGTCGGCCGAGGCCGCGGCCACCGCCGCCGGCGTGGCCGAGGACCTCGACCGGTTCGTCGAGAACAACGCCGACGGCCTCAGCGCTCTCGGCGGGCACCTGGACGACCTGCACGACAAGGCGCTGCTGCTCGCGCGGAGCGCGCCCCGTCTGAGCTCGGACCTGGACACCGCGGTCGACAACGTCAACGCCCTCAACACCGCGGCCCACAAGGTCGCCCGGGGCGCCGACGGCGTCCACACCGGAGTGAGCACCGCCAAGGACGGCGCCACATCCGTCGACAGCGGCGTCGGCACGCTCCACGACGGGGCCGACACGCTCGACGGCGGCATCTTCAAGCTCGTCGACGGCTCGGGCAAGCTCTCCGGAAAGCTCCACCAGGGCGCCGCGCGGATCCCCGACCACGACAAGCGGGACCGTCAGGCGCGCAGCGAGGTCATGGCCGACCCGGTGCGGCTCGCCGCCCAGTCGCTGCACAAGGCGCCCAACTACGGCACCGGTTTCGCGCCGTACTTCATCCCGCTCTCGCTGTGGGTCGGCGCGATGGTCGCCTACATGCTGGTCCAGCCGCTGAACCGGCGTGCGCTCGCCACCGGCGCCTCGGCCTGGCGGATCGCGCTCGCCGGCTGGCTGCCGGTCGCCGCGATCGGGGTGGCGCAGGCGGCCGCGCTGATGGCCGTGCTGCACTGGGGCCTGGGCCTACGGCTCGCCCGCGCGGCGGGCACGATCGGCTTCCTGGTGCTGGTCACCGCCTGCTTCGCGGCGATCGTGCAGCTGCTCAACGCGCACTTCGGGCCGGCCGGGCGGATTCTCGTCCTGGCGCTGCTGATGCTCCAGCTGACCTCGGCGGGCGGCACCTATCCGGTGCAGACCAGCCCCGGGTTCTTCAACGCCGTCCACCCCTTCCTGCCGATGAGCCACGTGGTGGTCGGGTTGCGGCGGCTGATCACGGGTGGCGGGCTCGGACCGGTCTGGCAGGGGTGCGCGGTGCTCCTGGCCTTCACGGTCGGGGCGTTGGTGCTCACGGCCCTGTCGGCGCGGCGCAGGCAGGTGTGGTCGGTGGACCGGCTGCACCCGGAGCTCAGCCTGTGACGGGAGACGGGGGGCCGCGCGGGAGAGATCGTTCACCGGGCAGAATCAGCGTCATGGACAGCAGCAGCACGCGCCGTCAGGCCACTCGTCGGAAACTCTTCGACGCGGCGGTCACCCTCATCGCCGAGCAGGGCTTCTCCCGCACCACCGTGGACGAGATCGCCGAGCGGGCCGGGGTGGCCAAGGGCACGGTGTACTACAACTTCGCCAGCAAGACCGTGCTCTTCGAGGAGTTGCTGCGACACGGGATAGAACTGCTCACGGACTCGCTCCAGCGCGCCGCCGACGAGACCGCCGAGCGAGGCGGCAGCAGGGTGGACGCCCTCGACGCGATGATCCGTGCCGGGCTGTACTTCGTCTCCCGCTACCACGCGCTCACCCAGCTCTACGCGGCCGAGTTGTGGCGCACCAACCGGGCCTGGCAGTCCACGCTGATGGTGGGGCGGCGCAACGCGCTCGCCGTGGTGGAGTCGGTGCTGCGGGAGGCGGTGGCCGAGGGCGAGCTGAGCGACGAGATCGACATCCCGCTGACCGCCTCCGCGCTCTTCGGGATGGTGCTGGTGGCCGCGCTGGACTGGCAGTCGTACCAGCCGCAGCGTTCCATCGACGATGTGCACGCCGCCCTCTCCCGGCTGTTGCAGGGCCGGGTGAGCGGACGTCCGCAGCCGGAAGGGGTGTAGGGCGCCCGTGTCGATACATCGACATGTGCACAGGCGTCGCCCCGCGCAGGCGTATCGACCGGCGCAGACGCATCGATACGCACAGAGGCATCGACACGTGTAGGGCATCGAGACACCGACCGCCTCGACGCGGCCGGGTGTGGGCGGGAGAGCGCGCTGTCCCGGTGCGGCTCGGTCCCCCGACCGGCCCGCGCCGGAACAGCGCTCCCCGTACCCCGTTTCCCCCTGTTCCCCCGATATCCCCCGTGCCGTTCGTGAGAGCATCCTTCGCTCCCACGGGCGGCGGTCTTCCCCCGATCGTCCGGGCACCGCGTCGCTCCGCCGCCCCGTGTCGGCGGTGCGGGCGCCGCGCCCTTCCGTGACCACCACTCTTCCGTTCGCGCGGGTCCCGGCCCATCCGTGCGGCTACTCATCTCGGGGCCTAGGTACGGGTACTCAGGCCACCGTGCGCGTCCCCAGCCACGCCCCTCCCGGCCGGCGGGGCGCACCTGCCGGCCGGCGCCGCCGGTGACGGCGGATAAAGTCGCGGACATGGCACGGATTGCGGTGATCGGCGCTGGGATGGGCGCCATGGCGGCGGCCGCCCGGTTGGCCGTCGCGGGCCACCAGGTGGCGGTGTACGAGCGTGGGAGCAGCCACGGCGGCGGTGTCGGGCGCTTCGCGCGGGACGGCTTCACCTTCGACACCGGGCCGGGGCTGCTGCACCTCCCGGCCGTCTACCGCGACCTGTTCCTCAAGACCGGCAAGGAGTCGCTGGAGAGCCGCGTGGAGCTCCGCCAGGTCGACCCGGCCGGCCGGCACCTGTTCGTCGACGGCACCGACCTGCGGCTGCCCAACGCGTCCCGCGCGGGCGTGGTGCGCGCCCTGGACGAGGCCGTCGGCGCGGGGGCGGGCGAGCGCTGGAGCGACCTGATCAACCGGGCCCGCGAGGCGTGGGACGCCACCCGTCGGCCGCTGCTGGAAGAGCCGCTGTCCGCCGACTGGTCCGCGCTCGGCCGGGACCCGTACCCGGCGCCGCCGCGGCGCGGCTGGTTCCGGCGCGGCCGCCAGGGGCCCGGGACGCTCGCCGAGGTCGCCTCGCGCGAGCTGCGGGACGCGCGTCTGACCGCGCTGCTGGAGAGCCACGCGCTGGCGTACAGCCTCGATCCGCGCACCGCGCCCGCCGGCGCGACCGTGCTGCCGTACCTGGAGCAGACCTTCGGCAGCTGGTATGTGGGCGGCGGGCTGCGGGCCCTGGCGGACGCGCTGTACGAGCGCTGCCGGGCGCGGCGGGTCGAGTTCCACTTCGACGCCGACGTCACCTCGATCCTGGAGAAGGACGGGCGAGCGGCGGGTCTGACCCTGGCCGACGGCACGACCGTGGCGGCCGACTCGGTGGTCGCGGGAGTCTCCCCCATGGCGCTGCGGGCGCTGCTGGGCGACTCGTCGCCCTGGCGGGACGGCGACGTCCAGCCGCCCGCCGCCGGGGCGGGCCGGGGCGCGGACACGTCGTCCGCCGGCCGGCTCACCGTCTTCCTGGCGCTGCGCGACGGTCGGGACGCCGACGCCGCGCACCGGACCGTGGTGCACGCCGCCGACCGCGCGGCCGAACTGGCATCGATCTTCGACACCGGACCGGGCGGGGACGGCACCGGGCGGCGGCCCGAGCCGTGCGTCGCGCGGCCCACGGTGACGGTGCTGCGCCCCGACGATCCCGCCACACGCCCCGACGACGACCACGAGGCCGTCACCCTCACCGCCACCGTGGCCCCCCACGGCGCGCGGGGGCCGGTCGACTGGTCCGAGCCCGGCGTGGCCGCGGCCGCCGCGGACCGGCTGGTCGCGGCCGCCGAGGCGGCGATCCCCGGGCTGCGGGAGCGGATGCTGTGGCGCGAGGTGCGCACACCGCGCGACACCGCGGCGGACACCGGGGTCCCGGACGGCTCGGTCCCGAGTCCCGCGCTGGCGGGCGGGGACGGCCGCTTCCTCCGGCCCGCCAACCTCACCCGGCTGCCGGGGCTCTACCTGGCCGGCGGCTGGGCCCACCCCGGGGGCGGGCTGGCGCACGCCGGGATGTCCGGGGCGCTGGTCGCCGGGCTGCTGGTGGAGGGGGCGGACTGGCGGGGCTCCCAGTAGCGGGACCGGGCGTCGACCGCGTCACCGGGGCCGGGCCGCGCTCAGTAGCGGTACTGCTCGCCGTAGCCCGTGCCCTGTTCCGGCTGGTACGGGTAGGGCGGCTGGTTTCCGTCGCGCTGCTGGGGGACCCAGACGTCGTCCGGGTCGTAGCTCGCCTCGGCGGCGTAGTGGTCGTCGACGCCCGCACCGTACTGCTGCTGGCCGTAGCCGGCGTAGGACTGCTGCCCGTACGGCTCGTACGCCTGCTGGGCGGGCTGCTGGGCGTTGCCGTACGGGTCGGGGTAGACGTCCGCGTACCCCTCGGCGCCGTAGCCGTACTGGCCGGCGTCGTAGCCCTCCTGCTGCTGGTAGCCGCCGTAGGGCTGGTATCCGCCGTAGACGGCCCCCTCGTCCCCGTACGGGGCCTGGGCGGGCTCCGGCTGCTTGTACGCCGCGTAGCCGCCGGTGTCCTCGTCGGGCAGCGGCTCCGGGTGGTACATGGGAGGCGTCGGCTGCTCGGCGAGCGGCCCCGCCTGGAGGTCGGAGACCTCCAGGGTGGGCTCCGCTGCCGGGGTCGCCTTGCGCCGCTTGCTGCTGCCGCCGCCGGTGGAGCCTCGTCCGGCGACCGCCCAACCGGAGGCGAAGCCGCTCCGGAAGGAGAGTGTGACGTAGGTCTGGCCCACGGCGAAGGCGGCGGCGCCCACCCCGATCACCGGCACGGACGGGATGAGCACCCCGGCCACCACGCCCAGGAATCCGACGAAGGCGAGCAGCCGCCAGCGCAGCCGCGCCTTGTACTGCAGCAACACCTCACCGAGCAGCCACAGCGCCACGACGCCGAACGCGATGTAGAGGACCGTCCAGCCCATCTACGCCCCTCTCGTACGGCCGCTCGTGTCGACCGCGTCACCCGGACCGCTGGTGCAGTCCGAGATTCTCGTAGATTTCCAGAGTCGCCGTGGAGTGGTTCAGGGTGATGAAGTGCAGCCCGGGGACCTCCTCGGCCATCAACCGCGCGCACAGCTTCGTGGCGTAGTCGATTCCGATTGAGCGTACAGCCGCCGGATCGTCCTGCACCGCGAGGATCCGTTCCGCCAGGTCCGGAGGGAAGGCGGCGTTGCTGAGCTGGGCGAACCGCTCGATCTGCCGGACGTTGGTGACGGGCATGATCTCGGGGATGATCGGGGTGTCGCAGCCGGCCGCCGCGACCCGGTCGCGCAGCCGCAGATAGTCCTCCGCGTAGAAGAACATCTGCGTGATCGCGAAGTCGGCGCCCGCGCGGCACTTGTCGACGAAGTGCCGGACGTCGGTCTCCCAGTCCGTGGAGCGCGGGTGCATCTCGGGGAAGGCCGCGACACCGACGCAGAAGTCGCCCGACTCCTTGATCAGCTGAACGAGTTCCGCGGCGTAGCGCACTCCTTCCGGGTGGCGCACCCACTCGCCCATCGGGTCGCCGGGCGGGTCGCCCCGCACGGCCAGCATGTTCCTGATGCCCGCGTCGGCGTACTGGCCGATGATGTTGCGCAGTTCGGCGACGGAGTGGTTGACGGCCGTGAGGTGGGCGACGGGGGTGAGCGTGGTGTCGGTCGCGATGCGCTCGGTGGCGCGCACCGTGCCGTCGCGTGAGGAGCCGCCCGCTCCGTAGGTCACGGAGACGAAGGTGGGTGAGACCGCCTCGATCCGGCGAATGGCGTTCCAGAGAGTCCGCTCGCCCTTCTCGGTCTTTGGCGCGGCGAACTCGAACGAATATGACTGCTCACCGGAGGCGAGCAGGTCGCGCACCGTCCGGGCGCGATCTGTCCTGGTCGAAGCTGTCCCAAGAGCCATACCGGCAGGTTAGCCAGCGCTATGGTGCAGGCCCAGCGGACGTGGGTGATATGTACCTTTTATCGGGCTCGTGTCCACACTCCGGACACACTGCCGTCACGAAGCCGATCAGGGCGCCGCGCGGAGCGGTCAGGCCGCGCGGATCCGCTTGGCCAGTTCGGCCGCCGCCGCCCCGGGGTCCTCCGCCTCGGTGACGGCCCGCACCACGACGACCCGACGGGCACCCGCGGCGAGCACCTCGTCCAGGTTCGAGGCGTCGATGCCGCCGATGGCGAACCAGGGACGCTCGGGCGCCAGCGCGGCCGTGTGGCGCACCAGGGAGAGGCCGGGGGCCGGGCGCCCCGGCTTGGTGGGGGTGGGCCAGCAGGGGCCGGTGCAGAAGTAGTCCACGCCGGGCTCGGCGATGGCGGCGGCCACCTCGGCCTCGGCATGCGTGGAGCGCCCGACGAGGACGGATTCACCGAGGATCGCGCGGGCCGCGGGGACCGGCAGATCGCCCTGGCCCAGGTGCAGCACGTCGGAGCCGATGGCGTGCGCCACGTCCGCGCGGTCGTTGACCGCGAGCAGCTTGCCGTGCCGGCGGCAGGCGTCCGCGAAGGCCGCGAGGTGGTCGAGCTCGGCGCCCGCCTCCATGCCCTTGTCGCGCAGCTGGATGATGTCGACCCCGCCGGTGAGCACCGCGTCCAGGAACTCCGGCAGGTCGCCCTGGCGGGTGCGGGCGTCGGTGCACAGGTACAGCCGGGCGTCCGCGAGCTGCCGGCGTGCGGTGGCGGCGTCGATGGCCATGGGTGCTTCCCCCGAGGTCGGCGGCGTACGGGCCGTCCGCGGCCCGTACGCCGTTGCGGTTCGCTGGATCAGACGGCGAGCGCCTGGGCGCGGCGCTTCACCTCCGTGCCGCGATTCTCGCGCAGCGCCTGCGCGGGGGTGCCGGGCAGGGTGTCATCGGCCGTGAACAGCCACTCGAGCATCTCCTCGTCGGTGAAGCCGTCGTCCCGCAGCAGCGTCAGGGTGCCCACCAGCCCCTTGACGACCTTCCCATCGCCGATGAAGTCGGCGGGGACCATCAGCACTCGGTTCTCCCCGCGGCGCACGGCGATCAGCTGGCCCTCCTTGATCAGCTGGCGGACGCGGGTCACCTCGACCCCGAGCCGCTCCGCGATCTCGGGGACGTTGAGCCAGGCGGGCACGAGAGCATCGATCTTGGTGTCAATCTCGGTCACGGGAACAAGCCTGCCATCTGGGACTGACACTCGGCGAACGCACCGCCTCCCGGGGAGTCACGGCGCGGCGCGGCGCGGGGGTCACAGGACCGCCGACTTCAGCGCCACGGAGGGATCCACCGCGGCGGTGCGGTCGATCGCCGCGCCGCTCTCGATGAGCTTGCGGCCCTGCGCCAGATCGCGCGGGCGCCCCACCGCCAGCAGAGCCACCAGCACGCCCTCCCGGAGCCAGAGCACCGTCCACGCGGCGCCGGAGGGGTCGCCGCGCCACAGCACCTCGTCGGCGCCGCCGTGGTCACCCGCGTACTGCACGAAGCGGCCGAACTGCTCGGACCAGAAGTACGGCACGGGGTCGTAGGCCAGACCGGCGAAGCGCGGCTGCTGGAAGCCGACCAGGTTGGCGGCGACCGTGCGCGGTCCCTGGAGGGCGTTGTCCCAGTGGTGCACCAGCAGCCGCCGCCCGTAGCGGGCGGAGGGGAACGAGGCGCAGTCGCCGACCGCGTAGACGTCCGGGGCGGAGGCGCGCAGCCGCTCGTCCGCCTTGACCGAGCCGTCCGCCGCCAGCTCCACGCCCGAGCCCTTCAGCCAGCCGGTGGCGGGGCGGGCGCCGATGCCGACGACCACCGCGTCGGCCCGCAGCCGCCGCCCGTCGGCCAGCCGCACCCCGCCCTCCTCGACCGCCGCCACGTGCGCGCCGGTGACCAGCTCGGCCCCGCTGTCCAGGTACCAGCCCGCCATGAAGACCGCGACCTCCGGCGGCAGCGCCCCGGCCAGCGGCAGCTCGGCGGCTTCGACGACGGTGACCGTGCACCCCGCCTCCCGCGCGGCGGTGGCGAACTCGGCGCCGATCCAGCCCGCGCCGACCACCACGATGTCGTGCCGGTTGGCCAGCACCGGGCGCAGCCGCTCGGCGTCGTCCAGGGTGCGCAGCAGGTGCACCCCGGGCAGGTCGGCGCTGCCCGGCAGGGCGATCGGTTCGGCGCCGGTGGCGATCACCAGGTGGTCGTAGTGGAGCGGACCGGTCACGGTGTCGACCCGGTGTTCCTCCGGGTGCACGCCGGTGACCTCGCGCCCCAGCTGGAGCTCGACGCCGAGCCCCGCGAAGTCCACGTCGTAGGCGGAGCCCTCGGCGGTCCCCAGCAGCACCGCCTTGGACAGCGGCGGCCGGTCGTACGGCGGGTGCGGCTCGGCGCCGATCAGCGTGATGGCGCCCGGCCAGCCCTCCTCACGCAGCGCCACGGCGGTCTGCACGCCGGCCATCCCGGCGCCCACGATCACCACTCGCTGCCCGCTCAGGGAGCCGGCTGCTCCGCTTCCGCTCCGCGCGCCGGCCTCGGGTCCGGTCTCCGGCGGAACGACCGGAGGCTTCTTCTCGTCCGTCCGCGCGCCAGGCCGGGCGCGCTCGCTCAGCTGCTCACTCACCTGATCACTGTAGGTCGCTTCGCGCGGGGCGCCGAAGCATTCCGCGCGGAGGCCGCGCCGGGACCGCCGGCGCGCCGTCGGCTCCCGCCGTCCGGGCTCGCCCTTCCGGCCCATTCGGACGGCGTACTAGGGTGGCGGGCCAAGAGCACTCGCGGGAGCCCGGACGCACCGGGCTGAGAGGGAGGCTGAGGCGGCCTCCGACCGTACGAACCTGATCCGGGTCATGCCGGCGAAGGGAGGGGCTGACAGCCCATGCACGCTACGGGCGAACCGTACGACGTCCTGGTCGTCGGGGGCGGAGTCATCGGTCTGGGAGTGGCCTGGCGGGCCGCCCAGCGGGGACTGCGCACCGCGGTGGCCGACCCGACCCCCGGCGGCGGCGCCGCCCAGGTGGCGGCCGGGATGCTCGCCGCCGTGTCGGAACTGCACTACGGCGAGGAGACACTGCTCGACCTCAACCTCGACTCCGCGCGGCGCTACCCGGCCTTCGCCGCCGAGCTGGCGGAGGTCGCCGGCCAGGACATCGGCTACCGCGCGTGCGGCACGCTCGCCGTCGCGCTCGACTCCGACGACCGCGCCCACCTGCGCGAGCTGCACGCGCTCCAGCAGCGCTGCGGGCTGGACTCGCAGTGGCTGTCGGGGCGCGAGTGCCGCCGGCTGGAGCCGATGCTGGCGCCGGGCGTCCGCGGCGGACTGCGCGTGGACGGCGACCACCAGGTCGACCCGCGGCGCCTGGCCGCGGCCCTGTCGACCGCCTGCGAGCGGGCCGGGGTGGTCTTCCACCGCTCCCGCGCGGAGCGCCTCACACTGCGCGGCGACCGCGCGGGAGGGGCCGAGCTGGCCGACGGCTCCCGGGTCGACGCCGACCAGACGGTGCTGGCGGCCGGCAGCCACAGCGGCCGCATCGGCGGCCTGCCCGCGGGCGTGCTGCCCCCGGTGCGCCCCGTGAAGGGGCAGATCCTGCGGCTGCGGGTGCCGGAGCCGTACGCCCCGTTCCTGTCCCGGACGGTGCGGGCGGTGGTGCGCGGCGGACAGGTCTATCTCGTCCCGCGCGAGAACGGCGAACTGGTCCTCGGCGCGACCACGGAGGAGCTGGGCTGGGACACCACCGTCACCGCGGGCGGCGTCTACGAACTGCTCCGCGACGCCCACGAGCTCATCCCCGGCATCACCGAACTCCCGCTCGTCGAGACCCGCGCGGGGCTGCGACCCGGCTCCCCCGACAACGCGCCGCTCCTGGGCCCCACCGCGCTGCCGGGCCTGCTCCTGGCCACCGGCCACCACCGCAACGGGGTGCTGCTCACCCCGGTCACCGGCGACATCCTGGCCGAGGTGCTGACCGGCGGAGAGCTCCCCGCGCGGGCCCGCCCCTTCTCGCCCGAGCGCTTCACGGGCGCCGCGCGGGCCGCGGTCCCCGAGGCCCCGGAGCCTTCGGGCAAGCCGGCGCCCGCCGTGCCGCCCGTAGCCCACGCCGCGCACCCCGCGCGGTCCACGACCACTCCCCCGCCCTCCCCCTCGGCACTCCAGGAGCAGCCCGCATGACCGCGTCCGCGAACGGCGACGCCATGTCCGTGTCCGTCAACGGCGAGCCGCGCGACCTGCCCGCCGGCCTCACCCTCGACCGGCTCGTCGCGACCCTCACCACCGCCGCCAGCGGCGTCGCCGCCGCCGTCAACGAGTCCGTGGTGCCCCGCAGCCAGTGGCCGCGGACGACACTCGGCCACGGCGACCGCGTCGAGGTCCTCACCGCTGTCCAGGGAGGCTGACCATGGCCGACGACCCGCTGCTCATCGCGGGCACCGCCTTCGCCTCCCGGCTGATCATGGGCACCGGCGGGGCGCCCAGCCTGGAGGTGCTGGAGCGCGCGCTGCTCGCCTCCGGGACCGAGCTCACCACCGTGGCGATGCGCCGCCTGGACCCGACCGTGCAGGGCTCGGTGCTGTCCGTGCTGAACAAGCACGGCATCCGGGTGCTGCCGAACACCGCGGGCTGCTTCACCGCGGGCGAGGCGGTGCTCACCGCCCGGCTGGCCCGGGAGGCGCTCGGCACCGACTGGATCAAGCTGGAGGTGGTGGCCGACGAGCGCACCCTGCTCCCGGACCCGGTCGAGCTGCTGGACGCCGCCGAGGTCCTCGTCGACGACGGCTTCACCGTGCTGCCGTACACCAACGACGACCCGGTCCTGGCCCGCAAGCTGGAGGACGTCGGCTGCGCCGCGATCATGCCGCTCGGCTCCCCCATCGGCTCCGGGCTCGGCATCCGCAACCCGCACAACTTCCAGCTGATCACCGAGCGCGCCGGTGTCCCGGTGATCCTGGACGCGGGCGCGGGCACCGCCTCGGACGCGGCGCTGGCCATGGAGCTGGGCTGTGCCGCGGTGATGCTCGCCTCGGCGGTCACCCGGGCCCAGCACCCGGAGCTGATGGCCGGCGCCATGCGGCACGCCGTGGAGGCGGGCCGACTGGCCCACCGCGCGGGCCGCATTCCCCGCCGCCACTTCGCGCGGGCCTCCTCGCCCACCGAGGGCGTCGCCGACTTCGACCCGGAACGGCCGGCCTTCACGTCCTGACGAACGCGGCCCCGCGCGGCACGCGACACGGACACGACCGCGCGGGGCACGACCCGCGCGGCACGCGACACGGACACGAGCCGCGCGGGGCGCGACCGCGCGGGCGGCCCGCACCGCCCGCGCATACGGCATGAATCGGGCCGGGTCGACACAGGCCGCCCCGGCGACTCGGCCGCGCCTGTCACCGTTCGGCTTCAGTCTCCGAGGTGGCGCCGCAGGTGACACGGCGTGTCGGGTGGGGCTCGTACACTCCTCTCTCGTGGATACGACCCTGCAGGACCCCCTCGTCGGGCAGGTGCTCGACGGCCGGTACCGCGTCGAGGCGCGGATCGCCGTGGGCGGCATGGCCACGGTCTACCGGGCCGTGGACACCCGGCTCGACCGGGTGCTCGCCCTCAAGGTGATGCACCCGACGCTCGCCGCCGACGCCGCCTTCGTCGACCGCTTCATCCGCGAGGCGAAGTCCGTGGCGCGCCTCGCCCACCCCAACGTCGTGGGCGTCTTCGACCAGGGCACCGACGGGACGTACGTCTACCTCGCGATGGAGTACGTGCCCGGGTGCACCCTGCGCGACGTGCTGCGCGAGCGCGGCGCGCTGCAGCCCCGCGCGGCACTGGACATCCTGGAGCCGATGCTGGCCGCCCTGGGCGCCGCGCACCTGGCCGGGTTCGTCCACCGGGACATGAAGCCCGAGAACGTCCTGATCGGCGACGACGGCAGGGTCAAGGTCGCCGACTTCGGGCTCGCGCGGGCCGTGGACACCGCCACCAGCTCCTCCACCGGGACGGTCCTGGGCACCGTCTCCTACCTGGCGCCCGAGCAGATCGAGCACGGCACCGCGGACACCCGCGCGGACGTCTACGCCTGCGGTGTGGTCGTCTACGAGATGCTGACCGGCAGCAAGCCGCACACCGGCGACACCCCGGCGCAGATCCTCTACCAGCACCTGAACGGGGACATCGTCCCGCCGTCCGAGCTGGTGCCGGGGCTCGCCCCCGAGCTGGACGCCCTGGTGGCGAGCGCCACCGCCCGCGACCCCGAGCAGCGCCCCACCGACGCCGTCGCGCTGCTGGCGCAGGCGCAGGCCGCCCGCGCGGGCCTCGGCGACGCGCAGCTGGACCTGGTCCCGCCGGCGAGCCGCGCCCAGGAGCACGACAACGCCGAGGACCGCACGAGCGTCATAGCCCGGCCCATACCCGGCGGCGGCGCGCCGCTCCCGGCCGGTGCCGGCGGCGCCGACGCGCCGCTGGGCGCCACCACCCGGCTGGAGCTCCCGCCACGGCCCGCGGTCGGGCAGGGCGGCGGGCCGCGCCCGCCCCGCACGTCCCGGCTGGGCGCCCTGTCGCCGCGCCGCCGGATGCTGACGCTGGTCGCCGCCGTGCTCCTCGCCCTGGGCATCGGCGCGGGCGTCTGGTACGTCAGCTACGGACAGTTCACCGAGGTGCCGTCGGTGCTCAGCCTGAGCCGGGCCGAGGCGGAGCGGAAGCTGCGCGGCAAGGGCCTGGACGTGGTGGTGAAGGAGGAGTTCAGCGACGCCGTGCCCAAGGGCGAGGTCATCGCCAGCAAGCCCGGCGTCGGCGACCGGATCCGCAACACGGGGACCGTGACCATCACCGTCTCCAAGGGCCGGCCGCGGACCGAGATGCCCAACGTGGTGGGCATCCCGCTCGCCGAGGCCAAGAAGAAGATCACCGAGGCCGGGCTGAGCGTGGGCAAGGTGACCCGCGACTCCAGCACCGAGACCCCGGAGGGCACCGTGCTGGCCACCGACCCCCGGCCCGGCACTCAGCGCCGCCCGGACACCGCCGTCGCGATCACCATCAGCATGGGCGCGCCGATCGACGTCCCGGACGTCGTCGGCGATCAGGTGGGGGACGCCGAGGAGGACCTGCGCCAGGCGGGCTTCAAGGTCGAGATCGCCGTGGACAAGGTGTTCTCGGAGGAGGACGCGGGCACCGTGGCCCGCCAGTCGCTCCCCGGGAACCGCAAGGCGGTCAAGGGCGACACCATCACGCTGACCGTCTCCAAGGGCCCGCGGATGGTCGAGGTTCCGGACGTCGAGGGCGAGAACGTCGACGACGCCAAGGAGCAGCTGGAGGGCCTCGGCTTCACGGTCGAGGTGGACGAGCCGCTGCTGTTCGCCGGTGACGAGGTGACCGACCAGTCGGTGGACGGGGGCGAGAAGGCGCCCGAGGGCAGCACGATCACGCTCTCGGTGGACGGCCTCCTCTAGCCGGACGGCCCGCCCCGGACCGGGGCGCGGACCCGGAGCGCCGACCCGGGCGACCCGTCAGCCCAGCCGACCGTCAGCCCGGCCGACCCGCCGGCCGGCCGAGCGGCTCCGCCGGGCAGGGGCGGCCCGCTTCGGCGTCCCACCGCGCGGGCGCGGGTTCCGGGCGCACAGGCATGCGCGTGCCCCGCGCGGGCACGCCTTCCGTGCTTGCGCTCGCCCGCGCGGGCGCGCGCCCACCCCGCACGAGTCGCGAGGCGGCGACGCTCCCGCCCCGGCCACCCGCGCGCCCCGGCCGTCCGCGCGCCCTGGCGCTCGCCCCGCGCGGGCGGAGCGTGGGACGGGGGCCGGTGGCCGGTGTCCGGCGGTCGGGCGGCGCCTGGCACCCTGGGGAGGTGAGTACGTCGCCTTCCCGCACCCGCAATCCGATCGGCAGCCACGTCCCGGTGGCCGGCGGCCTCGCCCGGGCCGGGCTGCCGTTCGCGCGTGACATCGGCGCGGAGACCGTGCAGGTCTTCGTCGCCAACCCGCGCGGGTGGGCCACACCCGTCGGCAGCCCGGCCCAGGACGAGGCGTTCCGGGCCGCCTGCGCCGAGGAGTCGTTGCCGGCGTACGTCCACGCCCCGTACCTGATCAACTTCGGCTCGCACACCCCGGCGACGGTGGAGAGGTCCTGTGCGTCACTGCGGCACTCGCTGCTGCGCGGCCGGGCGATCGGCGCGCTGGGGGTGGTCGTCCACACCGGCTCGGCGACCGGCGGTCGGACCCGCGAGGTGGCGTTGGCGCAGGTCAGGGAGTGTGTGTTGCCGCTGCTGGATGAGCTGGACCGGGACGACGACCCCTGGCTGCTGCTGGAGCCCACGGCCGGGCAGGGCGCGTCGCTGTGCTCACTGCTGGAGGACCTCGGGCCGTACTTCGAGGCGCTGGACCGCCATCCCCGGCTGGGCGTCTGCCTGGACACCTGCCATGTCTTCGCGGCCGGGCACGACCTGGCCGCCCCGGGCGGGGTGAAGCAGAGCCTGGACGAGCTGGTGTCGGTGGTCGGCGAGGGGCGGCTGAAGCTGATCCACGCCAACGACTCCAAGGACGTGGTGGGAGCCCACCGGGACCGGCACGCCAACATCGGCGTCGGTCACATCGGCGCCGAGGCGTTCGCCGAGCTGTTCCGGCACCCGGCTACCGAGGGCGTGCCGCTGGTGACGGAGACGCCCGGCGCCAAGGAGGGCGCGACCCGGGACGTCGCCCTGCTCAAGGAGTTGCGCGACCGCTAGACCTACAGCTCCGGTCCGTCGCCCGGTTCCTCCTGGTACGAGTAGCGCTGCTCGCGCCAGGGGTCGCCGATGTTGTGGTAGCCGCGCTCCTCCCAGAAGCCGCGGCGGTCGGCGGTCATGTACTCCACGCCACGGACCCACTTGGGGCCCTTCCAGGCGTACAGGTGCGGCACGATGAGGCGGACCGGGAAGCCGTGTTCGGCGGTGAGCGGCTCGCCGTCCTTGTGGGTGGCGAAGATCGCCCGCTCGGAGGCGAAGTCCGCCAGCCGGAGGTTCGAGCTGAAGCCGTACTCGGCCCACACCATCACATGGGTGGCCTGCGGCGCGGGCGGGGCGAGTTCGAGGATCGTACGGGCGGCGACACCGCCCCACTCCGCGCCCAGCATGCTGAACTTGGTGACGCAGTGCAGATCGGCGACGGCGGTCGTGTACGGCAGCGCCGAGAACTCGTCGTGCGTCCAGGCCCGCTTGTCGCCGTCGGTGGTCGCGCCGAAGACCCGGAACTCCCAGCGGTCCGGCTTGAACTTCGGGACCGGCCCGTAGTGCGTCACCGGCCAACCGCGCTGTAGCCGCTGCCCCGGAGGCAACTGCGCGAGCTCTCCTTCGCGGCTGTCCGATTGACCCATGGCTCCATGGTGTCAGACCTCCGGGGGTGGTCGTGACCAGGATCGGACGATACGGACAAGCAGCACTAAGCGTGAACTTACTAGACGATTTCGATCAGGCGATGCGAGGATGCGCGCAAGCCGCCGATCTCCGCGTGGATGGAAGGAGCCCCTCGATGCAGGGCGACCCCGAGGTCATCGAGTACCTCAACGAGCAGCTCACCGCCGAGCTGACCGCGATCAACCAGTACTTCCTGCACTCGAAGATGCAGGAGAACATGGGCTGGACCAAGCTCGCGAAGTACACCCGGCACGAGTCCTTCGACGAGATGAAGCACGCCGAGGTGCTGACCGACCGGATCCTCTTCCTGGACGGCCTGCCCAACTACCAGCGGCTGTTCCACGTCCGCATCGGGCAGACCATCACCGAGATGTTCCAGGCGGACCGGGAGGTGGAGGTCGAGGCGATCGACCGGCTGCGGCGCGGGATCGAGATCATGCGGGCCAAGGGCGACATCACCTCGGCCAATATCTTCGAGTCCATCCTGGCGGACGAGGAGCAGCACATCGACTACCTCGACACCCAGCTGGAGCTGATCGAGAAGCTCGGCGAACCGCTCTACATCGCGCAGGTCATCGAGCAGCCGGAGGGCTGAGGCGGGGGCGCGGATCGAGGCCCAGCGTCATGCGGCGCCGGCGGTCAGCGCGGCGACCGGGGACGAGGTGCCCTGGTTCACCAGCTCGCGGCGGGGGCAGGAGCCACGCCCGAGCAGCTCCTGGATGCGCCGGACGCACGAGCCGCAGTCCGTGCCCGCCTTGCAGGCGCCGGCTATCTGGCGAGGGGTGCAGGCGCCGGATGCCGCATGCTCGCGCACCTGCTTCTCGGTGATGCCGAAGCATGAGCAGACGTACACGCGGTTCTCCAGAGCGAGGAACGACCAGCCGACCGGCTGATCAGTGAGGTAATGCTTACCTTACCCGCCCCTGGAGCAACCTAACAGAGCAGTGGGGCGCGGATCGCTGTGATCCGCGCCCCACCTGGAGTTCTCAGCTCACCGGCATCCCGGACCCCACAGGTCCGGGACCCACCGGCTCGTCACTGGTCCCGGTACATCTCCGCGACCAGGAACGCCAGGTCCAGCGACTGGCTGCGGTTGAGCCGCGGGTCGCAGGCCGTCTCGTAGCGCTGGTGCAGGTCGTCGACGAAGATCTCGTCGCCGCCGCCCACGCACTCGGTGACGTCGTCGCCGGTCAGCTCCACATGGATGCCGCCCGGGTGGGTGCCGAGGCCCTTGTGGACCTCGAAGAAGCCCTTGACCTCGTCCAGCACGTCGTCGAAGCGCCGGGTCTTGTGCCCGGAAGCCGCCTCGAAGGTGTTGCCGTGCATCGGGTCGCACACCCAGACCACCTGGGCGCCGGAGGCGGTGACCTTCTCCACCAGGTTGGGCAGCTTCTCGCGGATCTTGTCCGCGCCCATCCGGGTGATGAAGGTGAGCCGGCCCGGCTCGCGGTCCGGGTCCAGCCGCTCGATCAGCGTGAGCGCGTCCTCCGGCGTGCTGGTCGGGCCGAGCTTCACGCCGATCGGGTTGCGGATCCGGGAGGCGAACTCGAGGTGCGCCCCGTCGAGCTGCCGGGTGCGCTCACCGATCCACACCATGTGGCCGGAGACGTCGTACAGCTGCCCGGTGCGCGAGTCCGTGCGGGTCAGCGCCGACTCGTAGTCGAGGATCAGCGCCTCGTGCGAGGAGTAGAACTCGACGGTCTTGAACTCCTCCGGGTCCACCCCGCAGGCGTTCATGAAGTTCAGCGCCCGGTCGATCTCGCGCGCCAGCGCCTCGTAGCGCTGGCCGGACGGGGAGGACTTCACGAAGTCCTGGTTCCAGGCGTGCACCTGGCGCAGGTCCGCGTAGCCACCCGTGGTGAAGGCGCGCACGAGGTTCAGCGTGGAGGCGGAGGCGTGGTACATCCGCTTCAGCCGCTGCGGGTCCGGGATCCGGGCCTCGGCGGTGAACTCGAAGCCGTTGACGGAGTCGCCGCGGTAGGTGGGCAGCGTCACCCCGTCCCGGGTCTCGGTCGGCTTCGAGCGCGGCTTGCTGTACTGGCCGGCGATCCGGCCGACCTTGACCACCGGGACGGAGCCGGCGTACGTCAGGACCGCGCCCATCTGGAGCAGCGTCTTGAGCTTGTTGCGGATCTGGTCGGCACCGACGGCGTCGAACGCCTCGGCGCAGTCACCGCCCTGGAGCAGAAACGCCTCGCCACGGGCGACGGCCCCCAGCCGGGCGCGCAGCTGGTCGCACTCGCCGGCGAAGACGAGCGGCGGATAGGACTCGAGCTCGGCGATGACATCGCGCAGAGCCTCTTGGTCCGGCCAGTCGGGCTGCTGCGCCGCGGGAAGGGAGCGCCAGGTGTTGCCACCGGCGTGGGTTTCAGCGTTCACGGTCACCTTTCCACCCTACGGGGTCGCGTCCGGCATTCGGCCCACTGCCCACAGGATGAGACAACTCGCCTCGATGGGCGGGCACCCCTCGGTGCAGGCGGCGCTATTCGGCACACCTGCGGCGGGTTATGGCCACGGGGTGCGGAAGCAATGGGGGAATCGTGCGCTCCGCTGGACGCTGGTCCCGCTCCGCCAGCCGTCCCGTCGTCCGAGGGAGTACTGATGACCATGCTCCGTACGAAGACGTTCCGTGCGCGCCCGACCCGTACGAAGACGCTGCGCCGCACCGCCGCGACCGCGACCGCCGCCGCCTCCCTGGCCCTGGTCTCGCTGACCGCCGTCCCCGCCGAGGCCCGCCCGACGACCCCGCTCCCGTCCCCCTCCACCGCCGCCCGCCCGGCCCCGCCCGCCACCCACCCGGGGATGACCTGGGCCTGGATGGCCACAGGGCCCGACGGCACGGTCCAGGTGGGCGGCCCGGGCGTCCCACCCGTCACCCACCACCACCCTCAACGGACGCTCCGCGCCTGACATTCTCAAACGACCCGTACCGCGGCGACACCCCGGCGACCGCCGTGCTGCCGGTGCTGTGCCTCAAGGTCGACGGCAGTCCGGTGCCCGACGGGATCACCCCCGGCTTCTACAACGGCTGGGCGCAGGGCACGGTCGCCGCCAGCCAGCCGGTGCGCGGCTCGCGGCTGAACAGCCGGACGGCCGCGGACAGTGTCTGCCAGGCCGCCTTCGGGGCGGGCTGGCGGATGGCCGAGTTCCACGACGGTCACTACGGGCCGAACCTCGAGTACACCGGTGGCTGGTCCTTCTGGGCCTACGGCGACCTGCCGAAGAACACCCGTTTCTGGACGGCGATCAACGACCAGCCGGCCAATCCGTGGAACTGACCCCGTCCCCGGCCCGGCGTCGGGTAGGGTTCCGGACATGTTCGCGCCATCGACCCCGACCATGAACTGGTGGTGGACCGCTCATCCGGCGGCCCACTGATCGCGCGTACTCCAGATCACCACGCGAAGGCCGCCCGAGGGGCGGCCTTCGGCGTATCCGCGGGTCCTCCCCTCCGGCTCCCCAGACCGGAAGGAACCACCCGACATGCACCGCGATACCCCCGCTGTCCTGCGGCGACTGCTTTCCGCCGTCCCGTCCGCCACCGACGACCGTCCGCGGCCGGCGCCGCCCGCGGACGCCACCTCCTTCGCCCTGCTGCACCGCCGCACCCCCGGTCGCTCCGGCGACACCGTGGAGGTGCTGATCGGCCCGGTCACCGAGGCGGAGCGGCTGACCGACATCCCGCTGCCGACAGGCAGGCCCGCAGGGGGCGCGGCGGTCCACGACGCGCTCGCCCTGGTCCCGTTCCGACAGATCCGCGAGCGCGGCTTCGACGTCCGCGACGACGGCACCCCGCTGGCGGTGCTGCACCCGCGGGAGAGCCACGAGCTGCCGCTGGAGGAGGTGCTGGCGGCGCTGCCCGCGCACGAGGTGCGCGTCGAGGGCGGGGCCTTCGACGTGAGCGACGAGGAGTACGCCGCGATCGTCGAACGCGTCATCGCGGACGAGATCGGCACCGGCGAGGGCGCCAACTTCGTCATCCGCCGGACCTTCGAGGGCCGGATCGAGGGGTACTCGGCGCGCGACGCGCTGGCCCTGTTCCGGCGGCTGCTGGCGGGCGAGCGCGGCGCGTACTGGACGTACGCGGTGTGCCTGGCGGACGGCCGCACGCTGGTCGGGGCCAGCCCCGAGGTGCATGTGCGGATGTCCGGAGGCACCGTCGTGATGAACCCGATCAGCGGGACCTACCGCTATCCGCGCGAGGGCGCGAGCACGGCCGGGCTGCTGGAGTTCCTCGGCGACCGCAAGGAGGTGGAGGAGCTGTCCATGGTCGTGGACGAGGAGCTGAAGATGATGTGCACCGTCGGCGACATGGGCGGGGTGGTCGTCGGGCCCCGGCTGCGGGAGATGGCGCACCTGGCGCACACCGAGTACGAGCTGCGCGGCCGCTCCTCGCTGGACGTGCGGGACGTGCTGCGGGAGACCATGTTCGCGGCCACGGTCACCGGCTCCCCGGTGCAGAACGCCTGCCGGGTGATCGAGCGGCACGAGCCGGGTGGGCGGGGCTACTACGCGGGCGCCCTGGCGCTCATCGGGCGGGACGCGGGCGGGGCGCAGACCCTGGATTCGCCGATCCTCATCCGCACCGCCGACATCGACGCCACCGGCTTCCTCCGGGTGCCGGTCGGCGCCACCCTGGTCCGCCACTCCGACCCGCGCGGGGAGGTCGCCGAGACCCACGCCAAGGCCGCCGGGGTGCTCACCGCCCTCGGGGTGCGGTCGGCGCCCGTCCGCCCCGGGCCGGACGGGGCGCCGGTGCCCCGGCTCGCGGACGACCCGCGGGTGCGCGCCGCGCTGGACGCCCGGCGCGCGGATCTGGCGCCGTTCTGGCTGCGCATGCAGACCCCGGCCGGGGCCGGCGGGCCCGCCGGGCCGGCGGGGCACGCGCTGGTGATCGACGGCGAGGACACCTTCACCGCGATGCTCGCCCATCTGCTGCGCACCTCCGGCCTGGAGGTGACCGTGCGGCGCTACGACGAACCGGGGCTGCGGGAGACCGCGCTGGCGCACCGGGGGCCGGTGGTGCTGGGGCCGGGGCCGGGCGACCCGATGGACCGGACGGACCCGAAGATGGCGTTGCTGCGCGGGCTGGCCGGGGAACTGTTGCGCGATCACCGACACGGTCCCACCCGTCACCCGGCCGCCACCCCTCACGGAGGCCCTTCGGGCCACGCCTTCTTGTTCGGGGTGTGCCTGGGCCATGAGCTGATCGCGGCCGAGCTGGGGCTGGAGATCGTGCGGAAGGACGTGCCGTTCCAGGGCGCCCAGGAGCGGATCGACTTCTTCGGGCGGCCGGAGACCGTCGGCTTCTACAACACCTTCACCGCGCGGTGCGACGACGCGGTCGCCGCGGAGCTGGCCGCGCACCGGATCGAGCTGAGCCGGGACCCGGTGAACGGGGATGTCCACGCGCTGCGCGGACCGGGCTTCGCGGGCGTGCAGTTCCACCCCGAGTCGGTGCTGACGCTGGACGGCGCCTCGATCACCGCGGAGCTGCTGGCGGCCGTGCACGTGTGAATCCGGCGGCCGTGCATGGGTGAGGGGCGCCCCGCGCGGGGCCACGGAACGGTGGGCGCGCCCGCGCCCCGCGCGGAACGGCGGACCGCACGGACCAGCGGACCGCACGGAACGGCAGACCGCTGGAACAGCGCCCCGCGCGGAACGGCGGACCACCGCGCGGGCGCCGTACGCGCGCCCCACGCGGTAAGCGGTGCGGCCCGTGGCGCCCGGCCGGGTGGCGGCCGGGCTCCACGGCGGTCGGCCGGGGGTCAGCCGAAGAAGACCCCGGCCTCCACGTACAGCGACGGGTCGACCGTCTTGAGGGAGGTGGTGGCGTCGGCGAGCGGGACGCGGACGACGTCGGTGCCGCGCAGGGCGACCATCGTGCCGAAGTCCTCGTCGCGCACGGCGTCGATCGCGTGCAGCCCGAAGCGGGTGGCGAGCCAGCGGTCGAAGGCGCTGGGGGTGCCGCCGCGCTGAACGTGCCCGAGGACGGTGGTCCTGGCCTCCTTGCCGGTGCGCTTCTCGATCTCCTTGGCGAGCCACTCGCCGATGCCGGAGAGCCGCACATGACCGAAGGAGTCGAGGGACTCGTCCTTGAGGACCGCGTCGCCGTCCTTGGGCATGGCGCCCTCGGCGACCACCACGATCGGGGCATAGCGGATCTTGAATCGGGACTCCACCCAGGCGCAGACCTGGTCGAGGTCGAAGCGCTGTTCGGGGATGAGGATGACGTTGGCGCCGCCGGCGAGCCCGGAGTGCAGCGCGATCCAGCCCGCGTGCCGGCCCATCACCTCCACCACCAGGACCCGCATGTGCGACTCGGCGGTGGTGTGGAGACGGTCGATGGCCTCGGTGGCGATGTTGACGGCGGTGTCGAAGCCGAAGGTGTAGTCCGTGGCGGACAGGTCGTTGTCGATGGTCTTGGGGACGCCCACGCACCGGACGCCGAACTCGTCGCTGAGTCGGGCCGCGACGCCCAGGGTGTCCTCGCCGCCGATGGCGATCAGCGCGTCCACCTCGTGCTTGACGAGGTTCTCCTTGATCCGGCGGACGCCGTTCTCACAGGAGAAGGGGTTGGTGCGCGAGGACCCCAGGATGGTCCCGCCGCGCGGCAGGATGCCGCGCACCGCGCGGATGTCGAGTTCGACGGTGTCGCCCTCCAACGGCCCGCGCCAGCCGTCCCGGAAGCCGGTGAAGTCGTAGCCGTACTCCTGCACGCCCTTGCGGACGACGGCGCGGATGACCGCGTTGAGACCGGGGCAGTCGCCGCCGCCGGTCAGCACTCCGACCCGCATCTTTCTTCCCTTCTCCGTGATGGACCCGGTACCGGGAGCCACGCTAACGGTGATCCAGGTCACAAAGGGGAAGGGGAGAGTGAATTCCGCATCGTCCCAAGGGCGTTGGTCCCGGCGGTTCACCCGGACGAGGGTCCACCACCGGGGTCACGCCCCGCGGGGTCAGGCCAGGGGGCGGCCCGCCGGGAGAACGGCAGCGGTCACGCGCCCTCGTCCAGGCCGCGCTCGATCGCGTACCGCACCAGCTCCACGCGGTTGTGCAGTTGCAGCTTGCCGAGGGTGTTCTGCACATGGTTCTGCACCGTGCGATGCGAGATGACCAGGCGCTCCGCGATCTGCTTGTACGAGAGCCCCTTGGCCACCAGGCGCAGCACCTCGGTCTCGCGCTCGGTGAGCCGTGGGGCGGCCGGCTCGCCGGCGGCGGCCGGGGCGGGCTCGCCGGCCAGCCGCCGGTACTCGCCGAGCACCAGGCCCGCCAGGCCCGGGGTGAACACCGCGTCACCGGCGGCGGTCCGCCGCACCGCGTCCAACAGCTCCTCGGTGCTGGCCGACTTGAGCAGATAGCCGGCGGCGCCGGACTTCACCGCCTCCAGCACGTCCGCGTGCTCGCCGCTGGCGGAGAGCACCAGCACCCGCAGCCCGGGCATGACGGCGACGAGCTCCTTGCAGACCTGCACGCCGGGCAGGCCGGGGAGGTTGAGGTCGAGCACCAGCACCTCGGGCTCGGCGGCCTTGGCGCGCCGCACCGCCTGCGGTCCGTCGCCGGCCGTGGCGACCACCTCGAACCCGGCCTCGGCCAGGTCCCGGGCGACCGCGTCGCGCCACATGGGGTGGTCGTCGACCACCATCACCCTGGTGCCGCCCAGCGGCTCGCGCTCCTCCCGCCGCTCGCTCGACTCGCTCAGCCCACCCATGGTCATGCCTTCCCGCCCTTCACGTCCCGCGGAATCCTCGGGACTCTCAACTCCACCTCGGTGCCCTGGCCCGGGGCGGAGAACCACTCCGCGGTGCCGCCGAGGTCGCGCAGCCGGCCGCGGATGGACAGGGCCACTCCCATCCGGCCCTCCGCCTCGGCGGCCGCCAACCTGCCCTCGGGGAAGCCCGGGCCGTCGTCCCTGACCGACACCGTCACCGCGGCCGGCTCGTCCTCCACGAGGATCCAGGTCCTGGCCTCCTCCCCGGCGTGCACCCGCACATTGTCCAGGGCCGCGCCGACCGCGGCCGCGAGCTCCGCCGCCGAGGCGCGCGCGAGCAGCACCGGGGCGCCGGGCTCGGAGAAGGTGACCCGGGAGCCGGCGTGCGGCGCGAGCAGCGTCCGCAGATCGCACGGCGCGGCGCCGTCCGCGGCCTCCTCGGCGCCATCCGCGGTGCGCGCCCCGGGCACCTCGTGGGCCTCATGAGCACCCCCCGTATCGGGAGCCGCAACCGCCCCGTACCACTCGTACGACGCCGCCGTCTCGGCGTCCGCGGCGGTCGGGCGCGACAGCCCGCTGGAGACCAGCCCGCGCAGGGCGATCTCCTGCTCGCCTGCCATGCGACCGAGCTCCGCCGCCTCGCCGCCGATCGCGGCGCCGCGCCGCTGCACCATGGCCAGCACCTGGAGCACGCTGTCGTGGATGTCGCGGGCCAGCCGCTCCCGTTCCCGGGTCGCCGCCTCGATGCTCAGCGCGCGGGCGAGGGTGCGCTCACTGGCGCGGGCCACCTCGACCACGTAGCCGATGGCGACGCCGGCCACCCACAGCAGCACCACGGCGTGCACGGTGTCGTAGACGAACCCCCCGCGCTGGACGATGTTGGCGACGCCGACGATCGCGGAGGTCCACGCCGCCCACTTCCAGCCGCCCTTGATCGCGAAGCCGAGCACGGCCCCGGCCGTCCAGATCGACGGCAGGGTCGGCGCGCCGTCCGCGATCCGATCGTGCGAGTCCACCAGGGGCGTCACCAGGATGCCGAAGACCGCGATGGTCAGGTCGGCGATCAGGAAGCGCGGCGTGCAGCGCTCGGCGTCGGCGACCCGGCGGAAGGTGCAGGCGGTCCACACGGCCACCGCGAGCAGATACGCCCCGGCGCCCAGCGGATGGTCGTACTCGTCGAAGGCGACGGCGTAGAGCCCGACCGCGTACAGCAGGCTCAGCACCCGGTAGCCGGTCAGCGCCTGCCACAGAGGCTGCTCGACGGACATGCGCATGACGCGGTCAGGCTTCGGCTCGCGGCCCATTTCCCCCACCCCCGCGGGGCGCGGCTACGCCCCGGACTGCTGCTTCTTCTTCTCCGCCACCGCTGCCGCGTGCTCGGCCTTGGCCTGCTCGGCGATCTGCCGCTTGGCCGCCGTGGCGTAGATGTCGACGTATTCCTGGCCCGACAGCTTCATGATCTCGTACATCACCTCGTCGGTGACCGAGCGCAGGATGAAGCGGTCGTTGTCCATGCCGTGGTAGCGGCTGAAGTCCAGCGGCTTGCCGATCCGGATGCCCGGCCGCATCAGCTTCGGCATCACCTTGCCGGGCGGCTGGATCTTCTCGGTGTCGATCATCGCGACCGGGATCACCGGGGCGCCGGTGGCCAGCGCCACCCGCGCCAGGCCGCCGGGCTTGCCGCGGTAGAGACGCCCGTCCGGGGAGCGGGTGCCCTCGGGGTAGATCCCGAACAGCTCGCCGCGCTCCAGCACCTCGATGCCGCTCTTGATCGCCGCCTCACCGGCGCCGCGCGCGCCGGAGCGGTCCACCGGGAGCTGCCCGACGCCCTTGAAGAAGGCCGCGGTCAACTTGCCCTTGACCCCGGGCGTGGTGAAGTACTCGGCCTTCGCGATGAAGGTGACCTTGCGGTCGAGCATCGCGGGCAGGAAGAAGGAGTCGGAGAAGGACAGGTGGTTGCTGGCCAGGATGGCCGGCCCCTCGGACGGAATGTTCTCCAGGCCCTCCACCCATGGGCGGAAGGAGAGCTTCAGCATCCCGCCGACGGACAGCTTCATTGCGCGGTAGAACAACCGAGGACCTCCTGATGGTGACGAGGAGACCTTAACCTGCCTACCCGCCGCGCGGCGCGCCGCGTACGCTGAGGCACAGCCTTGCCACCCACGCTGACTCACCGAACTCACCGAACGGAGATCCGCGGTGCCGCTGCTCCCCGGGGCCGAGCCGTTCCGCCACGACGGCGGAGACGTCGGCGTCCTCGTCTGTCACGGCTTCACCGGCTCCCCGCAGTCGGTACGGCCCTGGGCCGACCACCTCGCGGAGCGCGGCCTGACCGTCTCCCTGCCGCTGCTGCCCGGCCACGGCACCCGCTGGCAGGACCTGGCCGTCACCGGCTGGCAGGACTGGTACGCCGAGGTGGACCGCGAGCTGCGGGCGCTCACCGAGCGCTGCTCCAAGGTCTTCGTCTGCGGGCTGTCGATGGGCGGCGCGCTGGCGCTGCGGCTGGCCGCCCGCCACGGCGCCGCCATCAGCGGCCTGGCGCTGGTCAACCCGGCCAACAGGATGCACGACAAGGCGGCCGTGGCGCTGCCGGTGCTGCGCCATCTGATCCCCTCCACCAAGGGCATCGTCAGCGACATCGCCAAGCCCGGCGCGGTGGAGTCCGGCTATGACCGGGTGCCACTGCACGCCGCCGCCTCGCTGCGCGCGTTCTTCCGGCTCGTCGACGCCGAACTGCCGCAGGTCACCCAGCCGCTGCTGGTGATGCACAGCCCGCAGGACCATGTGGTGCCGCCGGTCGACTCCGCGCGCATCCTGGGTCGGGTCTCCTCGCTCGACGTCACCGAGCGGCTGCTGGAGCGCAGCTACCACGTGGCGACGCTGGACCACGACGCCGAGTTCGTCTTCGAGGAGACCTACGCGTTCCTCAACCGGCTGGCGCCGGAGGTCGGCGCCCCGGCGCGGGCCGCCCAGCGGGCGTCCACTCCGAAGGAGTCGGTCGGGGAAGCGCCGGAGTCGGTCGCGGAAGCGCCTGAGTCGGGCGAGGAGGCGACGGCACGTGGCGGAGCGTGACGGACGCGAGGCCGACGCCCGGGACGACGACGCCGCGTTCGCCGAGATCGTCGCGGCGTACGGGGAGGAGCCCGAGGACCCGTCGGGCGCGCAGCCGTGGCCGGAGGCGGAGAACCTCCCCGCCGAGGCGTCCGACGCGGAGCCGAACACGGCCGAGAAGTCCGACACGTTCGTCAAGGGCGACCGCGCCTCCGACGCCCCCGCGGGCAGCTTCGTCGTGTTCGCGCCGGGGGTGGGTCCCCGCGACTGGGAGCCCGGCGAGTCCTCCGAGGACGACTTCGACGAGACCGACGAGGGGCACTTCGTCCCGCCCGAGCCACCGCCGCTGCCGCCCGCCGACACCACGGCCCGTTTCGCCTGGCTGGCCGTCCTCGGCGGCCCGCTCCTGCTCCTGCTGGTCGTGCTGCTGGGCATCGAGATGACCTGGTGGCTGACGACCCTCGGGGTCGGCGGCTTCCTGGGCGGCTTCGCCACCCTCGTCATGCGGATGAAGGACGGCGACGAGGACGAGGACGACGACCCGGGTCGCGGCGCGGTGGTCTAGGGCGACTCTCGCGGCCCGGTGGTCCAGGGCGACTCGCCGGCGCGTCCGAAGGACGACGGCCCGGTGCCGCCGGCGCCACGCCTGGGCGCGACTGTCCCCCTACCCTCGGCGAAGGCGGAGCCTACCCCCGGCGCAGGCGCAGCGCGGCCAGCACCGGCAGGTGGTCGGAGGCCGCCCGCAGGTCCGCCTCGTGGACGCCGCGCAGCCCCAGCGGCACCCCGCAGCCCAGCACCTCCACTCCCTCGGTGGCGAAGACGGCGTCGATACGGCGGCGGGGTTCGACGGCGGAGTAGGTGAGCTCGCCACCCCACGGCCTGGCGGCCCGGCCGTCGGACAGCGCCCCCGCCAGCCGACGGAAGGAGCGCCCCTCGGGCAGGTCGTTGAGGTCGCCGGCCACGACGCCGTGCGGAACGTCCAGCGCGGCGAGCCGGTCCAGCACCATCCCCGCCTGCGCGTAGCGCTCGTCGGCGGACAGGCTCAGATGGCAGCTGATCACGCCCAGTCGGGCCGCGGGCGCCTCCGGACCGGCGTCGAAGCGCAGCTCGGCGATGGCCAGGCCGCGCCGGTGCAGGCCCGGGGTGCGGGGCAGCAGGATCTCCTCGGTGCGCACCACATGGGCGCGGAGCGAGGTGAGGATCATGGGCCCCGTGGTGGTGGCGCCGCCCGTCGCGTAGACCAGGCCGGTGGCGCGGGCCAGCCAGGCCGCGGCCTTCCGCCAGCGGAAGAAGCGGGGCGCCTCCTGGACGCAGAGGACGTCGGGGGCGCAGGCCCGGATCACCCGGGCGAGCGCCGCCCTGTCGTCCCGCAGCGAACGGATGTTGTAGCTGAGCACCCGGACGACGGCCGTGCCGTCCTCCGGTTCGGTGCCGTCCTCCGGCTCCCCATGGGACGCCGGCAGGTCGGGCGCGCCGGCGGGGTCCGACAGCTTCGCGGGCATCGTCGTGCCGTCCCTCTCGGTTCGGTTCCGGTTCCGCTCCCCCGCCGGCACCCTACGGACCCCGCCGGCGTGTCCGCCCCGTTCGGGCGTCCGGGGTGTCAGCCCTGGCGGGCCAGGTCCGCCGCGCCGACCAGCCCCGCCTTGCCACCGAGCTGGGCGGCGAGCACCTGGGCGTGCGGCCGCCACTGGGCGCCGACCAGCCAGCGCCGGAAGGACGTGCGGATCGGGTCCAGCACGAGGTCGCCCTCGTCGGAGACGCCGCCGCCGACGATGAACGCGGAGGGGTCGAAGAGCGAGGCGAGGTCGGCCAACCCGGCGCCGGCCCAGCGGGCCAGCTCGCGGAACGAGTCGATGGCCACCTTGTCGCCCTGGCGGGCGGCGTCGCTGATGTGCTTGCCCTCGATGCCCTCGGGGGTGCCGTCGCCGAGGGCGAGCAGGGCGGTGGCGTTCTCGGGGGTGGCGCTGGCGCGCTGCCGCGCGTAGCGGACCAGGGCCCGGCCGGAGGCGTACTGCTCCCAGCAGCCCTGGCTGCCGCAGCCGCACAGCAGCCCGTCGGGGACCACCCGGATGTGGCCGAACTCGGCGGCGACGCCGAAGCGCCCGCGGTGCAGCTTCCCGCCGATGATGATGCCGCCGCCCAGGCCGGTGCCGAGGGTGATGCAGACGACGTCGTCGTGGCCCTGGCCGGCACCGAAGCGGTACTCGCCCCAGGCCGCGGCGTTGGCGTCGTTCTCCACCACCACGGGCATCTCGACGCGCTTCTCGACCTTGTCCTTGAGCGCCTCGTGGCGCCATCTGATGTTGGGCGCGAAGAGCACGGTCGCCCGCTTGTCGTCCACGTAGCCGGCCGCGCCGATGCCCACCGCCTCGACGTCGTAACCGGCGCTGACGGTGCGCACCGCGTCCGCGATGGCGTCCACGACGCCTTCGGGAGTCGGCGGGGTCGGCACCCTGCTGGTGTCGAGGATCGTGCCCTCCTCGTCGACCACGCCAGCCGCGATCTTGGTGCCACCGATGTCGACGCCGATGGTGAGTCCCATGTGTCCCTCAGTTTTTAGGTCGAACCCCGCCGGGCACAACCGTACCGGAGCACGGGTCAGTCGAGGTCGATGTGTTCACTACTCGAACGCTGGCTTCCCTGGGTCCAGCGCTGCTCCTGTCCGGCGACCGCGGCGCGGTACGCGGCCAGGAGCTCGGAACCTGCCGCGGCGAGGTGGTCGAATACTTCAGGGTTGCGCTCTATGACCGGTTCGACCGCCGCCTTCGCCTGTGCGATCAACTGTTGTACGGCGCCCTGGACCGCGGGGCCCGCGATCGGCGCCTGAAACGCGGCCACCTTCTCGGCCACCGCCTCGGCGAGCTTGCGCAGTTCCTCCGCCGCGCTGCCCGGCTGCTCGTCCGCCGCCTTCTCGCGCGCCCGCCGGGCCCGCTCCGCGGCGAGGTCCTCCTCGCAGGCGTACCGCCAGGCGTCGGGGTCGAGGTCGTCCTCGAAGGCGATGTCCTCCTCGACGGCGACGTCCTCCTTGAAGGCCACCCTCTCCTCGGCGACGCGGTCGTCCCGGAAGGCGGCGTCGGCCTCCGCGGACGCGCCTTCCAGGCGGGCGTCCCGGGGGTGGGCGTCGTGGGCGCGGGCGTCTCCCGCGGAGGCGTCGGACTCGGCGGGACGCTCGGTGGCGTCGCTCATGGCGGGCTCCTGCGACGGAGGGACTGGCTGTTCGACCCGTTCTGTTCGACGGGGCTTGTTCTCGACGTTACCGCTTCGGCCAGAGCGCGGGGTCGGGGGCGAACCTCACCCGCAGCGCGCCGTCCCGCAGCCCGGCGCCGGAGACCGTGCACCGGCGCAGCGCGGACGGCAGCGGCAGCACCCGGTGGAAGGCGCCGACGGTGAGAATGAGTTCGTCTCCCCGCCGGACCAGGCCCAGTCCCTCGCGGTCGGCGCCGGGCAGCGGCAGCGTCCAGACCAGCACGCCCTCCTCGGCCAGCCGGTCCTCCACCGCCCACGGGTCCTCGGCCGGGAGATCGGGCCGTTCGTCGTGGCTGCCGGCGGACGGCGCGGAGGCCGACCCGGCGTCCGTCCGGCCGGGCCCGGCCAGGGCCCGCGCCAGCGCGCCCAGCGCCTCGACGGCCGCCACCGGGCCCGCGTCGAACGGGGCCGCACCGAGATGCGGCAGCTCGCGTACCGGAGCGTCAACCGGGGTACCGGACGTCCACTCCTCGGACATCTCCTTCAGCGCGTCCTGCTGTCGCCCCGAGAGGGCGGCCAGCCACGGATCGGCGGAGCCGGTCGGCAGCAGCCGGTTGGCGATCACCGCGTCGACCCGGCAGCCGTGCAGCGCCAGCCCGGCGCGCGCGGCCCGCAGCGAGCGCAGGGCCAGCGGCCCCGGCTCCACGACCAGCCGTACGGTGGTGGCCGCCGACTCGATCACCCGCTGCACGGCGGCGAGTTCCTGCTCCCAGCGCGCCGCGATCTCGTAGAGCCGCTGGGTGGGCGCCGGCACCCCGGCCAGCTGCGCCAGCAGCGGCCGCAGCGCCCGTGCGGCCTGCCGCTCGGCGGGCAGCAGCCGGCGCAGGTAGCGGCGCAGCCGCTCGGGGAGCGCCAGCACGCCGAGCGCCTCGGGCATCGGCGGCAGATCGACGACGAGCAGGTCCCACAGGGCGGCGGCCGGGCCACCCTGGGCCGGTGCCTCGGGCTCCCGCGGCGCCGGCAGCCGGGCCTCGTACGCCAGGCGCAGCGCGCGCAGCAGGGCGAAGGCGTCGGCGCCGGGGAGCTCGGTCAGCTCCTCGCTCTCCAGCGGGGTGGCGCCGAGCATGTCCAGCGCCTCACGGCCGCGTTCCTGGAGCGCGGCCAGCTCGGCCCGGAAGTGTTCACCGGCGGCGATCCGCGCCGCCCACAGCCCCGGTGCCACCTCGGTCGGCGGGGTCCACGGCAGCCCCTCGGCCGCCTCGCGCGCTCCGTCCGGCAGCCCCAGCAGCGCCTCCGGCACGGAGCCGCGGTCCGCGGTCAGGAGCAGCACGCGGCGCCCCTCCCGCGCCGCGGCCAGCGCCGTAGCGGCCGCGACGGTGGTGCGGCCCGCGCCGCCGAGTCCGGTGACGAGGACCGTACGCATGGCACTCCGTTGGGTGGTACGTGAAACGTGCTCCGTGAACATGATCTTGCCAGGAGTGGCCGAGTGAACGGCCACCACCATCCCGACGGGTACGCGCCGGGTAGACCGGGGGGGCGTCCCGTCGGGTAGACGCCGGGTAGCCGCAGGTAGACCGGGGGGCGTCCCGCCGAGCGGACGGAGAGCCGCGCCCCGTCCCGCGGCGACGGCGCGAACCCCGAGCGCGCGGCCCGGCGGCGCCGGAGCCGCCGCGACCGTCATCAGCCCCTGATGGCGAAGGCGACGGAGGCGGCCGACCTCCGGGGAGGAACGGCCGCTACACGGCCTCCACACGCTTCTTCAGGCCGGCCAGCGCCCGGTCGATGATGACCTTCTCCGCCTTGCGCTTGATCATGCCCAGCATGGGGATCTTGACGTCGACGGTGAGCTGGTAGGTCACCTCGGTCCGGCGGCCGCCCTCCAGGGGGGTCAGTCGGTAGGAGCCGTCGAGCGTGCGCAGCATCTGGGACTTCACCAGCGACCAGTTGACCTGGTTGTCGCCGGTCCAGGTGTAGGCGAGGGTGTAGTCGTCCTTGATCGCGCCCGCGTCGAGGACCATCTGCACCTGGGCGGCGCGCCCCTCGTCGTCCTTGGTGAGCACGTTGGCGACCTTGACCTCGCCGGACCACTCCGGGTAGCGGTCGAAGTCGGCGATCACTCCCATCACGTCGGCGGGTGCCGCATCGATCGTGATGCTTGAGCTGGTGTGTTCGGCCATCGCCGTGGCTCCTCCGTACCGGTCCGCCGCCTGGTGCCTGCCGCTGAAGGCTACCGTGCGCGGGTCACCACTCCAGGGCCCAGGGGGTGCCGGTCGACGCGAAGTGCCCCACGTTGACGCACTCGGTCGCGCCGATTCGCATCCGGCGGGCGAGGGGCTGGTGGACATGGCCGAAGAGGTGGTACTTGGGGCGTATCGCGTGGATGGCCTCCAGCAGGGCGGAACTGCCCCGCTCGAAGCGGCGGGCGACCGTGTCGTAGCAGAGCTCGGGTACGTCCGGCGGGATGTGGCTGCACAGCACGTCGACCTCGCCGAGGGCGGCGACCTTCGCCGCGTAGGTCTCGTCGTCGATCTCGTACGGGGTGCGCATGGGCGTGCGCAGGCCACCGCCGACGAAGCCGAAGACCCGCCCGCCGATCTCGATCCGTTCGCCGTCGAGCACGGTGGTATCAGGCCCGGCGTACTCCGGCCACAGACGCGGAATGTCCACATTGCCGTAGGTGGCGTACGTAGGAGCGGGGAAGGCGGCGAAGAGTTCGGCGTACTGACGGCGTACGGCCCCCTCGATCGCCCGCTGCTTGTCGCCCCCGCCCGCGGCCTCCAGCTCCGCCCACAGCCGCCGGCCGAGCTCCCGGGCCTCGGTGAAGCGCCGGGCGGTCCGCAGCTCGACGATGAGGTCGGCGTTCTCGACCCCGAAGAGCTCGGGGAAGATGCCGCGCGAGTGATCGGCGTAGTCGAGGAAGAGGACGAGGTCGCCGAGGCAGACGAGGGCGTCCGCGCCGTCCCCCGCCTTGGCCAGGTCCTGGCTGTTGCCGTGCACATCGCTGACCACGTGGACTCGCATCCGATCACCATAAGCCGCCCGATGCGCCGCCGGAAGGTCCTCTACCTGCGGTTACTTCCGGGTTGGCACACCTCTGGACTAGTCTGCGCGAAGCACGTGTGCGGTGTGTGACGCATCAAACATCTGGGCGGCAACCCCTATGCCGGAAGCCATACCGATGGGTAACGTCCGGCCAGTCCACCCCCCTTCGCCTGATCATGGACCGCAGCCGACGCAAGCACCCACAGTGTCGTGGCGCCGGCCCCGACGAGGAGCAGCAGTCTTGCGCGAGTTCAGCCTTCCGGCTCTGTACGAGGTTCCAGTCGACGGCAACCTGACGGACCTCCTCCGCCGCAACGCCGCCCAGCACCCCGATGTCGCTGTCGTCGGTCGGAAGGTGGGCGGCCGTTGGCAGGACGTCACCGCGGTCCGGTTCCTGGCCGAGGTGCGGGCCGCGGCCAAGGGTCTGATCGCCGCCGGGGTGAAGCCGGGCGACCGGGTCGGTCTGATGTCGCGCACCCGCTACGAGTGGACGCTGCTGGACTTCGCGATCTGGAGCGCGGGCGGGGTGACCGTGCCCGTCTACGAGACCAGCTCTCCCGAGCAGATCCAGTGGATCCTCAGCGACTCCGGCGCCGTCGCCGTGCTGGTGGAGACCGCCGAGCACGCGGCCGCGGTGGAATCCGTGCGGGACCGCCTGCCGGCGCTGGAGCACGCCTGGCAGATCGAGGACGACGCGGTCGGGAGGCTGACCGAGGCCGGCGCCGAGGTCTCGGACGAGCAGGTCGACGAGCGCAGCTCGATCGCCACCGCCGACTCCCCGGCCACCATCGTCTACACCTCGGGCACCACCGGCCGCCCGAAGGGCTGTGTCCTCTCGCACCGCAGCTTCTTCGCCGAGTGCGGCAACGCCGTGGCCCGGCTCAAACCGATCTTCAACACGGGCGAGTCGTCGATCCTGCTCTTCCTCCCGGAGGCGCACGTCTTCGGGCGCCTGGTGGAGATCGCCGCGGTGCTGGCCCCGATCAAGCTGGGGCACGTCGGGGACATCAAGACGCTCACCGACGAACTCGCCAGCTTCCGGCCGACGCTGATCCTGGGCGTGCCGCGCGTCTTCGAGAAGGTCTACAACTCGGCGCGCGCCAAGGCGCAGTCCGAGGGCAAGGGCAAGATCTTCGACAAGGCCGCCGCCGTCGCCATCGCCTACAGCCAGGCGCTGGACACCGCCTCCGGGCCGGGCCTGGGCCTCAGGATCAAGCACAAGATCTTCGACAAGCTCGTCTACAGCAAGCTGCGTGCGGTCCTCGGCGGCCGCGCCACGCACGCCATCTCCGGCGGCGGTCCGCTGGGCGCGCGACTGGGCCACTTCTACCGGGGCATCGGCTTCACGGTGCTGGAGGGCTACGGCCTCACCGAGTCCTGTGCGGCGACCACCTTCAACCCCTGGGACCGGCAGAAGATCGGTACGGTCGGCCAGCCGATGCCGGGCACGGTGGTGCGCATCGCGGACGACGGCGAGGTGCTGCTCCACGGCGACCACCTGTTCACCGAGTACTGGAACAACCCGGCGGCCACCGCCGAGGCGCTGTCCGACGGCTGGTTCCACACCGGTGACGTCGGCACGCTCGACGAGGACGGCTACCTGACGATCACCGGCCGGAAGAAGGAGATCATCATCACCTCGGGCGGCAAGAACGTCGCCCCGGCGGTGATCGAGGACCGCATCCGGGCGCACGCGCTGGTCGCGGAGTGCATGGTGGTCGGCGACGGGCGGCCGTTCGTCGGCGCGCTGGTCACCATCGACGAGGAGTTCCTGCCGCGCTGGCTGGCGGACAAGGGCAAGCCGGCCGGCTCGACCGTGGCCGACCTGCGCGAGGACCCGGATCTGCTGGCCGCCGTCCAGCAGGCGGTGGACGACGGCAACGCCGCCGTCTCGCGGGCCGAGTCGGTGCGCAAGTTCCGCATCCTGCCCACGCAGTTCACCGAGGACTCCGGGCATGTGACGCCGTCGCTCAAGCTGAAGCGGAACGTCGTGGCGAAGGACTTCGCGGACGAGATCGAGGCGATCTACGAGCGCTGAGCCCGGCGGCGCCCGAAGGGGGCGCGGGGCTGTGACACGCGCGGGTCGGCAGCGGGGGCGCGACCGGCCACCCCGGGCTCGCAGACGAGCGACGACCCGTCACGCCCCCAGCGGAGCGCTCAGAGCAGCTCCTTGAGCCGCTCCGCCAGCAGGTCCCAGCGCCACCGCTGCTCCACCCAGGCCCGCCCGCGCTCGCCCATGCGGCGGCGGAGTTCGGGGTCGTCGAGCAGGGTGACGACGCGGTCCGCGCAGTCCGCGACGGATCCGCCGCGCACCACCCACCCGGTCTCGCCGTCGAGCACCGCGTCCGGGGCGCCCCCGGAGTCCCCGGCCACGACCGGCAGTCCGGTGGCCGACGCCTCCAGGTAGACGATGCCGAGCCCCTCGACGTCCAGGCCGCCGCGGCGGGTGCGGCAGGGCATCGCGAAGACGTCGCCCGCGCCGTAGTGGGCGGGCAGTTCCTCCCAGGGGACGGCCCCGGTGAAGCGCACCGAGTCCGCCACCCCGCACTCGGCGGCCAGTCGCCTCAGATCGCTCGCGTACGGGCCGCCGCCGACGACGAGCAGCACCGCGTCCGGCACCCGGCGCAGGATCCGCGGCATCGCGCGGATCAGGGTGTCCTGGCCCTTGCGCGGCACCAGTCGGGACACGCAGACCACGACCGGCCGGTCGGCCAGCCCCAGCCGGGCCCGCACCTCTTCCCCGCCGGAACCGGGATGGAAGGTCTTCTCGTCCACGCCGGGCGGCAGTTGGACCATCCGCTCGGCGGCACGCGGGCTGAGCGCGCTCGCTATCCGGGAGCGGGTGTACTCGCCGAGGTAGGTGAGGGTGTCGGTCCCCTCGCCGATGCGCCGCAGCAGGCTCCGCGCGGCCGGCAGCTGGGCCCAGCCCGCCTCGTGCCCGTGAGTGGTGCCCACCAGCCGCCGCGCTCCGGCCGCGCGCAGCGCCGGGGCCATCAGCCCCAGCGGCGCCGCCGCCCCGAACCACACCGACTCGCAGCTGTGCTCCCGCAGCAGCTCCACGGCCCGCGCGGTCACCCGCGGGGTGGGCAGCAGCATCGTGGTGCGGTCCCGCACCACGGGGAACGGCTGCTCGGCGTCGAACGCCGCGGTGGCCTCGGCACCCTCCTGGCCACGCTTCCAGGTGGAGGCGTAGACGACGACCCGGTCGGGGTCCAGGCGCAGCGCCATGTTGTGCAGGAACGCCTGGATGCCGCCGGGCCGCGGCGGGAAGTCGTTGGTGACGATCAGGGTCTTGTGCATCGCAGACGACAGTACCGGGTGGCGGCGGACGGCCACGGTGCGGCGTCATACGGGCAGCCGGGTACGACCGGGTGCGGCCCGGGCCGGGCTCACGCCCCGCGGTCCGGGTCCGTCGCCACGGCGGCCTCCGGGGCGACGGCCCGCCCGGCGGCGGTTCCGGCCCCCGCTCCGGGCCCGTGGGTCAGCCGGCGGAAGAGCAGCGCGACGGCGAGGCACTGGAGGGCGGTGCTCACCGCCATGGCGACGGGTACGCCGGGCAGGCCCGTGAGCGTGGAGAGGCCGTAGGCGAGGGGGAGCTGGAGGGCGACGCCCGCGGCGGTCACCCGCAGCAGCAGCGGGCTGCCGCCGCCGGCCTCGAAGACCCCGCCGAGCGCGATGAAGCAGGCGAGGAGGGTCAGGTACGGGCCGAGGCAGCGCAGGTAGAGGCTGCCGGCCGCCGCGACCTCCGACGCGGCGCCGAAGGCCCGCATCACCCCGTCCGCGGCGATCGCCAGCAGCACCGCGGAGCCGGCGCCGAGCAGGGCGCCCAGCCGCACCGTCTGGCGGCCGATGGCGACGCGTTGGTCGAGGCCCGCGCCGAGGGTGTGCGCGGTGTGGATCGCGGCGGCCTGCCGCACCGCGTAGAAGGCCATGGTCGCCACGTACATCGCCTTGGTGGCGATGCCGTACGCGGCGACGGCCGTGACGCCGAGTCGGGCGACCACCGCGACCAGGGCCAGGGATCCGGCCATCCGCACCACGAAGTCGCCGGACATCGGCAGGCCGGTGGCGACGGTCCGGCGCAGCGCGGCCGCCGTGGGCCCGGCGCCGGGCGCCCGCCGGGCGTCCCGGACCAGGCGGTTGCGGCGCAGCGCCGCGAGGCCGACGGCGAGCGCGACCGACCGGCCGAGCAGGGTGGCGACGGCGGCGCCGGGGACGCCCAGCGCGGGCAGGCCGAACGGGCCGAGGATGAGCAGCGGGTCCAGGACCAGGATGAGCGCGTTGGCGAGGAGGGCGAGCCGCATGGGGGTGCGGGTGTCGCCGGCACCCTTGAGCGTGCCGTCCAGGACGTTCTGCGCGTAGAAGACCACGATGCCGGGGAGCGAGACGGCGAGGTACTGCACGGCCAGGGCGTGGGCCGTGCCCCCGCCGCCGAGGAGCAGGGCGGCGAGCGGGTCGCGCAGCGCCCAGCCGCCGATCGCCACGGTGGGGGCGAGAAGCGCGTACAGCGCCCAGCCACCGCGCATCGCCGCCCGGACCGCGGCCGGGTCGCGGGCGCCCGCGGCCCGCGCGACCAGCACGGTGGTGCCGGTGCCCGCCATGAGGATGACGCCGAGCAGCAGGTTCTCCAGATGGGTGGCGACGGCCACGGCCGCCACCGCGTCGCCGCCGAGCCGGGCCACCCACACCATGCCGACGATGCCGGACACGACCCCGGCGAGCAGCTCGCAGTAGACCGGGCCGGCCAGCATCAGCAGCCGACGGCGGTGGGGGGAGGCGGGTGTGGCCGGACGGCCGAGCATGGGCATGACCTCGTTTCGCGTTACCTCGATTCGATGTACAGCGATGAGAGGTACCATGCTCGGGACGCGCCCGACAAGAGGCGTCGTTACGAAGGGACGGTGCGCCGACGTGCTGGAGCTGGCGATCCTCGGATTCCTCCACGACGAGCCGCTGCACGGCTATGAGCTCAAGGAGCGCATCAGGGGGCTCAGCGGCCATGTCCGCCCGGTCAGCGACGGCGCGCTGTACCCGGCGATCAACCGACTGACCCGGAACGGGCTGCTGGAGCAGCACACCGAGCCCGGCGCCGGCGCCACCCCGCGCCGCGTGCTCTCCCTCACCGAGGCCGGCCGCGCGGAGCTGCTGGCCCGGCTGCGGGCCCCCAAGGAGGTCGAGATCACCGACGGCCAGCGGTTCTTCACCCTGCTGGCGTTCCTGCACCACCTCGCGGACCCGGCCGCCCAGGCCGCCGTGCTCCGCCGCCGCAAGGCGTTCCTGGACGCGCCCGCCAGCTTCTTCTACCGCGACGGCGAGCCGGTCCGGGCCGAGGACGCCGACAACCCGTTCCACCGGGGCATGCTGCGCATCGCCCGTGCGACCGGCGCGGCGGAACGGGCCTGGCTCGCCGAGACCCTGACGGAGCTGGAGGCGGCGGGCGAGGGCGGCGCCGCCGACTAGCGCCACCGACTCAAGCCGCCGTCGGTCGACTCCGCTCGACCACCTGAGTCGCCTCGTCGGCTTGGTAGCCCCGTCGACTCAGGCACCTCGTCGCCTCGGTCATCTCGTCGGCTCGGTCGTCTCGTCGGCTCGGTCGTCTCGTCGGCTCGGTCATCTCGTCGGCTCGGTCATCTCGTCGGCTCGGTCATCTCGTCGGCTCGGTCATCTCGTCGGCTCGGTCGCCTCAGGTCCGCGGTCGCCTCCCTCGCCTCAGTCGCCCCGCCAGACGTTGTCGAAGGCCGCCTGCTCGATGGCGCGCCGTTGCCGTTCGGCCTCCAGCTCCGTCACCGCGTCATGGACCGCGGCGAGCACGGCGGCCACGGTGTCGTCGACCACGTCCGGCGTCTCCACCACGCCCGGGGCGACCCCGGTCTCCTCGTCGCGGATCCCGGCGGCCGTCGCGAGGAGGACGAGGACGGGCTCCTTCCACGCCCAGCGGTCGCCCGCGGCCCGGCGGTCGCCGGACTCGACGAGCACCGGCTCACCGCTCCGAAGAGGCATCCAGCGGCGGCGCCGCGTGAGCACCCCCTCCGCCTCGAGGACGGACAGATAGGCCGAGGCCAGGTCGCGGCCTCTGCGCCACAGCCAGTCGTCGACCGACTCGTACGGCGCCTCCCGGTCGAGCGATGCCGCGGCTTGGTCCAGCAGGCGATCGGCGATGGTCGTGCGGTGGCCGGGCAGGATCCGGTCGCCGTCCAGCGAGACCGCCCCCGCGGCCAGGAGGTCGATCAACTCGGCTCCCGCCAGCGCGAGCGAGAGCTCGCCCCGCCCCACGGCGCGACCGGGCGCCACGTCCATGGCGGTGATCATCAAGTCCCGGGGTGTGGTCATCGACTCTTCCGCCTCCCAGCCTGGGGAGCCCCGCGTCCCAGCCTAGGGAGCGAGGACGGCGGCCGCACCCGTGCCGCACCCGGTACCGGCGACCGGGCCGCCTTCGGCCGCCGCCCCCGGCCGCCGCGAGAACCGTCGACCCGCCCCCGGCTCCCGTCCGCGCGCCGGCTGCCGGCCGCCGGCCGCGCTAGCGCAGTTCGCCCCTCACATAGGCCCGCCACTTGGCGGTGAAGGCGTCGAGGCCGACGCCCAGGACCTCGCGCAGCGCCGCCTCCACGGCGCGCTGTTGGGCCTTGGGCCCCTGGGCGGTGCTGGCGCCGACCGCGCGGTAGAAGGCGACGAGCTTCGACTCGCCCCAGCTCTCGGCGATCATCCGGCAGGCCAGCCAGCCCTCCTCGTAGGCCCGGGCGAGGTGCACCGCCTCGGTGCCGAAGCGGAAGTCGTCGCTCCGCGGCAGCGCGCGGGGGGCGTGCCCGGCGTCGACCGCGCGGGCGAGTTCGGGCGCGATGGCGCGGGGGGAGCGTCCGGTGGCGCGGTAGCCGACCCAGTCCGCATAGCCCTCGGAGAGCCACAGCGGGGTGCTGGAGGTGGTCGCGGGGCGTGTGGCGACGTGCGCGGTCTCGTGGGTGAGCACGACCTGGCGGCCGAACTCGCCGAGCACGCCGTACGCCTCGGGGTTGACCACCACCCGGTCGGCGGGCGCGGCGCCGGCGCCGCCGATCTCGCCGGTGGTGACCGCGGCGATGCCCCGGTAGCCGTCGGCCGGCGCGCCCAGCAGCCCGGCCATCCGCTCCAGCGAGGCGGGCACCTGGATCACCACCCGGCGCGCCCACTTCCCGTTCCAGGCGTCGGCCACGGCGGGCACCGCGCGGTCGGCGGTGGCCGCGATGGAGCGCAGCCGCTCCCGGTCCTGGCCGACGCCCAGGACGAGGCTGTGGGCGCCCCGTACGACCTCCACGTCCCCCTGGTCCCACAATTGCTCGGCGGGCCGCTGGGCGCCGCCCGAGCCGTCGGCGCGGGTGGCGCTGACGGTGGCGCCGGCCCCCGCGGCACCGGCCACGAACCACTGCCGCTCCCGCCGCACCAGGGTCAGCCGCTGCTCCGTGATGACCGGCGCCGTGTCGTAGCCGGTCAGCCGGTAGCGGAGCTCGACGGTGGCGGCTATCCGGTGGCCGTCGCCGGCGACCGGTCGGAACCCGCCGGTCCCGGTGAGCCGGTACTCCCAGGAACGCAGCGGCACGTCCCCGAGATTGGCGAAGACCCGCCGCTGGCCGGAGCGGTAGTGGACGGCGTCCCGGTCCACGGTCGCCAGGAACGCCGCCGCGTCCCGGTCCCGCACGGCCGCGGCCCGCCGGTCCAGCATCCGCTGGATCCCGGTGCGGTCGGCGTCCGGTGCGGCGGGGCCGCCGCACCCGGTCAGTCCGCCGGCCAGCAGCACGCACACCGCAGCGAGGCTCGACGCGGTTCGCCGCACCGGTCCCGGTCTACCCTTCCACCCCACCTGGCCTGCCACGCGTTAGATCGTACGAGTCCAGCCGAGCGGCGCCAGAGCGCGTGGTCGGCCGCTCACGGACGGGTGACCGAGGAGATCGGCATCATGCCGACCGGGTCGTAGCGCACCCGGGCGCCGGGGTACGGCGCGTGGATCACCTGGCCGTTGCCGGCGTAGATGGCCACATGGCTGCCGTCCGCGCGGTAGACCACCAGATCTCCCGGCCGGGCCTGGGAGAGCGGCACCTGCGCCCCGGCCCCGCGCTGACCCTGCGAGGTGCGCGGGATCGCCACCCCCGCGCGTTGGTACGCCCACTGGGTCAGCCCCGAGCAGTCGAAGGCGCCGGGGCCGGCCTGGCCCCAGGCGTACGGCGCGCCGACCGCCTGCCGCGCGGCCGTCAGCGCCGCGGCGGCCCGGCCCGAGGAGGCGCCGGGGGCCTGCCCCGTGCCGGGCAGCCCCCCGAGCCGGCCGACGTCGCGCGAGCTGCGCGCGTACGCGTCCCGCTCGTCCGGCGACAGGGCGTTCAGCAGCCTGCGCGCGGTGGCGAGCTTCCGCTGCACGGTCTTCTTGTGGCGCGCGGCGGCCGCGCGGCTCTCGGCCAGCTCGGTGAGCTTCCCGGACGCCTGCTCGCGCTGCTGGCGCAGCGTGCGCAGGGCGCTCTGCAGGGTGCGCAGCTGACCGGCCTGCTGGTGGCCGATCCGCTCCAGCGTGGCGGCCTTGTCCAGATAGCCGTCGGGGTCCTCGGAGAGGATCAGGGTCACGCCGGGGGTGACGCCGCCGGAGCGGTACTGGGCCCCGGCGAGCGCGCCCAGGGCCCCGCGCATCCGGTTGACGCCCTCCTGGCCGCGGGCCACCCGGTCCTGCAGCCGGTCCAACTGCTCCCGGAGCCTGCGGGAGCGCTCCCCCGCCGCGTTGAACTTCTCGGTGGCCCGCTCCGCCTCCCGGTAGAGCCGGTCGACGGTGGTCCTCGCGCTCGCCGGGTCGGTGGGCCGCGGCTCGGCGCCGGCCGGGAAGGCCGACAACGCGGCCGCCGCCGAGGCCGCGGCGGCGGACAGCACGGTCGCGCGCACCGTCCGGTCGAGACCGTTCGGCGAGGTACGGCGATGGGACGCCACAGAAAGCCGCCCTTCGGGACAGCCCCCGCGAGCACGGGGAAGCCGTCCACTGAGTTGGGGAACAACTGCGGGCAGACAGTAGCCACGTGAGAAAGCCCGGTCCACGAACCGCGGCACGTGCGACAACCGGACGCCCCGCCGGATACGCAGGTCACCGACGGGGCGAGGGGGCGGCGGGGGGTCAGTGCGCGATGCCGGGATTTCCCCCGGACGGGCGGTTCCGGGTGGGTGTATCGCGGAAAGGCGTGACCTCGCGCGGAGGGGCCGTGCGGCCGGCGCCCGGAAGCCGTTCCCGGGTGTCGACCGAAAGCCGACCTCCCGCGCGGAACGAGGACGTTCGACGCGGAACGGGTCGAACGGCGCGGAACGTCGGCGGGGAACGGGTGGTCCGGCGCGGAACGTCGGCGCGGAACGGGTCGTCCGGCGCGGAACGCGGGTGCGGCTTCCGCGCCGGGGAGGCGTCAGACCCGGACGCCGAACTGGAACGGCATGTTGTTGATCGACTCGTAGCGCACGTTGGCCCCCGGCTTCGGGGCGTGCAGCACCTGGCCGTTGCCCGCGTACAGGCCCACGTGGTGCAGGTCGCTGTAGAAGATCACCAGGTCGCCCGGCTTGAGCTCGCCCATCCCCAACCGGGTACCGGCGTTGGCCTGGTCCTGGGACATCCGCGGCAGTTGGACGCCGGCCTGCGCGTACGCCCAGGAGGTCAGGCCCGAGCAGTCGAAGGAGCTGGGGCCGGTGGCGCCCCAGACGTAGGGAGCGCCGATCTTGGTCTTGGCGGCGGCCAGCGCGGCCGCGGCACGACCGGACTGCGGGGCGTCGTCGCCCGGGTCGGTCGATCGGTCCTCGGAGCCGGAGCTCCGCTCGGCGCGCTCCTGGGCCTCCTTGGCGCGCGCCTCCTCCTTGGCGGCGAGCTCCGCGCGCTCCTGCTCGGTCAGGGAGTTGAGCAGCTGCTGCGCCTTGGCCAGCTTGCCCTGGATCTCGGTCTTCTTCTCGCCCAGCGACTTACGGGTGGCGGAGAGGTCCGTCAGCTTGGTGGACGCCTCTTCGCGCTGCTGCTTGAGCGTGCGCTGCTTGTCGGCGATCTGCTTGATCGCGGCGGCCTGCTTGCTGCTGACCTGGTCCAGGGTGGACGCCTTCTCCAGGTAGCTGTCCGGGTCGGAGGAGAGCAGCAGCTGCACGGAGGGGTCGATGCCGCCGGAGCGGTACTGCGCGGCGGCCATCGAACCCAGGCCGTCCCGGAGCTCGTTGAGCTCCTCCTGGCCGCGCGCGACCTTGTCCTGGAGGGTGCTGACCTGCTCCTCCAGCGTCTCCTGCTTGGACTTGGCGCCGTTGTACTGCTCCGTGGCCTTCTCGGCCTCCTCGTAGAGCTTGTCGACCTGGGCCTTGACGTCCTTCTTGGACGGCTTCGGATCGGCGTGGGCAGCCTGGGCCCCGAGGGCCACGGCGGCGGCAGCGGTCGCGGTGAGGACGGTCACCCGAGTGCGGCTCGGCTGCTTGGGTCGACGGTGGGACGCCACGGAGACGAGCTCCTTCTTCCTCCAGCCGCCTGCCGGGTGGTGGGGGCGAGCCCCGGCTCCGCGCGACGCACCCGCGGACTCGGCGGTTCCCCCGCTGCCACTCCGGATGAGTGATCAAACGCGCGGAGGTTCGAGGGCAGACATTAGTAATGTCATCGTGATCCCTTCAAATCCCACTGGGCAAAATCTCGCCCACCGCCCTCAATTTTTACCAACATCACACGGGCCGTGACGGCGAGTTGACCCTCTGCCTCTGTGGTCAACCGGGGACCTAGCGGGACATCCAGGGTCAGATCCGTGCAAGTCGCTTGAGCAGCAGCGCGGATGCCACCGGACGAGCTCCGGCCTTCGCCACTCCGTCGGCCACCTCCCGGTCGGTGGAGACCACCACCACGGGACGCCCCGGCGGTTCGGCCCGCACCAGCTGCCGGATCAGCTCATCGGCCGTCACCCCGGGCTTGCTGAACAGCACCCGCACCCCGCGCGGCGGCGCCAGCAGCACCGGGGCGGCCAGCTCTGCCCCGTCGAAGACACAGGTCATCTCGGCGCCGGTCTGCGCGGCCAGCACCGCGAGCCCGCCCAGTAGCCGCAGCCGCTGCTTCTCCAACGGCATCGTCGGATAACCGGACTTGGTGACGTTGTAGCCGTCCACCACCAGGTGGGCCTGTGGCAGCGCCAGCAGCTGGTCGAGCAGCGCCGGGTCGGTCTCGGAGAGCGCGCGGCGCGCGATGTCCTTGGGCGTCATCCGGCCCGGCTCCACCGCGTCCACCGTGTCCGCCGGGCGGGTCGAGGCCGGGGGCAGCGCCAGCTCGCGGCGCAGCCCCTGCGCCGCGTCCAGCACGGTGTCCAGCAGCAGTCGCACCCGCATGTCCTCGAAGGTGCGGCCCTCACGCGCCGCCCGCCGGCTCCCCTCCAGCGCCGACTCGGCCTCCGCGACCCGGGCCCGCAGCCGCCGCGCCTCGCCCTCCGCCACGGCCTGCTGCGCGGCCGCCGCGGCGCGCTGCGCCTCCAACTCCGCCTCGACCTTGCGCAGCGCCGCCTCGCCCCGCTTCACATCGCTCAGCGCGCTGCGCAGCTTGCGGTGCAGTCCGTCGACCTCCTTGCGGACCGCCTCCAGCTCCGCGCGGGCCCGCTCGGCGTCACCGCGCGCGGTCGAGCGCGCCTCGGACAGCTCCTCGCGCAGCTGCCGCAGTTCACGCTCGGCCTCCTCGCCCACGCGCTCGGCGTTGGCGCGCTGCGCCTCCTCGCCCGCGGCGTCCACCAGCTTGACCCAGCCGGTCGGTCGCAGCACGTACGCCAGCGCCGCCACGTCCACCGGATCGGCGGCGGCCGGCGGCGAGCCGCCCTCGATCGCCTCCGCGAGCTCGGCCTGGGTCTCGCGCAGTCGCCCCGCGATGCGCTGCCGGAAGACCGGATCGCTCTCCACCGCGGCCGCCATGGCGTTGCCCGCGAACTTGGCCCGGCGGGTCGGGGTGAAACGGGCGTACTGCCGCAACTGGGGTGGGAGTTCGGTGACCGTCAGGCCGCCGAACGCCTCCGCGACGAGCGCCACGACGCGCCGTCGCACCCCTTCCGGCAGGGGGCGGTCCAGCGCCTCGATGCCGCCGTCGGCGTCACCGGCTGCCTCGGGGCCGCCCGTCCGCTCCACCACCTGTCACTTCTCCGTTCTCACGCGCTCGCGCTCGCGCCCGCCCCCGGGCGGTCCACCAGCTCGATCCGGTCGACCGCGTCGCACCAGCGGCAGCGCACCGACTCGATGGTCTCACTGAGCACCTCGCGCTCCTCGACCCTCGACTCTCCCGCCAGATCCAGATGGACATAGTCGGTGGCCCTTATCGAGCGGGTCACGTCGAACCTGGTCAGATTTCCGCACAAGGTGCAGCGCCAGCGGGTCTCCGCGGTCGGCTGGGGAACGGCCATCGTCGTCCTCTCTCCGGTTTCGGTTCTCCACAGGGCTCCGCGCCGGGCGGCTCATCCCTGGGGGTGGGGCGTCGCGCGTGCTCAGCGCCGCATGCTGTCCATGCCGCGTGCTGTAACCCTACGGCCTGAAGCCCGGGGAGGGCGGGGGCCGGGCCAGCGGGTGGCCGCGGCGAGGCGCTCTGTGCAGGTAGCTCCCGGTACGCCATGATCTGCCCATGATCGAGTCATCAGCGGGTTACGCCCGGCCCACGGTGACCTACGCCCTCATCGGCACCTGTTGCCTGGTCTTCGCCATCGGACCGGCCTCCGGCCTGAACCCCGGATACGGCGTGGGCGGCGACCTGCTCCAGGCCCAGTCGGCGTACTTCGAGCGCTGGGGGGTGATCCCCAGCAAGCTCTGGAGCGGTCCCCCCACCGAACCACTGACGCCCCTCACCGCGCTCTTCGTGCACGGAAACTGGCTGCATCTGCTCGGCAACATGCTGTTTCTGTACGTCTTCGGGGCGATGGCGGAAGAACGGATGGGTCGCCTCCAGTTCGCCCTCTTCTACCTCGCCACCGGATATCTGGCGCTCCTCGGCTACGCCGCGGCCCACGCCGACTCCTCGCAGACCCTGGTGGGCGCGTCCGGGGCCATCTCCGGGGTGCTCGGCGCCTTTCTGTGGCTCTTCCCCAAGGCGCGGGTGACCAGCCTCTTCCCGTTCCTGCTCTTCCTGCCGCTGCGTTTCCCGGCCTGGTTGGTGCTGCTGTTCTGGTTCGCCCTGCAGTGGCTGGCCATCCGCGAGACCGGCTCCCGACCGGGCGTGGCCTACCTCGCCCATCTGATCGGCTTCGTGCTGGGCTTCCTCTTCGCCTGGGCACGGTTCGGTCGGCAGCCCGAAGGGCGCGGGGCGGCCTCGATCGAAGGGGGCGGCGGGAGCCCGGCGGGATAGAGTGAAGAGCGCAGCCGGCCCCAGTGAGGGAGACAGCCCACCGTGATCACCGCGATCGTGCTCATCAAGACCAGCGTCGACCAGATCCCCGAGATCGCCGAGAAGATCGCCGCTCTCGACGGGGTCAGCGAGGTGTACTCGGTCACCGGCGCGCACGACCTCATCGCGATGGTGCGGGTGGCCCGGCACGACGACCTCGCGGACGCCATCCCGGGCCAGATCAACAAGGTGCCCGGCGTCGCCTCGACCGAGACGCACGTCGCCTTCCGCACCTACTCGCAGCACGACCTGGAGGCGGCGTTCGCCATCGGCCTCGAAGGCTGAACCCGACCCCGCCGTGCCGCGGGGGCGTCCGCCGCCCCCGCCCGGCACCCCGCGGGATCAGCCCCGGTCCGACCTCTTCGGCATCAGCCCCGGTCCGGGACGCAGCGCCCGCCCTCCGTCCGGTAGTGCCACTTGGCGCCGTCGCGGACCAACTCCTTCACCGCCGCCACGAAGCGCTCCACGTGCTCGTCGGGCGTCCCCGCGCCGAAGCTCACCCGGATGGCGTTGAGCGACCGCTCGCCGGGGGACGCCTCCGGGGCGCCGCACTCCCCCTGCTCCTGGGGCTCGCTGCCGAGCAGGGTGCGCACCAGCGGGTGGGCGCAGAAGAGCCCGTCCCGCACCCCGATGCCGTACTCGGCGGAGAGCGCGGCGGCGAAGTGCGAGCTGTTCCAGCCGTCGACGACGAAGGAGATGACACCCACGCGCGGGGCGTCGTCGCCGAACAGCGACAGCACCCGCACCTCGGGCACCTCCGCCAGCCCCGCGCGCACGGCCGCGACCAGCCGCCGCTCACGGTCGACCAACCGGTCGAAGCCGGCCTCGGCCAGCGCCCTGCACGCGGAGGCGACGGCGTAGGCGCCGATGACGTTGGGCGAACCGGCCTCGTGCCGCGCGGCGGTGGTGTGCCACTCCACGTCCACCCCGCCGTCGCCACGGCGCGCGACCGCGCGGCTGGCGCCGCCGCCCGCCAGATAGGGCTCAGCCTCCCGCAGCCAGTCGGCCCGCCCGGCCAGCACCCCGGAGCCGAAGGGCGCGTACAGCTTGTGCCCCGAGAAGGCCACCCAGTCGAGGTCGTCCCCGGCGAGGTCCACCGGGTGGTGCGGCGCGAGCTGCGCGGCGTCGACCACGATGCGCGCCCCGTGCGCATGGGCGGCGGCGGCCAGTTCCCGCACGGGCCACAACTCCCCCGTCACATTGGAGGCACCCGTCACGCAGACCAGGGCCGGCCCGTACGGCTCGCGGTCGACCAGCGCGCGCTCCAGCGTCCGCACCGCCTCCCGCGGCGACCGCGGCGCGCTCAGATACGTCACCTCGACGTCCTCCCGACGCTCCCACGGCAGCAGCGAGGCGTGGTGCTCGGTCTCGAAGACGAACACCCGCGTGGCGGGCGGGAGTACGGCCGCCAACAGGTTCAGCGAGTCGGTGGTCGAGCGGGTGAAGACCACCTGGTCGTCGGCGCGGCAGCCCAGAAAGTCCGCCACCGTCGTGCGACTGTTCTCGAACAGGTCGGTCGACAGCTGCGAGAGATAGCCCGCCCCCCGGTGCACGCTCCCGTAGTACGGCGCGTAGGCCGCCACGTCGTCCCACACCCGCTTCAACGCGGGCGCGCTGGCCGCGTAGTCGAGCGCCGCGTACGTGACCTCGCCGCCGGTCACCAGCGGCACGAGCACGTCCCCGCCCAGCACCGGCAGCGGCGCGCAGTCGGGGTCGGCGCAGGCGTCGGCGACGGGCGCGGCAGCCGAAACCGAGGGGGTGGGGGCGGGGGTGTCGACGGAGGTGCTGACGGTGGCGGTGTCAGGGCATGCGGACATGGCGATATCTCCCGGCGGGACAGTGCGGAATGGCTCAGAAAACCCGCGCGGGGCGGCCCAACGGGGCCCGGGGCACGGGGTGTTGCCTCAACGCGCGCGACGGCTGTGCCGCGACGGCGGAGGAGGGGGAAGAGAACGGGCCGTAGGCCCTAGAGCATTCGCTGAATCACGGAAGAGCTCCCTCGACGACCAGGATCCCTGGCGAGGGATCCGCGCTTGCCGCAGACCTCGCTGCCTGCGACCCGGTCATCACCCGGGGCACCCCGCCACGGACGGAGGGTTGCCGGACAGCGGGCCGGGGCCGTAGTCGCTGTCACTCGTGACCTGACCGCAAGTATGCCAAACGACGGCCCTGGCGCAACCGCGGTCCGCATCCCGGACGGGACCGCGGGCCGGCGGGCGCACCGCCGACCTCACCTCGGCCGAGGGCAGGGTGGGGGTGCCTTCGCCCCCCCCACACCCCCGGCCAGGCGCTGCTGACCGTACGCCAGCCCGCGGGACCGGGGGGCCGGGACCTCCGTACCCCCCGGACGGGCCGGCGGGGTCAACGGGAGGTGGCGAGCACCCAGCGGTCCAGGGCCGCGCGCGCGGCGCCGGAGTCGACGGCCTCGGCGGCGCGCTCGATGCCGTCGGCGATCTGCGCGGTGAGCGGCCGGTCGTCGGGCGCCAGGGCGACGAGCGCGGCGGCGGAGTTGAGCAGCACCGCGTCCCGCACCGGGCCGGTCTCGCCCGCCAGCAGCCGGCGGGCGACGTCCGCGTTGTAGGAGGCGTCGGCGCCGCGCAGGGACTCCACCGGCACCAGGTCGATGCCGACGTCGCGGGGGTCGAACGTCTCCTCGCGCACGGCGCCGTCCCGGACCACCCACACCCGCGAGGTGGAGGTGACGGTCAGCTCGTCGAGGCCGTCGTCGCCGCGGAAGACCAGCGCGGAGGAGCCGCGCTCGGCGAGCACACCGGCGAGGATGGGCGCCATCCGGGCGTCGGCGACGCCGGTGGCCTGGGCCGTGACCCGCGCCGGATTGGTCAGCGGGCCGAGGAAGTTGAAGGTGGTGGGGATGCCCAGCTCGCGCCGGGCGGGGGCGACATGCCGCAGCGCGGGGTGGAACTTCACCGCGAAGCAGAAGGTGATCCCGGCCTCCTCGGCCACCTCGACCACCCGGCGCGGGGTCAGGTCCAGATTGACCCCGAGCTTCTCCAGGACGTCGGAGGAACCGCTGGCGGAGGACGCGGCGCGGTTGCCGTGCTTGACGACCTTGGCACCGGTGCCCGCGACGACCAGCGCCGACATGGTGGAGATGTTCACCGTCCTGGCGCGGTCGCCGCCGGTGCCCACGATGTCGACGGTGGGGCCGGGCACCTCGATCAGGTTGGCGTGCGCGTACATGGTCTGGACGAGTCCGGACACCTCGGCCACCGTCTCGCCCTTGGCCCGCAGGGCGACCGCGAAGCCGGCGATCTGGGCGTCGGTCGCCTCGCCCCGCATGATCCGGTCCATCGCCCACGCGGTGTCCTCGGCGCTCAGGTCGGCGCCGCTCAGCAGCGAGTTCAGTACGTCCGGCCAGGTGCGGGCCGTCGCGCTGTCGCCGCCTGCCGGGGTCACAACGTTCATGGTCCACACTCCTGGGTGGTCGGTCTCATCCGCGTCGATCCGGGCGGCCCGCGCCGTTGCGCGCGGTGCCACGCTCTTGACACACCGCGCGCGTACGCGCGGGTGCGCATGCTCAGCCTATCGGCGCCCGGCGGCCGCCCGGCGCGTTGCCCGAGGAGCGGACACCCGCGAGGGCCCGCGGCCGCCACGGCCTGGCCCCGCACGGACCGGCCCCGCACGCCCCGGCGAGTGAGCCGAAGGGCGCGCGGCTGCCGAAAGGGAGAGCGCGCGGAGCCTGTGAGGAACGAGCAGGCGAGCACGGTCGACCGTCGGCAGCCGCTTGAAGCGCCCGGAGGCGAACCGAGCCCTCAAAAACGGGCCGAGGGCCCCGGCACCGCCCTCAAGGGGCGGGCCGAGGCCCTCGGCTGTGGCGTCAGCTGGTCCTGCTCGGAGATCAGTGGTGGCCGTGGCCGCTGGTGATCTCCTGGTACTCCTCGGCGGTCGGCTTCGGGATCTGCGACCCCTCGCCGAAGTAGCTCTTGGAGAGCTTCACGCGCAGCTTCTCCGAGCGCTTGATCTTGCGCTTCACGCCGTTCTCGTCGACCTCGGGGCCGAGCTCGAGCGGCTTGGGCTGCTCGTGCGAGGTGAGGGTGTGCAGCTGCTCCTGCGAGAGCGGCTCGTGGACCTCGATGAACTCACCGTGCGGCAGGCGCTTGATGATGCCGGTCTCGCGACCGTGCAGCACCTTGTCCTTGTCGCGCCGCTGCAGACCCAGGCAGATCCGCTTGGTGGCGATGAAGGCCAGCACCGGGCCGACGAAGAAGCCGATCCGGACGAACCAGGTGATGGCGTTGATCGACAGGTGGAAGTGGGTGGCCCACAGGTCGTTGCCACCACCGATCAGCATCACGAAGTACGCGGTCAGCCAGGCCACACCGAAGGCGGTGCGGTTCGGCCGGTTCCGCGGCCGGTCCAGCAGGTGGTGCTCGCGCTTGTCACCGGTGATCCAGGACTCGATGAACGGGTAGACGCCCATCGCCAGGAGCACGATCGGGAAGAGCACGATCGGGATGAACACGCCCAGGACCAGCGTGTGGCCCCACAGGTTGATCTCCCAACCCGGCATCACACGGACCAGACCCTCGGCGAAGCCCATGTACCAGTCGGGCTGGGCGCCGGTGGAGACCTGGTCGGGTCGGTACGGACCGATGGCCCAGATCGGGTTGATGGTCGCGATCGCGGAGATCACCGCGATGACACCGAAGACCAGGAAGAAGAAGCCGCCCGCCTTGGCCATGTAGACCGGCATGAAGGGCATGCCGACGACGTTCTTCTCGGTCTTGCCCGGGCCCGGCCACTGGGTGTGCTTGTGGTAGAAGACCAGGATCAGGTGGGCGACCACCAGGCCGAGCATGATGCCCGGCAGCAGCAGGATGTGCACCGAGTACAGCCGCGGGATCACGTCCATACCCGGGAACTCGCCGCCGAACACGAACATCGAGATGTACGTGCCGACCAGCGGGATCGACAGGAACACACCCTGGATGAACCGGATACCGGTACCGGACAGCAGGTCGTCCGGGAGCGAGTAGCCGGTGAAGCCGGTGAACATGCCCAGCACCAGCAGCAGGAAGCCGAAGAGCCAGTTGACCTCACGCGGCTTGCGGAAGGCGCCGGTGAAGAACACCCGCATCATGTGCACCATCATCGCCGCGAGGAAGATCAGCGCGGCCCAGTGGTGGATCTGACGGATCAGCAGACCACCGCGCACCTCGAAGCTGATGTCGAGGGTCGAGGCGAAGGCCTCCGACATCCGCACGCCCTGCATCGGGACGTACGGACCGTGGTACGTGACCTCTTCCATGCTGGGGTGGAAGAACAGCGTCAGGTACACACCCGTGAGGATGATGATGACGAAGCTGTAGAGCGCGACCTCGCCCAGCATGAACGACCAGTGGTCCGGGAAGACCTTGCGCAGCGCGCCCTTGGCCATCTTGTTGGTGCCGAGCCGGCCGTCCGCCCAGTCGGCGAGACGCTCGCCGCGCGGGGCCTTGCCGCCCTCGCGGCGCGTATCGGTTGACGTACTCATCCGCGCTCCCAGTAGGCCGGGCCGACGGGCTCCGCGAAGTCACCCTTGGCCTCGAGGTAGCCCTCTTTGTTCACCGTGATCTGCAGCTGCGGCAGGGCGTGGCCGGCCGGGCCGAAGATCACCCGACCGCCGTCGGCGAGGTCGAAGGTCGACTGGTGGCAGGGGCACAGCACGTGGTGGGTCTGCTGCTCGTACAGGCTGATCGGGCAGCCGACGTGGGTGCAGATCTTCGAGAACGCGACGATGCCGTCGTGCGACCAGTCCAGCTCCTGCTTGTCCTTGATGTTCTCCGGCTGGATCCGGACGATCATCAGGGCGGCCTTGGCGATCTGGACCTGGAAGTCGTGGTCCTCCTCGCTCATGCCCTCGGGCATGGCGAAGGTGAGGGAGCCCACGGCGATGTCCTCGGGACGCAGCGGCTGCATGGTGTTCTGGTTCATCAGCCGCTTGCCCTTGGCCCACTTGGTGTGCCGGAGCTTGTCCTCCGGCATCGGGCCGAGGTCACGCAGCAGCACCAGGCCGGACAGCGGCACCAGCGCGACCGCGCCGAAGAGCGTGTTGCGGGCCAGCTTGCGGCGACCGAAGCCGGCCTCCTCGGCGCCGATCCGGAAGTCCTCGTAGGCCTGGGCCCGGACGTCCTCGTCGGCGCTGACCGGGTGCCGGTCCTGGGCGATCTCCACGTCGGACATCAGGGTGCGGCTCCAGTGGACCACACCCGCGCCGATGCAGAAGAGCGCGAGGCCCAGCGTCATGCCCAGCGAGAAGTTGAGCGCGCTGACGTGCCCGATCGGCCAGATGTAGACGACCTTGTCGACCGGGAAGGCCACGTAGGAGGCGATGAACGCGACCGTGGAGAGCATCGAGATCACGAACAGCAGCGCGATCGTACGCTCGGTCCGCGCGGCGGCCTTGGCGTCGATGTCCTGGATGCGGTGCTCGTGCGGCGGCATCCCCGGGTCGGCGAACGGGTTGTCGTGGGTCGCTACCGCGCCCTTGCCCTGCTCTTCGGGCAGGTTCTCAGTGTGTGAAGTGTCTTGGCTACTCATGACTTCTTGGCCTTTGCAGTCCGGGCGGCGACCCAGATGGCGAGGACGATCATGGCGGACATGCCGAACACCCAGGCGAACAGGCCCTCGCTGACCGGGCCGAGCCCGCCCAGCTCAAGGCCGCCAGGGGTCTCGGTCTCCTCGCTGTTCACCTTCTGGAGGTAAGCGATGATGTCCCGCTTCTCCTTCTCCGGCATGGTGGTGTCCGGGAAGGAGGGCATGTTCTGCGGGCCCGTCTGCATGGCCTCGTAGATGTGCTTCGGAGACACACCGTCGAGCGGCGGCGCGTACTTGCCGTGGGTCAGCGCGCCACCGTTGCCGGTGAAGTTGTGGCACTGAGCGCAGTTGTTACGGAAGAGCACGCCACCGTTGCCGCTGTCGGCGCCCGCGGGGTTGTACTGCTCCTTGGTCGGCGTCTCCGGGCCGGGGCCGAGGGAGGCGATGTACGCGGACAGCTGCTCGATCTGCGCGTCCGTGTAGATGTTCTTCTTCTTCGGCACCTGGGCGCCCGGCTGCTGCGCGGGCATGCGGCCGGTGCTGACCTGGAAGTCGACGGCGGCGGAGCCCACGCCTACCAGGGGCGGGCCGTCGGACGAGCCCTGACCGCCGGTGCCATGGCAGCTTGCGCAGCCGACGGCGTAGAGCTTCTTGCCCTCCTCGATGGCGAGGGACTGGGAAGTGTCATCGGCCTTCGCCTTGTCCGCGGGCGCGAACGCGGCGTACAGCCCCCCAGTGACCGCCAGCGCGAAGAGTAGGACGACGACCGCCGCCAGCGGATGGCGTCGTCGTGCGGAGAGCTTTTTCACGGATTACCCCGGTGTCAGGATCTTCTGCGTCGATGCTTGAGGACGTTGTTCCGGTGCGGGGCTCGACGCGCGAGCCCCTGGGCACCGGATTACTTGATCATGTAGATCGTGGCGAAGAGGCCGATCCAGACGACATCGACGAAGTGCCAGTAATAGGACACGACGATGGCCGCGGTCGCCTGCTCGTGGGTGAACCTCTTGGCCGCGTACGTCCTGCCCAGGACCAGCAGGAAGGCGATGAGTCCGCCCGTCACGTGCAGTCCGTGGAAGCCGGTGGTCAGGTAGAACACCGAACCGTACGGGTCCGACGAGAGCGAGAGGCCCTCGTGCTTGACCAGCTCGGTGTACTCGAAGACCTGGCCGCCGATGAAGATCGCACCCATGACGAAGGTGATCACGAACCACATGCGGAGCTTCTTCACGTCACCGCGCTCGGCGGCGAAGACGCCGAGCTGGCAGGTGAGGGAGGAGAGCACCAGGATCGTGGTGTTGGTGGCCGAGAAGGGGAAGTTGAGGGCCGAAGCCATCTCCTTCCAGTGCTCGGAGCCCGTCACCGATCGCAGGGTGAAGTACATCGCGAAGAGGGCCGCGAAGAACATCAGCTCGGAACTGAGCCAGATGATGGTTCCGACGCTGGTGAGGTTCGGCCGGTTGACCGACGGGTGCGCGTGCCCGGTATCTACTGCTGTTGCTGTCGCCACGACCGACATTATGTCGGTCGCTTATCCAGCCCTCACTCCGGGGGGTGCCGTTCGGTGTGTCAACGGCGTGTGCCCTGCCCGAACGGCCCATCGCCGCATGGGCGGCCACCTGCCCGGGCAGATGGCCGAGGAGTAGCATCCGCGCAACGGTTCCGAACCGAAGCCGTGCCCTGAAGGCCGTCTACGAGCTGGAGGAACAATGCAGCCGACCGCCACGGTCCTGGTCTACAGCGATGACGCGACCGTTCGCGAGCAGGTCCGGCTGGCTGCCGGGCGGCGCCCCGCGGCCGATGTGCCGCCGGTGGAGTTCCTGGAGTGCGCCACCCTCCCCGCGGTGCTGGCGGCCCTGGAGGAGGGCGGCGTCGACGCCTGCGTGCTGGACGGGGAGGCGGTTCCGGCCGGCGGCATGGGGGTGTGCCGGCAGATCAAGGACGAGATCTTCCGCTGCCCTCCGGTGCTGCTGCTCATCGGCCGCGCGCAGGACGCCTGGCTGGCCACCTGGAGCCGCGCGGACGCCGCCGTCACCCATCCGGTGGACCCGGTGATCTTCGCCGAGGCGCTGGCCGGCCTGCTGCGCCGGCGGACCACGCTCGGGGCGGCCTGACCCGCGCATCGGGGCGACCTGGGCCTGGTCCGCACGTCCCCCGTACGGGTGCGCCACCGACCCGTCGTCACACCCCGGGGCGCAGCCTGGCCGTGTCGGCCGGGCCGCCCGCGTCCCGTCCCGCCGCGCCACCGGTCGCCGGGCCCGCCAGGGCACTGCCCTCGCGCCACTGCTCCCAGGGCATGTTCCAGTCGCCGAAGCCGTTGTCGAACGGCGTCATGGTGGCGCCGCCGCTGCCCACGACCTTGACGATGTCACCCACCCGTACGGTGTTGAAGAACCACTGGGCGTCGGCGGTGCTCATACCGGTGCAGCCGTGGCTGACGTTGGCCGCTCCCTGGGCGCCCACCGACCACGGCGCCGCGTGCACGTACTCGCCGCTCCAGGTGACCCGGGTGGCCCAGTAGACCGGCAGGTCGTAGGAGTCGGAGCTGCCCTCGGGGATGCCGATGCTGGTGCCGCGCATCCGTACGAAGGATTCCTTGGCCAGGACCACCTTGACGCCGTTGCGGGTCGCGAAGCCGGGCTTGCCGGTGGTGATGGGGATGGTGCGGATGGCGACGCCGTCCCGCAGCACGGTCATGTGATGGGTGCCGGCGTCGGCGATGGCCTCCAGGCGCGGGCCGGTGTGCAGCGTCAGCGGCTTGGTGGCGGCTCCGTGCAGCTCACCGCCGACGCGGACGCCGGTCAGCGTGGAGCGCACGGTGATGGTGGCCCGGCCGGGCCAGTACTCGCGCGGCCGGTAGTGCAGCGTCCGACCGTCCACCCAGTGCCACACGCCCTGCACCGCGGGGCGCGACTCCACCTTCAGTCCGCGCTCCACGACGGCCCGCGCGGAGGGGTCCTCCACCTGCCGGCTCAGCCGGGCGGTGATGGGCTGGCCGACCCCGTAGGTGCCCGCCTCCGGGCCGAAGGTCACGCGCAGCTGCTTGCCGGCCGGGGCGGTGTCGAAGCCGATCACCCGGCGTCCGGGCCTGCCGTCCTCGTTCTCGGTGCTCACGCGCAGCGTGTAGTGGGCTCCTGCGGCGAGCGGAGCGGTCGAACGCCATCTGGTGCCGTCGGCGCTCAGTTCGCCGCGTACGTACCGTCCTGCGGCGTCCGTGGCCGTCACATCCGTGATGCGGCTGCCGTCCCCCTTGGCGGTCACTTCCAGGGGCTTGTCCGGATCGGCCTTCCGGTCGCCCCCCACCCCGCTGAAGGAGATCTGTCCCGTGGCGTCGTACGGGGTGGCGGAGAGCGGCTGCCCGGAGGGGCCGCCGCAGGCGGCGCCTCCGGCCGCGACCAGTCCGACCAGCAGCGCGCACCCGACGCGACGTGGCGCCGTACGCGAACGAGGACTGTGACTCATGGTCACAAAGTAAGAAAATCGACCCCTTCTGGCGCGTGGAGTACCGCCGAACGGGCTATCGGGGTCGCCGTAGCCGGCGACGGGGACGCCGAGGAGCCCGCACAGGACGAGGGGCCCGCACAGGACCAGGGGCCCGGATACGCCGAAGGGCCCGGACACCTGTGAAGGTGTCCGGGCCCCTGGCCCGAGGACGGATGCCGCGCCGACCGTGAGCCGGCGCGGCCTACGCCCTACTGGTTCGCGTTCTCGCCGCGGTAGTACTCGAAGACCCAGCCGAAGAGGCCGATCAAGATGATCGGGGCCGAGAAGTAGAGCAGCCACCAGCCGAAGACGACGCCCATGAAGGCGAGCGCGCCACCGACCGCCAGCGACAGCGGCTGCCAGCTGTGCGGGGAGAAGAAGCCCAGCTCACCGGCGTCGTCGGCGACCTCGGCGTCCTTCCGGTCCTGCGCCCCGGTGTCCACCCGGCGAGCCGTGAAGGCCAGGTAGTAGCCGATCATGATGCAGAGACCGAAGGCCAGGAACAGCGCGGTGGTGCCGGCAGGCTCCTTCGACCAGACGCCGTAGACCACGGCCATCACGAGGACGAAGACGGAGAGCCAGATGAACATCCGGCCTTGGACCTTCACTTGCCGGCCTCCTTGCCGCCCGCGAGGGCCTTGTCATCGTCGCCCGCGCCGAGGTTCTCCAGCTGGTCGAGCGCCGCGATCTCCGGGTGGTGCAGGTCGAACGCCGGGGATTCGGAGCGGATCCGCGGCAGGGTGAGGAAGTTGTGTCGCGGCGGCGGGCAGGAGGTGGCCCACTCGAGCGAACGGCCGTAACCCCACGGGTCGTCGACCTCGATCTTCTTGCCGTACTTGGCGGTCTTCCAGACGTTGTAGAAGAACGGCAGGATCGACAGGCCCAGCAGGAAGGAGCTGATGGTCGAGATCATGTTCAGCGTGGTGAAGCCGTCGGCGGCCAGGTAGTCCGCGTAACGGCGGGCCATGCCCTCGGCGCCCAGCCAGTGCTGCACCAGGAAGGTGCCGTGGAAGCCGATGAACAGCGTCCAGAACGTGATCTTGCCGAGCCGCTCGTCCAGCATCTTCCCGGTGAACTTCGGCCACCAGAAGTGGAAGCCGGCGAACATCGCGAAGACCACGGTTCCGAAGATCACGTAGTGGAAGTGCGCCACCACGAAGTACGAGTCCGAGACGTGGAAGTCCATCGGCGGCGAGGCCAGGATGACACCGGTCAGACCACCGAAGGTGAAGGTGATCAGGAAGCCGACCGCCCACAGCATGGGCGTCTCGAAGCTCAGGCTTCCCTTCCACATGGTGCCGATCCAGTTGAAGAACTTGATACCGGTCGGAACCGCGATCAGGAACGTCATGAAGGAGAAGAACGGCAGCAGCACACCGCCTGTGACGTACATGTGGTGCGCCCACACGGTCACCGACAGACCCGCGATCGAGATGGTCGCGGCGATGAGGCTGATGTAACCGAACATCGGCTTACGCGAGAACACCGGGATGATCTCGGAGATGATGCCGAAGAACGGCAGCGCGATGATGTACACCTCGGGGTGGCCGAAGAACCAGAAGAGGTGCTGCCACAGCAGGGCACCGCCGTTGGCGGCGTCGAAGATGTGGGCGCCGAACTTGCGGTCCGCCTCCAGCGCGAAGAGCGCGGCGGCCAGCACCGGGAAGGCCAGCAGCACCAGCACACCGGTGAGCAGCACGTTCCAGGTGAAGATCGGCATGCGGAACATCGTCATGCCCGGGGCGCGCATGCAGATGATCGTGGTGATGAAGTTGACCGAACCGAGGATGGTGCCGAAGCCCGAGAAGGCCAGACCCATGATCCACATATCGGCGCCGACGCCCGGCGAGCGGACCGCGTCCGACAGCGGGGAGTAGGCGAACCAGCCGAAGTCGGCCGCACCCTGCGGGGTGAGGAAGCCGGCCACCGCGATCAGCGAGCCGAACAGGTAGAGCCAGTAGGCGAACATGTTCAGCCGCGGGAACGCCACATCGGGCGCACCGATCTGCAGCGGCATGATCCAGTTCGCGAAACCGGCGAACAGCGGGGTGGCGAACATCAGCAGCATGATCGTGCCATGCATGGTGAACGCCTGGTTGAACTGCTCGTTCGACATGATCTGCGTGCCGGGACGGGCCAGCTCGGCGCGCATGAAGAGCGCCATCACGCCGCCGATGCAGAAGAACGCGAACGACGTGACCAGGTAGAGCGTGCCGATCGTCTTGTGGTCTGTGGTGGTCAGCCACTTGACGACGACATTCCCGGGCTGCTTACGGCGCACCGGCAACTCGTCCTCGTAGGAGGCGGTTGCGTCGGCACCCTGAGATTCGTTGAGGATGCTCACTTTTGCTTGGTCTCCGCGTTCTTGGCGGGTTCCGTCTGCTCGATGCCGGACGGGATGAAGCCGGTCTGGCCCTTCTTCTTCAGGTCCTGGAGGTGCTCGCGGTACTCCTTGGGCGAGACGACCTTGACGTTGAAGAGCATGCGGGAGTGGTCCACGCCGCAGAGCTCGGCGCACTTGCCCATGAAGGTGCCCTCCTTGTTGGGGGTCACCTGGAAGCGGTTGGTGTGGCCCGGGATCACGTCCTGCTTCATCAGGAACGGGATCACCCAGAAGGAGTGGATCACGTCACGCGAGGTCAGGATGAACTCGACGGTCTCGCCCTTCGGCAGCCACAGCGTCGGACCGGGGCTGGGGTTGCCCGGGGTCTTCTCGCCCGGCGTGCCCACCTCGTAGACGCCGTCCACGCCCGCGGGCAGGGTGGACATCATCCGGTCCGGAATGTTGGAGATGTTCTCCGGCGGCGTGTTCGCCTTGGGGAGCTTCTGGCCTTCCTTGGCTTCCTTGTACGTGTAGCCCGTGGACTTGTTGCCGTCCACGTTCTCCAGGTAGTTGAAGCCCCAGCTCCACTGGAAGCCCACGACGTTGACGACGTGGTCGGGCTTCTTGTCGACCTTGAGGAGCTCGTTCTCATCGCGCGCGGTGAAGTAGAAGAGCACCGAGACGATGATGATCGGGACCACGGTGTACAGCGCCTCGATCGGCATGTTGTACCGGGTCTGCGGAGGAACCTCGACCTTGGTCCGGCTGCGCCGGTGGAAGATGACGCTCCACAGGATCAGGCCCCAGACCAGAACGCCCGTGGCGAGCGCAGCCGCCCACGAGCCCTGCCACAGGGAGAGGATCCGCGGCGCCTCTTCGGTGACGGGGTCGGGCATCCCGAGGTTGGGGAAGTCCTTAGATGTGCAACCGGTGGCGGTCGCCAGGACCATGCCCGCGGCCAGCGCCTGCAGCAGCTTCCGCCGCACCGGGCGCCGCGACGAGCGGTCGGAGCCGTTGGGACTCACGTAGCGCCTTCCCGAGAGTCTCGCCCGCGCGGCCGGCTGCGGCCGTCTCGCTGGTCGGTCGCCGGCCCGGTGCGGGCAGGGGTTTGGATGTTTATGCGGACCAAACCCTACTGGACGCCTTTTAGGGCCGCGCGGGGAGGGTGCCCAACGCGCCGGACCAGTCCCCGAAGGGGTGGAAGCACCGCCTCCGCAGGCGCTCGCGCCACGGACGGCCCAGCGCTGACGGTGCGTCGCCGCGGCCCGCGACGGGGGCTGCGCCGACGATAGCGGACGGCCGGGCCCGGCGGGCGGGACGCGCGGAAGGAAGGAGGAGTTAGGTTGCCTACGTGCCCTACTTCGACGCCGCCTCCTCCGCGCCCCTGCACCCGGTCGCCCGCCAGGCGCTGCTCGCCACCCTCGACGAGGGCTGGGCGGACCCGGCCCGGCTCTACCGCGAGGGGCGCCGGGCCCGACTGCTGCTGGACGCCGCGCGGGAGACGGCCGCCGAGGCGGTCGGCTGTCGCCCGGATGAGCTCGTCTTCACCCCTTCGGGTACCCGGGCCCTGCACGACGGCATCGCCGGCGCGCTCGCCGGACGGCGGCGGGCCGGCCGCCATCTCGTCGTGTCCGCGGTGGAGCACTCCGCGGTGCTGCACGCCGCCGACGCGCACGAGGCCGCCGGCGGGACCGTGGCCCGGGTGGCGGTGGACCGCGCCGGCCGGGTCGAGCCCGGTACCTTCGCGGCGGCCCTGCGGGATGTCCCCGGGCCGGTGGCGCTCGCCTGTCTCCAGTCCGCCAACCACGAGGTCGGCACGGTGCAGCCGGTGGCCGAGGTCGCCGAGGAGTGCCGGGAGGCGGGCGTCCCGCTGCTCGTGGACGCCGCCCAGTCGCTGGCCTGGGGCCCGGTCGACGCCCCCTGGTCGCTGCTGACCGGCAGCGCCCACAAGTGGGGCGGCCCGGCCGGCGTCGGACTGCTCGCCGTCCGCAAGGGCGTGCGCTTCGCGGCCCACGGCCCGGCCGACGAGCGCGAGTCCGGGCGCGCGCCCGGCTTCGAGAACCTCCCGGCCATCGTCGCCGCCGCGGCCTCCCTGCGAGCCGTGCGACAGGAGGCCGCCGACGAAGCGGAGCGGCTGCGCGCGCTGGTCGACCGGATCCGGGCCCGCGTGCCGGAGCTGGTGCCCGACGTGGAGGTCGTCGGCGACCCCGAGCGACGCCTGCCCCACCTGGTCACCTTCTCCTGCCTCTACGTCGACGGCGAGGCGGTCCTGCACGAGCTCGACCGCGCGGGCTTCTCCGTCTCCTCCGGCTCGTCCTGCACCAGCAGCACCCTCACGCCCAGCCATGTGCTGCGCGCGATGGGCGTGCTCTCCGAGGGCAACATCCGCGTTTCGCTGCCGCTGGGCACGGCGGACCAGGACGTCGAGCGGTTCCTGGCGGTGCTGCCGGGAGTGGTCGCGGAGGTGCGGGAGCGGTTGGGTGCGCCCGCGCGTGCGGTTGCGCCCGCGGGTGCGCCCGCGGCGGGCGAGGCCGGGCCGATGGAGGCACCGGAGGCCGCGGCGCGCGAGCTCGTGGTCGATTCGCTCGGCAAGCGGTGCCCGATCCCCGTCATCGAGCTGGCCAAGGTGATCGGCGACGTGCCGGTCGGCGGTGTGGTGGTCGTCCTCTCCGACGACGACGCCGCCCGCCTCGACATCCCCGCCTGGTGCGCCATGCGCGGCCACGACTATCTCGGTGAGACGGCCGCCGAACGGGGAACGGCCTATCGGGTCCGCCGGGTCTGACCCCTTCCCCTCGCGGGCGCGCGCGTGTGGCGCGAGGGTGCTCCCCTCCGGTGCCCGTGTGCGGCGTGGGTGCCCTCTGGACCCGCGGCGTCGACCAAGGGGTGCGGGCCGGGGGTCGGGTGCGGTGAAGGGCGGGCCCCTGCGGGCCCGCCCTCCTTCTTTCGCGTGTCTTTCGTGTGCCTGGGGTCAGGACAGGCGTGCCTGGACCTCGGCGGCGGCCTCGTGGCCGTAGGCCTTGGCGAAGCGGTCCATGAAGTGGCCGCGACGGAGCTCGTACTCCTGGGTGCCCAGGGTCTCGATGACGAGGGTGGCGAGCATGCAGCCGACCTGGGCGGCGCGCTCGAGGGTGAGGTCCCAGGAGAGGCCGGCGAGGAAGCCGGCGCGGAAGGCGTCGCCGACACCGGTCGGGTCGACCTTGGCCTCCTCTTCCGGGCAGCCCACCACGATCGGCTCCTCGCCGACGCGGTCGATCCGCACGCCCTGCGCGCCCAGCGTGGTGACGCGGGTGCCGACCTTGGCCAGGATCTCGTCCTCGGTCCAGCCGGTCTTGGCCTCGGTGAGCGCCTTCTCGTACTCGTTGGTGAAGAGGAACCGCGCGCCCTCGATCAGCCGGCGGATGTCGTCGCCGTCCATGCGCGCCAGCTGCTGGGAGGGGTCCGCGGCGAACGGGATGCCACGGGAGCGGCACTCCTCGGTGTGGCGGACCATGGCCTCCGGGTCGTCCGCGCCGATGAGGACCAGGTCCAGGCCGCCGACCCGGTCGGCGACCGGCTGGAGCTCGATCAGTCGGGCCTCGCTCATCGCGCCGGTGTAGAAGGACGCGATCTGGTTGTGGTCGGTGTCCGTGGTGCAGACGAAGCGCGCGGTGTGCAGCACCTCGGAGATGCGGACGGAGGAGGTGTCCACGCCGTGCCGCTCCAGCCAGGCGCGGTACTCGGCGAAGTCGGAGCCGGCGGCGCCGACCATGACCGGGCGCAGACCGAGCACGCCCATGCCGAAACAGATGTTGGGGGCGACGCCCCCGCGGCGGACGTCGAGGGTGTCCACGAGGAAGGACAGGGAGACCGTATGCAGCTGGTCGGCGACCAGCTGATCGGCGAAACGGCCGGGGAAGGTCATCAGGTGGTCGGTGGCGATGGAGCCGGTGACTGCGATACGCACGGCGTGTCTGCTCCTGTGGGCTACGGAAAAAAGGGACGCTCTACGCTACCGGGTCCCAGGCCTCACGTTCGAATGGCCGAAACTACCTGATAGTAGATCTTTTCCCCCGGGGATACCGTGCATACGGTGCCACTCAAGGGCCCACGTCGGTGTGGGTCCCCCAGACCGGGAGTCGAGATGCCCAAGCGAGCCACCCCCGCCCCGCCCTCGATCACCGCCGAGCCGGAGTCGTTGGACCAGCTGCGAGGCGACTGTGCGCGGATGGCTCCGCACTGGCGGAACGCGGTGAGGCGGTCCCCGGCGCCGCCCGTCGCCCTCTCCCGGATCCGCGGGGTGACGGTGCCCTCGAAGTCCGCGCATCTGCTGGACGGTATGTCCGAATACGGCGACTGACCACCCGTCTCACGCCGGGACACCCGAGGCCCGTCGAGACACCGCGGGAACCGCACGCTCCTTCGCACCGTCCCACCGGCGTCCCCCGTGCGGGGGACAGAGCCGTACACATTCAGCGGAGTGCGAAGGAGCGGAACGGTGAGCACCAGCACCGAGGACACCCCGGAGACCCCGGAGACCCCCGATTCCCCCGACGGCGCCACCTCGAAGCCGCGCCGGCGCTCGCCGCTGGTCATCGCCTCGGTGGCGGCGGCGGTGCTGCTCGCCGGGGGCGGCGGGGCGTACTGGGCGTCGACCGCGGGCGGCGACGACGATTCCGGCGGCCGGGAGGCGTCCCGGGGGGACTCCCCCAAGCCGCTGCCGCTCGACGGGTTCGCCCCCGGGGAGCGGCCCCCGAACGGGGGCGAGCAGGCGAAGCCGGGCATCGCGGTCGGCGAGCCCAACCCGTACGGCGTGGTCTACCGGGCCCGGGGCGAGCTTCCCCGAGGGCCCGAGACCGCGCCGGTCTACCTGCCCTCGGGCAAGGTCACCAAGGAGGAGGTGGCGCGGCTGGCGAAGGCGCTGGACGTGCCGGGCACCCCGCGCTCCGATCACGGGGTGTGGCGGGTCGGGGGCACCCCGGACGCCTCGGGCCCGGAGCTCGAGGTGAGCCAGAAGGGGGCGGGCGCCTGGTCGTACTCCCGCTACGGCTCGCCCGGCGACTCCTCCTGCCTCGGCGAGACCAGCTGTCCCTCCTTCCGCGGCGGTGACAAGAAGACCGACTCCGGGGACGCCGGCGGCGAGGACGAGCCGGTGTCCGAGGAGCGGGCCAGGAAGGCGGCCGAGCCGGTGCTGGAGGCGCTGGAGCTGGACGACGCCCGGATCGACGCGGGCGAGGTCCACGGCGCCCTCAGGGTGGTGAACGCCGACCCGGTGCTGGGTGGACTGCCCACCCACAACTGGCGGACCAGCCTGGAGGTGGCCGCGGACGGCCAGTTGGCGGCCGCCCGCGGGCTGCTGGCGCCGCTGGACAAGGGTGACGACTACCCGCTGGTGGACGCCTCGGAGGCGCTGGAGCAGCTCAACAAGGCCCGCTGGGGAGGCCATGTCCCGGGCGAGATCGGCGACTGCGCGACCGCCGTGCCCGCAGACAAGGACGGCGCGGCCGGAAAGGGCGACAAGGCCGACAAGAGCACCCCGGACGACGACAAGGGCGGGGAGGGCGGCCAGGACGGCGTCGCGCCCTGCGAGCCCGCGCCGGGCGGCAAGCCGGAGACGGCGCGCGTCGACAAGGCGACGGTGGGGCTGTCGGCGCAGTCCGTGGCCGGGCGGCCGGCTCTGGTGCCCTCGTGGCTGTTCACCGTGGAGTCCCCGGGCGCCCACGGCCAGAAGCGGTCCACGGTCTACGGCTACCCGGCCGTCGAGCCCGCGTTCCTCACCTCGCCCCGCGGCGGCACCGACGAGGCGCGCGACCCCCGCGGCTCGGAGCCGGGGGCGCCGGGGCACTCCCCGTCCCGTGAGCCGGGGGCGGACGTGTCACCGCACGTCAACGCCTACGACGTCGACGGCAAGAAGCTCACCCTGCGCTTCTGGGGCGGGGTCTGCACCCGCTACTCGGCGTCCGCGGACGAGGCGTCCGGGCAGGTGAAGGTGGAGATCGTCGGCAAGCCGACGCACCCGGGCCGTCCCTGCATCACGCTCGCGGAGGAGGCCGAGGTGACGGTGGAGCTCGACAAGGCGCTGGGTGACCGCAAGGTGGTCGACGCCTCGAACGGCAAGGCGGTTCCGCGCGACTAGCCGCGGCGCGTGGCGCTCGTCACGGCGCGTGGCGCTCGTTACGGCGCCACGCGGCGCCGAACACGGCGATGGCGGTGGTCCCGACTGGGACCACCGCCATCGCCGCTGTCGCATGGCTCCGCGACGCGGCCTGTTCGCCGGTGCGCGGGTACGCCGGGCCTAGCTGAAGGAGTCGCCGCAGGCGCAGGAGCCCGTGGCGTTCGGGTTGTCGATCGTGAAGCCCTGCTTCTCGATGGTGTCCACGAAGTCGATGGAGGCACCGCCCAGGTACGGGGCGCTCATCCGGTCGGTGACGACCTTCACACCGCCGAAGTCCTTGACCACGTCGCCGTCGAGCGAACGCTCGTCGAAGAAGAGCTGGTAGCGCAGGCCGGAGCAGCCGCCAGGCTGGACGGCGACGCGCAGCGCGAGGTCGTCACGGCCTTCCTGCTCCAGCAGGCCCTTGACCTTCGACGCGGCGGCGTCGGTCAGGATGATGCCCTCGGCATTGGTGGTCTCGTCCTGAACGGTCATCTGCTTCTCTCCCGGGTTGTACGGACTGCTTGCCGTCGGCTCCAACCGGCGGCACCCCGGATTCATTCCGGGAACGGCGAATTTCTCTCGCCATTCATGCTCGCACATCGCCGGGCGACCAGGAATGCGCCGCAGGAATGCGTCACATCGACGCGATGGCCATCGTCAAAGTGACACGAAGCAGTTATGATAGATAGCGTCATTTTGACGACAACCCTGGAAAGCCAACCCAGGGCCCTCCCAGCAGACGAAGAAAGAAGGGTGCGTGTCGTGACCACCGCCCAATCCCTGGATGTGCAGCCGACGCCGCTCGCCCTGCTCCTCCTGGGCCGCGAGGCCGACCCCCGCAGCGAGCGCGGCGTGGAGTGCCCCGGCGACCTGCCGGCGGCCTCCGACCCGGACCTGGTGGAGCGGGCCCGCGCGGCCAAGGCCGAGCTCGGCGAGAAGGTCTTCGTCCTCGGCCACCACTACCAGCGCGACGAGGTGATCGAGTTCGCCGACGTCACCGGCGACTCCTTCAAGCTCGCCCGCGATGCGGCCGCCCGACCGGATGCCGAGTACATCGTCTTCTGCGGTGTGCACTTCATGGCCGAGTCGGCCGACATCCTCACCAGCGACCGCCAGCAGGTGATCCTCCCCGACCTGGCCGCCGGCTGCTCCATGGCCGACATGGCCACGGCCGAGCAGGTCGCCGAGTGCTGGGACGTGCTCACCGAGGCGGGCGTGGCGGAGGTCACCGTCCCCGTCTCGTACATGAACTCCTCGGCCGACATCAAGGCGTTCACCGGCAAGCACGGCGGCACCATCTGCACCTCCTCCAACGCCAAGCGGGCCCTGGACTGGGCCTTCGAGCAGGGCGAGAAGGTGCTGTTCCTGCCCGACCAGCACCTGGGGCGCAACACCGCGGTCCGCGACATGGGCATGTCCCTCGACGACTGCGTGGTCTACAACCCGCACAAGCCCAACGGCGGGCTCACCGCCGAGCAGCTGCGCGACGCCAAGATGATCCTGTGGCGCGGGCACTGCTCGGTGCACGGCCGCTTCTCCCTGGACTCCGTGAACGAGGTCCGCGAGCGCATCCCCGGCGTCAACGTGCTGGTGCACCCCGAGTGCAAGCACGAGGTCGTCGCGGCGGCGGACTACGTCGGCTCCACGGAGTACATCATCAAGACCCTGGAGGCGGCCCCCGCCGGCTCCAAGTGGGCGATCGGCACCGAGCTCAACCTCGTGCGCCGGCTGGCGAACCGATTCGCCGACCAGGGCAAGGAGATCGTCTTCCTCGACCGCACGGTCTGCTTCTGCTCCACCATGAACCGCATCGACCTGCCGCACCTGGTCTGGGCGCTGGAGTCGCTCGCCGCGGGCAAGGTGGTCAACCGGATCGAGGTCGACCGCGAGACGGAGAGCTTCGCCAAGCTCGCCCTGGAGCGGATGCTCGCCCTGCCGTAGGCATGGCCCCGCCGCCGGCGGGAACACCACGAACATCGAGCCCGGGCCCGCCGTCCCCCTCGGGGGGACGGGCCCGGGCTCCGGTGCGTACGGGCCCTTATGACGCCGGCCTCCGCCCGGCGGGGCGGGCGCGCTCAGCCGTTGCGGGGGTGGACCAGGCCGGTCTCGTACGAGATCACGACCAGCTGGGCGCGGTCACGGGCGCCGAGCTTGGCCATGGCCCGGTTGACATGGGTCTTCACGGTGAGCGGGCTGACCTGGAGACGCTCGGCGATCTCGTCGTTGGAGAGCCCGCCGGCGACCTGCACCAGGACCTCGCGTTCACGGCCGGTGAGGGCGTCGAGCCGGGCCGCGTCGTACTCGCCGGGCTCGTCGGCGCCGCCGCCCTGGGCGAGGAAGCGGGCGATCAGGCCCTTGGTCGCGGCGGGCGACAGCAGCGCCTCCCCGCCCACGACGACCCGGATCGCGGCGAGCAGTTCCTCCGGCTCGGCGCCCTTGCCGAGGAACCCGCTGGCCCCGGCGCGCAGCGACTCCACGACGTACTCGTCGACCTCGAAGGTCGTCAGCATGATCACCCGCACCCCGGACAGCTGGGGGTCCTCGGTGATCATCCGGGTGGCGGCGAGGCCGTCGAGCCCGGGCATCCGGATGTCCATCAGCACCACGTCGGCGACCTCCGCGCGGGCGAGGGCCACCGCCTCCGCGCCGTCCGACGCCTCGCCCACGACCTCCATGTCGGGTTCGGAGTCGACCAGTATGCGGAACGCGCTCCGCAACAGCGCCTGGTCGTCGGCGAGCACCACCCGGATCGTCATCTGTCGTCCCCTCCCGTACGGGTCTGTAGGGGAAGTCTGGCCCTTACCCGGAAGCCCCCCTCCGGCCGGGGTCCCGCTTCGCAGTCGCCGCGCAGCGCCGCGACCCGCTCCCGCATGCCGAGCAGCCCATGCCCCCCGCCGCTCTCGTCGCCGTCCTCGGCCGGATGACCGGGCCCGTCGTCGACGACCGTCACCTCCAGCGCCCCCCGCTCACGCACGATCCGCACCTCGGCCCGCGCCTCCGCACCGGCGTGCTTGTGCACATTGGTGAGCGCCTCCTGCACCACGCGGTAGGCGGTCAGATCCACGCTCTTGGGCAGCGCGCCGGGGCCGTCCGCCGGGACCATCGCGACGTCGACCGGCAGCCCCGCCCGCACGAAACCGTCGACAAGCTGGTCCAACACCCCCAGGCCGGGAGCCGGCTCGGTCGGCGCCGCCGGGTCGCCGTGCTGGCGCAGCAGGCCCACCGTGGCCCGCAGCTCGTCCAGCGCCGACCGGCTCGCCTCCCGCACATGCGCCAGCGCCTCCTTGGCCTGGTCCGGGCGGCTGTCCATGACATGGGAGGCGACTCCCGCCTGCACGTTGACCAACGCGATGTGATGGGCGACCACGTCGTGCAGCTCGCGGGCGATGCGAAGCCGCTCCTCCGCGACCCGACGACGGGCCTCCTGTTCGCGGCTCTGCTCGGCGCGCACCGCGCGCTCCTCGATGGCGGCCACGAAGGCGCGACGGCTGCGCACCGCGTCCCCGACGGCGGCGGCCATGCCGGTCCAGCCGAAGATCCCGAGGTTCTCCTGCGCGTACCAGGGGCGGACACCGAAGACGATGCCGGCGCCCGTGATGACGACCACGGTGAGGACGCCGATCCGCCAGGTGGTGGGGCGGTCGGTGCGGGAGGCGACGGTGTACAGCGCCACGACCACGCTGAACGCTATGGCCAGCCGCGGCGGCCCGTGCTCGCCCCCACTGCTGATGATCTCCGTGAGCGTCATGGCACAGGTGAACGCCAGCACGCTGCGCGGCAACCGGCCGCGCAGCACCAGGGAGGCCGAGGCCAAGCCGGTGAGCAGCACGAAGAGCGGCCCGAGGGGGGTGTTCGGAGAGTGCGGGTTGGTCACCGAACCGATCAGGATCAGCACGAAGACACCCAGGGCCAGCATGGTGTCCAGCGCCAGCGGGTGTTCGCACAGCCAGCGGCGCGGCCGGGCCAGCCCCGGTCCTACGGCGAGGGGAGTCACGGCAACCTATTCTGAGGGCTCGGCACGCCTTTTGTTTGAGGGCTCGGTTCGCCCCTATGTTTGAGGGCTCGGTTCACCTCCGGGCGCTGTGAGCGACTGCCGACGGTCGACCGTGCTCGACCGCTCGTTCCTCGCGGCCTCCGCGCGCTCTCCCTCTCGGCAGCCGCGCGCCCTTCGGCTCACTCGCCGGCCCGTACGGGGCGGGGGTGCGTACGAGGCCGCGAGGCAGAGGGGCCGTCGTGCCGGGCCGCTCGGTCCACGCGGCCTCCGCGCGCTCTCCCTCTCGGCAGCCGCGCGCCCTTCGGCTCACTCGCCGGCCCGTACGGGGCGGGGGTGCGTACGAGGCCGCGAGGCAGAAGGGCCGTCGTGCTGAGACGCGGCCTCCGCGCGCTCTGCTTTTCGGCAGCGGCGCGCGCTTCGGTTCACTCGCCGGTGGGACGGAGTCAGGTGTCACGGAGCGAGGGAAGCGGGTCGGGAGTCGCCGTTTCAGCCCGGGATGAGGCCGTCGTCGCGGAGCATCGACTTGACCTCGTCGAGGGTGGCGTCGGGTGCCGGCAGAATGAGCTCGGAGGATTCCAGGGAGTCATCGGGGAGCGGCTCGCCCAGGGTGCGCACGGCCTCCAGAAGGGCGTCGAAGGTGCGCCGGAAGCCGGACTCGTCGCCGTTCTCCAGCTCTGCGAGAAGCTCGTCGTCGAGCACGTTCAGCCCACTCAGGTGGCTGTCGTCCAGCCGCACCTGCCCCTCCCCCATGATCCTCACGATCACGACGGCCTCCTTGAGAGATCTCGCGCGGTGGCGAGGGGCCGGTTCCGTCCGCCGCCGGTGGGTCTCCCGCCGGCCGGCCCCGTCACTGCTTGTCGAAGCGGTGCTGTCCCTGCGACTGCTGCTGGTTCTGGCCCTGCGCGCCGCCCTCAATAGCCTGCTGTGTGCCGCCGCCGCCCGCCAGTTCGGCCTTCATCCGCTGCAGCTCCAGCTCCACGTCGGCGCCGCCGGAGATCCGCTCCAGCTCGGCGGTGATGTCGTCCTTGGCCATGCCGGTCGGGTCGTCGAGGGCGCCGGAGGCCATCAGCTCGTCGAGCGCGCCGGCCCGGGCCTGCATCTGGGCGGTCTTGTCCTCGGCGCGCTGGATGGCGAGGCCGACGTCGCCCATCTCCTCGGAGATGCCGGAGAACGCCTCGCCGATGCGGGTCTGCGCCTGGGCGGCGGTGTAGGTGGCCTTGATGGTCTCCTTCTTGGTGCGGAAGGCGTCGACCTTGGCCTGGAGGCGCTGGGAGGCGAGGGTCAGCTTCTCCTCCTCGCCCTGGAGCGTCTGGTGCTGCACCTCCAGGTCGCTGACCTGCTGCTGGAGGGCGGCGCGGCGGGAGAGCGCCTCGCGCGCCAGGTCCTCCCGGCCGAGCGCCAGCGCCTTGCGGCCCTGGTCCTCGAGCTGGGTGGACTTGCTGCGCAGTTGGTTGAGCTGGAGCTCCAGGCGCTTGCGGGAGGTCGCCACGTCGGCGACACCACGGCGGACCTTCTGCAGCAGTTCCAGCTGCTTCTGGTACGAGTAGTCAAGGGTCTCGCGCGGATCCTCGGCCCGGTCCAGGGCTTTGTTGGCCTTCGCGCGGAAGATCATCCCCATACGCTTCATGACACCGCTCATGGGCCTCGCGCGCCCCCTTCTGACGGACTTGAGACTCCGGCACACCTGACAGACCCAGCGTACGGGCCCTCCTTCCATTACCGCACTGTTCGCGCCCCCTCGGGCTCCTCCTGCAGAACGATCGGGCGCCGGGCGCCTCCGGCGCAGGGAGTAGGTGGCGACCGGGGTGGTGCGCCGTTGCCGGATCGTTCCCGCAGAGGCTGGGGTCCACACCCGGAACCCCGTACCCTTGGGTGTTGTGTTCCGAAGCCGTTCCAAGGATGAGCAGGCCGCGCCCAAGATGACCGCGGACCAGCCGCAGCAGCCCCGTGACCCGCAGGCGCCCAAGGGCCGCCCGACCCCCAAGCGCAGCGACGCCCAGTCGCAGCGCCGCAGCCTGGCGAAGACGCCGGTCACCCGCAAGGAGGCGGCGAAGCGAGCGCGCGAGGCCCGCCGGGCCGACCTGGTCAAGCAGCGCGAGGCGCTGGCCGGCGGCGACGAGCGGTACCTGCCGCCGCGCGACCGCGGCCCGATCCGCAAGTTCGCGCGCGACTTCGTGGACTCGCGCTTCGTGATCGCCGAGTTCTTCCTGCCGCTCGCGGTGGTCATCCTCGTGCTGAGCATGATCCGCGCGGGCGCGATGCAGAGCTATGTGCTGCTGCTGTGGATGCTGGTCATCCTGATGATCGTGGTCAACTCCTTCGTCATCGCCTTCCATCTGAAGCGCCAGCTCAAGCAACGCTTCCCGGGTGAGAACCTGCGCGGCGCGGTGCCGTACGCCCTGATGCGTACGCTCCAGATGCGTCGCCTGCGGCTGCCCAAACCGCAGGTCAAGCGCGGGGAACGACCCTGAGCGAGCAGCCGCCGTCGGACTTCGCCCCAGGTGTGCAGGGTTGGCTGAACGGCCTGCCCGGCCTGCGGAACACGGTGCGCCAGGAGATGGTCGCCCGCCAGCTCGACGAGCAGATCGCCGCCCGCTATCCGGTGGGGCGGCGACTGCGCGTGCTGGACGTGGGCCTCGGCCAGGGCACCCAGGCGCTTCGCCTGGCCCGCGCGGGCCACGAGGTCACCGGGCTGGAGTCCGATCCGCGGATGCTGGAGACCGTACGGTCGACGCTGGCCGGTGAGCCGGCGGGCATCCAGGAGCGGATGCGACTGATCGAGGGCGACGGCCGGGACACCGGTGCGCACTTCGCGCCCGGCGCCTTCGACCTGGTGCTCTGCCACGGCGTGCTGATGTACGTGCCGGAGCCGGGGGCCATGCTGGCCGGGCTGGCCCGGGTGCTGGCGCCCGGCGGCCTGCTGTCGCTGCTGGTGCGGAACGCCGACGCGCTGGCCATGCGGCCGGGGCTGTCCGGGGACTGGGAGACGGCGCTGGCCGCCTTCGACTCCGCCACCTACACCAACCGGATCGGACTGCGGGTGCGCGCCGACCGGCTCGCCGAGCTGACCACCACCCTCACCGGGGTCGGGGCGCCGCTGGACGCCTGGTACGGCGTGCGGGTCTTCACCGACCTGGCGCCCGACGGCGCGCCGGAGCCGGAGCCGGCGGAGTTCGAGCGGCTGCTGGCCGCCGAGGACCGGGCCGGGCGCACCGACCCGTATCGCGCGGTGGCGGCGCTGCTGCACCTGTGCGGCGTGCGCGGCGGCTGACGGGGGCTCTCTCCGTACGTCCCTCCGGGGGAAGGTCTGGATCGGGGGGCACCTCCGTCCCCCGCACCCCGGGCCCCGGCTCGGTGATCCTCTTCATGCTGGGGCTCAGGTCGACGCCCCCGGTTCGGCGTCCTGTTCGGCGTGAGCTCCGATTCCCTTCCCCCGAACCCGCCCCCCGGCGCCGACGACGACGCGCCGGGTACGAGACTCTCCGCTCGCGAGACCTGGCGGGTGCTGTACGAGCACATACGCCCGCACCGCCCGGTCATCGCGCTCGGCGCGCTGCTCTCCCTCGTCGGCTCGGCGTGCGCGCTGTCCCAGCCGATCGCCACCAAGACGCTGGTGGACCGGCTGGGCGACGACGAGCCCATCGCGGGCATCCTGCTGGTCCTCACCGCGCTGGTGCTGCTCGGCACGGCGATCGAGGCGGTGGCCCAGTACGTCCTGGAGCGCGCCGCCGAGTCGGTGGTGTTCGCCGCCCGGCGCCGGCTGACCGGACGGCTGTTGCGGCTGCGGGTCTCGGAGGCCGACCGGATCCCGCCCGGCGATCTGATGTCCCGGGTCACCTCGGACACCACGCTGCTGCGGGCGGTCACCACGCAGGCGATGGTCGCAGGGGTCACCGGAGCGCTGACCGTGGTCGCCACCATCGTGATGATGGGGGTGCTGGACCCGGTGCTGCTGGGCGTCACGATCGGCGTGATGGTGCTGATCGGCGGCGCCACGGCGCTGGTGATGCCGAAGATCTCGCGCGCCACCCAGCGGTCGCAGGAGGCGGTGGGCGAGATCTCCACCGTTCTGGAGCGGGCCTTCGGGGCGTTCCGCACCATCAAGGCGTCGGGCGCGGAGCGGCGCGAGACCGAGACGGTGTGGAACGCGACGCGGAAGGCGTGGCGGTACGGCGTGCAGGCCGCCAAGTGGCAGTCCCTGGCCTCCTCCTCGGTCGGGCTCTCGGTCCAGGTCTCCTTTCTCGCGGTGCTCGGCATCGGCGGCGCCCGGGTGGCCTCCGAGGCGATCGAGGTCTCCACCCTGATCGCCTTCCTGCTGCTCCTCTTCTATCTGATCGAGCCGGTGTCCCAACTGGTCTCCTCCGCCACCCAGTACCAGGAGGGGGCGGCGGCGATCGCGCGCATCACGGAGGCGGAGCGTCTGGAGACCGAGCCGGAGGCGGAGCCGCGGGAGGCCGCTTCGGAGGGTGGGCGGAAGGACCCGGCGACGGCCGGGGAGCCGGCGGTCGGGGACGGGCCCGCCGCGGTCGCGTTCGACGACGTCACCTTCCGCTACCGCGAGGAGCTGCCGCCGGTGCATCAGGGCGTGAGCTTCACCGTGCCCAGCGGCGGCATGACCGCCTTCGTCGGCCCCTCGGGGGCGGGCAAGAGCACCGTCTTCGGCCTCATCGAGCGGTTCTACGACGCGACCGGCGGCCGGGTGTCGCTGGACGGGCGGGATGTGCGCGACTGGCCGCTGGCCGAGCTGCGGGCGGCGATCGGCTACGTCGAGCAGGACGCCCCCGTACTGGCCGGGACGCTGCGCGAGAACCTGGTCTTCGCCGCCCCCGACGCCACCGACGAGGACATCCGCGAGGTGCTGGTCCGCACCCGCCTCGACACCCTGGTGGATCGGCTGCCCGAGGGGCTGGACACCCGGGTCGGCCACCGCGGCAGCCGGCTCTCCGGCGGCGAACGCCAGCGGGTGGCCATCGCCCGCGCCCTGCTGCGGCGCCCCCGGCTGCTGCTCCTGGACGAGGCGACCTCGCAGCTCGACGCCGTCAACGAGCTCGCGCTGCGGGACACGGTCGCCGAGGCCGCCCGGCACACCACCGTGCTCGTCGTCGCCCACCGGCTCTCCACGGTGCTGCTCGCCGACCGCATCGTCGTCATGGAGGCGGGGCGGGTGCGGGCCGTGGGCACCCACGCCGAGCTGGTCGCGGCGGACCCGCTCTACGGGGAGCTGGCGGCCACCCAGTTCCTGGCCACGGCGACCGGCTGAGACGCGGCGGGGACCCGTACGGACGTCAGCCGTGGCCGGTCCCGCCCGCGGCGGGAAGACTGCGAGGCATGAAGACTCCCGCGAGCCGCAGGCTGCCGCCGCCCGCCACGCTGTCGCTGTGCTGCGCGGCGCTCCTGGTGGCCTGTAGCGCGGGCGGCACGGAGACGGCGGGGCGTTCGCGGGTGCCGGCGCCGGCACCGAAGGTGTCGGCGCGCGCCACGGCCCCGCCCGACGACCCGCGCAAGGGGTACGCGGACGCGGTGGCGGCCGTGCTGCCGTCCGTCGTACAGATCACCGCCGGTGACAGCCTCGGCTCCGGGGTGGTCTACGACGCCCGGGGGCACATCGTCACCAACGCCCATGTGGTCGGCGAGGCCGAGGACTTCGAGGTCACCCTGGCCACCGACAAGAAGCCCCACAAGGCGTCGCTGGTCTCCAGCTATCCGGCGCAGGACCTCGCGGTGATCAAGCTCGACGAGGTGCCGGGCGGGCTGAAGCCCGCCGTCTTCGGCGACTCGTCGAAGATCGAGGTGGGGCACATCGTGCTGGCGATGGGCAGCCCGCTGGGCCTGTCCAGCAGCGTCACCCAGGGCATCGTCTCGGCGGTGGGACGCACCGTCAGCGAGCCCCGGGAGGACGGCGGCACCGGCGCCACCATCAGCAACCTGATCCAGACCTCCGCGCCCATCAACCCCGGCAACAGCGGCGGCGCGCTGGTCAGCCTCGCCAACGAGGTGGTCGGCATCCCCACGCTCGCCGCCACCGACCCGGAGCTCGGCGACGCGGCGGCCGGCATCGGGTTCGCCATCCCCTCCTCCACCGTGACCGACATCGCCGACCAGATCATCGAGGACGGCGAGGTCACCTCCTCGGGCAAGGCGGCGCTCGGCATCACCGGGCGCACCGTGCTCGGCGACGGCTACCGGCCGGCCGGGGTGGCCGTGGTCTCCGTCGCCGACGACGGGGCCGCCGCGCGGGCCGGCCTGAAGTCGGGGGACATCGTCACCGCCGTCGGCGACACCCGGATCACCACCATGCTGTCCCTGATCGAGGCGCTGGCCGCGCACCGACCCGACGACCGGACCACGGTGACCTACGAGCGGAACGGCGCCCCGAACACGGCGCGGGTCACCCTCGGCGAGCTGTGAGCGACGCGCGCCCGGCTACTGCTCCGCGTGCAGGCTCATCGGGCCGTAGATCTCGGTGCCGTCCTCGAAGAGCCACACCTGCTCGACCCCGCCCTCCAGCAGTTCCTTCCACACCTGGCCGATCCACGACTCGGCGTCCCCCTGCGTGCTGAACTCCTCCGGCTCCACGGCCGGCTCCGTACGGGTCCCGTCGGCCTTCTCGAACCGCCACGTCCACGCCATCTACGCCGCCTCCTCGTCCCGTCCTGCTCTCGTCACACTCCTGCCCCGCAGCGTAGTGGCGCGCCACCGGATTCGGGACGGGACGTCGCACGACTCCGTACGGGGTGGCCCCGCGCGCCTGACGTGGCACGACGCGAGACGATCGGGGCGTGGAACTGACTCTCCTGGGCACCGGGGCCCCCGACGGGCTGCCGCGCCACGGCTGCCCCTGCGCGGCCTGCGCCACCGCCATCGGCGACGAGGCGCGCGCCGCGACCGCCGTCCTCGTCGACGGCGCGCTCCTGCTCGATCTCACCCCCGGCCCGGCCTTCGCCGCCGCGCGGGCCGGGCTCTCCCTCGCCGGCGTCCGGCAGGTGCTGCTGTCGCACCCGCACGGCGGCCCGGCGCTGGAGTACCCGGCGGGGCTCCCGGTGCCCGGCCGGGTGCCGGACGGCCGGGAGCTGGTCCTCATCAGCGGGCATCGGATACGCGCGCTCGCGGTGGACGCGCCCGGCACCGGCTACGAGGTGACCGGGCTCGACGGCGACCGGCTGCTGTACCTGCCGCCCGGCGCGGCGGCGTCCGGGCTGCCCGAGCGGCCCGAGCCGTACGCCCTGGTGCTGCTGGACGTCCTGGGCCGGCCCGACGCGCTGGCCCGGCTGCGCGCGGCCGGTGCCGTCGGGCCCACCACCGACGTGGTCGCCGTGCACCTGGACCACGATGTGCCGCCTGGCCCCGAGCTGCACCGCCGACTGGCCGCGGCCGGCGCCCGCGCGGTGCCCGACGGCCAGACGCTGGTCGTCGGCGACTACCACGCCGTGCCCGACCTGCCGCGCCGCACGCTGGTGCTGGGCGGGGCCCGCTCCGGCAAGTCCGTGGAGGCCGAGCGGCGCCTGGACGCCTTCCCCGACGTGGTCTACGTCGCCACCGGGGGCACCCGCGACGGCGACACGGAGTGGGCCGCCCGCGTCGCCCTGCACCGGGAGCGCCGCCCCGTCAGCTGGCGCACCGTCGAGAGCTGCGACCTGGTGCCGCTGCTCGCCGCCGACGGGCCGCCGCTGCTCGTCGACTGCCTGGCGCTGTGGCTGACCGACGCGATGGACGGGGTCGACGCCTGGTCCGACGAGGCCTGGGCCAACGGCGGCGAACGGGCGCTGCGGGAGCGGGTGGCGGAGCTCGTGGCCGCGGTGCGGAACACCCGCCGCTCCGTCGTGGCCGTCAGCAACGAGGTGGGGTCGGGCGTGGTGCCCGCCACGGCAGCGGGGCGCCGCTTCCGGGACGAGCTGGGGCGACTGAACGCGGCGTTCGCGGCGGAGTGCGAGGAGGTCCTTCTGGTCGTGGCCGGCCAGGCGCTCCGCCTGCGCGGCTGACCTGCGGCCGTGGGACGTCGACCGGCCGGTCGACGTCCCGGGCTGTCGGCCGCCCGGCCCGTCGGCGCCCCGTCGGTCGACATCCCAGCCGCTCCGACACCCGGCCGCTCCGCGTCGAGCCCACTGCCGGCCCGGCCGGTCGACGCCCCGGTCGGCTGCCGGCCCGGCCGGCGCCGGCCGGGCTCTCGCTCCCGTCGGTGGAGCCTCGTCGGTGGAGCCCCGCCGATCGATGCCCCGTCGGTCGACGCCCCGTCGGTCGACTTCTCGGCCTGTCGACATCCCAGCCCGGTCCACGTCCCCGCCGGTCGGCGGCCCGGTCGGCCGGCGTCCCGTGCCCTGCCCGTCGTGGATGTCGCCCGATAGGGTGCCTCACGTGAACAGCGGCCTGAATCTCGATGACTTCGTCGACCTGATCGAGCGCCCCGACGGCACCATCCGGCGTGACGCCGAGGAACGCCGGGAGCGGCTCGTCGTGCCCTCCGGATCACTGGGGCGGCTGGACGAACTCGGCGAGTGGCTGAGCGCCGCCCAGGGCGGTGTGCCCGCCCGGCCCATCGAGCAGCCGCGGGTGGTGCTCTTCGCGGGCGACCACGGGGTGGCGGAGCTGGGCGTGTCGGCCCGTCCGGCGGGCTCCGCGCACCGCCTGGTGCGCGCCGTGCTGGACGGCGAGAGCCCCGTCGCCATCCTGGCCCGGCGCTTCGGCACCCCCGTCCGCGTCGTCGACATGGCGCTGGACTGCGACCCGGCCGAGCTCCCCGAGGAGGTCACCCGGCACCGGGTGCGGCGCGGCTCGGGCCGGATCGACGTCGAGGACGCGCTGACGGCGGAGGAGGCCGAGCAGGCGTTCCGCACCGGCATGGCGATCGCCGACGAGGAGGCCGACGCCGGCACGGACCTGCTGGTGCTGGGCGACCTGAGCGTGGGCGGCACCACCGCGGCCGGTGTCCTCATCGCGGCGCTGTGCGGCACCGACGCCTCGGTGGTGACCGGCCGCGGTGGCGGGCGCATCGACGACCTGGCCTGGATGCGCAAGTGCGCGGCGATCCGGGACGCGCTGCGGCGGGCGCGGCCGGTCCTGGGAGACCAGCTGGAGCTGCTGGCGACCTGCGGCGGCGCGGACCTCGCCGCGATCACCGGCTTCCTGCTGCAGAGCGCGGTGCGCCGCACCCCGGTGATCCTGGACGGGGTCGTCTCGGCGGCCGCCGCCCTGGTGGCGCAGCGGGTCGCGTTCCGGGCCCCGGACTGGTGGCTGGCCGGACAGACGAGTGGTGAGCCGGCCCAGGCGAAGGCGCTGGACCGGATCGCGCTCAACCCCCTGCTCGACCACGGCGTCACCGTGGGCGAGGGGGCGGGGGCGCTGCTGGCCCTGCCGATGGTGCAGGCGGCCGCGGCCCTGTCGGCGGAGCTGCCCGAGCGCGCCTAGGGGGTAGGCCGGTTCCGGCGGACGCGCCCAGCGGGTAGCGCACCTAGCGGGTAGGCCGGTTCCGGCGGACTTTCTGGTCGCGGCGCGGCGGGTCGGCACCGCGGACGGTGCGGCCCGCCGCCCCCGTGCCGCCCGCCGCCCCCGTGCGGCGATCCGCGCGGTCACGAGCCCGCCGCGCTCCGGGCCGTGGCGCGCGCACCGCGCGGCAATTTGCCCGATTTACTGGCAAACGCTCCCTCGCCATAAGATCGCTTTTCATGGGAGACGTCCGCTTGAGCCCACCCGTGAGTTCGAAGGATGAGGGCCACACCTGGCCGCGGCGCGGTGCCGCGTTCGCCGTCTGGTACCTGCGTGTCGTCACGTTCATCAACCTGCTCGGGGCGGTGTGGGTGTCGTTCGGCAACGACATCCGCCGCCACAACATGGACGAGTACTTCACGCCGTACCTGCTGACCGCTGGCTTCTTCTCCGGAGCGCTCTCCCTCTTCCTGGCCGTCACCATGCGCCGCCGCAAGCGCGCCGCGTGGATCCTCAACCTGGTGCTGGCGACGCTGCTGCTGGCGGTGATCGTGCTGGCGATGGGGTGGTCGGAGTACCGGCGGCACATCCAGAACTGGATCTCCCTGCTCCTCACCGCGCTGTTCGTGGTCGCGCTGCTGGCGGGCCGGCGGGAGTTCTACGCCAAGGGTGACCGCTCGAACCCGAGGCTGGCGGCGGCGGTGGCAGCCGGCGGGCTGCTGGTCGGCTCGCTGCTGGCGGCCGGCCTGGTGACGGTCACCAACACCGCCCCGGACGACGAGCGCTCCACCTTCCTGGAGCGCTGGCACTACGGCGTGCTGCGGATGGTCTCGCTGGCCGCGGACGACACCCGCTTCGAGGGCATCACCACGCCCGGCTGGGTCAACGTCACCATCAACGTGATGAGCACGGCGCTGATGGTGCTGGTGCTGTACGCGGCCTTCCGGGCCCGCCGCGCCGTCGACCCGATCACCGGGGAGGACGAGGCCCGGCTGCGCGAGCTGCTGGAGCGCTGGGGCGACCGCGACTCGCTCGGCTACTTCGCGCTGCGCCACGACAAGTCCGTGCTGTGGTCCCCCTCGGGCAAGTCCGCCATCACCTACCGCGTGGGCGGCGGCGTCTCGCTCGCCTCCGGCGATCCCATCGGCGACCCGGAGGCGTGGCCGGGCGCCATCGATCCCTGGTTGGCCGAGGCCCGTGAGCACGGCTGGATCCCGGCCGTGATGGGCGCGGGCGAGGAGGCCGGCATGGTCTACGCCCGGCACGGGATGGACGCGCTGGAGCTGGGCGACGAGGCGATCGTCGACACCGACGAGTTCACCCTGGAGGGCCGCGCGATGCGCACCGTCCGCCAGGCGTACAACCGGGTCAAGCGGGCCGGCTACACGGTCCGCATCCGCCGCCACGAGGACATCCCCGAGGAGGAGATGGCCGAGCTGCTGCGGCTGGCGGACGACTGGCGGGACGGCGAGACCGAGCGCGGCTTCTCCATGGCGCTGGGCCGTCTCGGCGACCCGCGCGACGGCCGCTGCGCGATGCTCACCTGCGCGGACGCCGAGGGACGGCCGCGCGCGCTGCTGAGCTTCGCGCCCTGGGGCGCCAAGGGCCTGTCGCTGGACCTGATGCGGCGTGACCGCGACTCCGACAACGGTCTGATGGAGTTCATGGTGCTGGAGCTGATCCAGCGCTCGCGCGAGGTGGGCGTCGACCAGATCTCGCTCAACTTCGCGATGTTCCGCTCCGTCTTCGAGCGCGGCTCCCGGCTGGGCGCCGGCCCGGTGCTGCGGCTGTGGCGCTCCCTGCTGAGCTTCTTCTCCCGCTGGTGGCAGATCGAGTCGCTGTACCGCGCCAACGCCAAGTACCGCCCCATCTGGGAACCGCGCTACCTGCTCTTCGAGAAGAGCACCGACCTGCCGCGCATCGCCATCGCCGCCGCCCGCGCGGAGGGCTTCCTGGAGGCGCCCGGACTCCCGAAGTGGCTCAACCGCAAGCACCTGGAGCGCGCCGCCGACTCGGCCGACCCCCGGCAGGAGTCGTCCCAGACCACTCGGTCGAGGCCGTGAACCCCACCGCGCACCGCGCGGTCGCGGCACTCGGCCGCGCCGCGCGGGCCGAGTGGGGCCCGCTGGTCGCGGCCGTACGGAGCGCGCTGTGGCGCAGGCGGTTCGCCGCGGTGCCGCTCGCGCTGACCGCGGTCGCCCTGACCGGGCTGTGCCAGCTGGTGCAGAACCAGTCCTGGGGGTACGGGCCGATCCAGCGCCTCGGGGTCGTCGAGGCGTCCCAACCGTGGTGGCTGGCGCTGCCGCACACCCCGCTGTCGCTGTTCGTGCCCGCGCTCGACCTGCCGGTGTGGGGCGCGCTCGCCCAACTGCTGATCGTCTTCGGTGTGGCCGAGCTGTGCCTGGGCCCGCCGCGCACGCTGCTCATCGCCTACGGCGCGACGCTGGCGGGCACGATGTACGCCTTGCTGGGCGTCGCCGTGGGGCCCGACGGCCTCCTGGGGCTGCCCGCCCGGGACGCGCAGGACACCGGGCCCTCGGCGGCGGTCGTGGGGCTGGTGGTCTACGTCTGCTGGCGCTACCGCGCCCGGTTCACCTGCGCGGTGGTGGCGGGTGCCATGGTGGTCGAGGCGCTGCTCAAGCCCAACCTGGCGGGCAAGGAGCACGTGGCCGCCGTCGCCGCGGTGCTGGTGGTGTGCGCCGTGGGCGAGGCGTGGCGCCGGCGGGTCGGGACCCGCCGGCGCCGGCGGCCGCGCCCGCGCGGCCCGCGTCCGGCTACGGCAGCGCGAGCACCCGCGCGGACGCCGACGACGCGGTCCCGGCCCGCACCGCCCACCCGCCCGCTCGGGGGCCCGCCGCCGCCCGGTCGCCCAGCGGGCGTCCCGGCGCTGAGCGTCCGCGGTGACGGCGCCCCGTACCCCGGGCAGCGCCCGTCACCGCACGGCCGGCTGCGGCCGCGCGCGCCCTGCGCTCGCCCCCGGGTCCCGTCAGCTGAAGCCGCCCACCCAGTCGCCCAGCTTGCGTCGCACCGCGGTCCAGCGGGCGTCGTGGCGGTCGGCGCGGACCCGCGCCGTGGCGCGGGCGCGGGGGCGGTGGCGGTAGAAGCGGCGGGCCCAGGGGGATTCGGGGCGAGCCAGGCGGACGGCGCCGAACAGGGCGACCGGGGGGACCAGCACGCCGATCACCGCCATGCGCAGCTTGCCCTTGGTGAGGGCGAGCAGCGCGACGAGGAAGTTGAGGGCCACGTTGAGCGCCACGGCGAGGCGGTCCTGCTGCTCGGTGTCGGACAGGTCGTTGACGCCGAACGGCAGGAACCCGCTGAGCAGCAGCAGGACCATGGCCGCGGTGACCACCACGACCTCCACGCTCTTGCGGCCCTGTTCGGTCCAGTAGACGTCGTGCAGATGCAGGATCAGCGCGAACTCGTCCAGGACCAGCCCCGCGCCCGCCCCGAAGATCACCGCCGAGAGGTAGGCGCCCAGGCCGTGGTCCCCGCTGGCGACGGCGCCGAAGCCGCCGCCGACGGTGAGCAGGACGCCGGGCACGACGTGGTGGATGTGCAGCCCGCCCGGGGTGACGTTGCGGAAGGGCCCCTTGCCGGCCTTGATCATCCGCGTGATCACCCGGATGACCACGAAGGAGACGATGAACGCGGTCAGCGCGAGGAACAGCGGCAGCTTGCCGGGCTCGACGATGTTCCGGTACCACCAGTTGCCCACGTCGCGACTCCCAGGACCGCCCTTCGGCCTCCCAGCCTGCGCGATAGCCTGCCGCGCGATGGACACCACGCCGCAGCAGTCGCCCGCACGCCCGCCCGAGCCGCCGCGCGTGCCGCGCGCGCCCTGGGTCGACGGGGCGCGCTTCGCCTTCGGCACGCTGACCGTGCTTCCGGTGCGGGTCGCGCGCTGGGACCGGGGCGCGGCGCACGCGGGCATGCTGTGCGCTCCGCTGACCGGGTTGGTCGTGGGGCTCTTCGCGGCCGCGCTCGGCGGCGTGCTGATGCTGTGCGGCTCCGGCCCGCTGCTCGCGGCGGTGGCCACGGTCGCCGTGCCCGCCGCGCTCACCCGCGGGCTGCACCTGGACGGGCTCGCGGACACCGCGGACGGACTGGGCAGCGGCAAGCCGGCGGAGGACGCGCTGCGCATCATGAAGCAGTCGGACATCGGCCCGTTCGGCGTCATCACCCTGCTGCTCGTGCTGCTCGCGCAGGTCGCGGCGGGGTACGAGCTGTACGCGGACCACTGGGCGCTCGGCGCCGCCGCGGCCGCCGTCGCGGGCACCGCCGCCCGCTGCGCACTCACGCTGGCCGCCCGGTCCGGGGTGCCCGCCGCGCGCCCCGAGGGTCTGGGCGCCGCCGTCGCCGGTGCCGTCCCCGTCCGGTCCGCCGCGGTCGCCGTCACGCTGGTCGTCGTCGGCTGCGCCGGCTGCGGCGCCCTGTTCGGCCCGTACGCGGCCGTCCGGTTCGCGTTCGCCGCGCTCGCCGCGCTCGCCGCCGCCGAACTCCTGCTCCGCCACTGCCGCCGTCGCTTCGGCGGCGTCACCGGCGACGTCTTCGGGGCGCTCGCCGAGGCCGCCGCGACCACGGCCCTCGTCGTCCTCACCTTCGGCAGCTGACCGCAGCCGACCGCAGCTGACGGTCCCTCCGGGCGCCCGCCCGGCCACCACCCCGCCGCGGGCCACTCGCCGGCCGCCCCGGCCGACCTTCCCGCCCGGCGCTCCCGGCCGCCGTCGCCCGCCCGCGGCGTTCACCCGCTCTCCCGGCTCGAACATCCCTACCCCACGCGGCACTTGGCGCCGCGGTGACGGCGCGCGCCGCGGCGGCGCGAACCGGAGGGGACGGGTCCGCCGCATCCGGCGTCTTTCCCGTACGGACAACCGCCCTTCGCGTTGTGGCCAACGCACGGCCGCCCACCGCCACCGACCCGGTAAGGGGTTAGGCTCACAACGGCCCATAAAGCCACGCCACCGCGGAAGCGGAACCGCGCGGCTGACTCACCCATCGGCCGAGGAACCAAGGGAAGAGGGACCCCACCACCGTGACTGCACTCACTCTCAGCACCTCCTCCGCGGCGACCCTGCGCGCAGACGCCGTCGTCATCGGCGTGGCGAAGGGAGCCAAGGGCCCCGTCGTCGCCCCCGGCGCCGAGGCCGTGGACTCCGCGTTCGACGGCAAGCTGGCCGGCGTTCTGGAGACCCTCGGCGCGAGCGGCGCCGAGGGCGAGGTGACCAAGCTGCCGGCCCCGGCCGGCTTCAAGGCCCCGGTCGTGGTCGCGGTCGGTCTCGGCGACGCCCCGACCCGGGAGGACGGCGCCGACGGGCGGTACGACGCCGAGACGCTGCGCCGCGCGGCCGGCGCCGCCGCTCGCGCGCTGACCGGCGCCAAGAAGGGCGCGTTCGCGCTGCCGCTGGCGGACGCGGAGGACGCCGCCGCCGTCGCCGAGGGCGCGCTGCTGGGCGCGTACGCGTTCACCACGCACCGCAGCAACGGGGACGACAGGAAGAAGGCCAACGGCGCCCCGCTCGCCGAGGTCGCCCTGCTCGGCGCCAAGCCGCGCGACAAGGCGTTCAAGGCCGCCGCCGAGCGCGCCACCACGCTGGCCGCCGAGGTCAACCGGGCTCGTGACCTGATCAACACCGCCCCCAACGTGCTGGACCCGAAGGCGTTCGCCGCCGAGGCCCAGGCCGCCGCCAAGGAGCACGGCCTGAAGGTCGAGGTGCTCGACGAGAAGGCGCTGAAGAAGGGCGGCTACGGAGGCATCCTCGGCGTCGGCCAGGGCTCGGAGGCCCCGCCGCGCCTGGTGAAGATCGCCTACACCCACCCCAAGGCGGCCAAGACGCTCGCCCTGGTCGGCAAGGGCATCACCTACGACTCGGGCGGCATCTCCCTCAAGCCGGCCGGCCACAACGAGACGATGAAGTGCGACATGAGCGGCGCGGCCGCCGTGTTCTCCGCCGTCGTCGCCGCCGCCCGACTGGGCCTCGAGGTCAATGTGACCGGCTGGCTGGCGCTCGCCGAGAACATGCCGTCCGGCTCCGCCACCCGTCCGGGCGACGTCCTCACCATGTACAGCGGCAAGACCGTGGAGGTGCTGAACACCGACGCCGAGGGCCGGCTGGTGCTCGCCGACGCGCTCACCCGCGCCTCGGAGGAGCGGCCGGACGCGATCGTGGACGTCGCCACCCTGACCGGCGCGATGGTGCTCGCGCTGGGCAACCGCACCTTCGGGATCATGGCCAACGACGACGCCTTCCGCGCCGCGATCCACGAGATCGCCGAGGAGGTCGGCGAGCAGGCCTGGCCGATGCCGCTCCCCGCCGAGCTGCGCAAGGGCATGGACTCGCCGGTGGCGGACATCGCCAACATGGGCGAGCGGATGGGCGGCGGCCTGGTGGCCGGTCTGTTCCTGAAGGAGTTCATCGGCGAGGGGATCACCTGGGCCCACCTGGACATCGCGGGCCCGGCCTTCAACGAGTCCGGTCCCTTCGGCTACACCCCCAAGGGCGGCACCGGCTCGGCCGTGCGCACCCTGGTCCGGCTGGCCGAGCGCACCGCCGCGGGCGACCTGGGCTGACGGCCCGACGCGGTCCCGGGACCACGCCCCCGGGACCGCGTCGACCCCGTTGGAATGTCCGGGGTCACCACCGCGTTACCGCAGCCACGACTGATTTCGCCCTCAACGAAATCCGTCGTTACCCCCACCTCGGTAATACGCATGAGTAACCCCCGCGCGCCCCGCGACGGATGTCTCACACCACGGGCCCCGCGTCCCGCCGCCCGCCAACAAGTGCGAAGATGTTGTCCCGGCAGGACAGGGCCCCCACAGGGCCGAAGCAATCAGCGGCCGAACCACAGCCGCCGCCCGGTCACCGACGACCGGCCCCGGCGCACCCATGCATGGAGGACGTGACGTGGCGAACGACGCCAGCACCGTTTTCGACCTAGTGATCCTCGGTGGCGGAAGCGGTGGTTACGCCGCCGCGCTGCGAGGTGCTCAGCTGGGCCTGGACGTCGCACTGATCGAGAAGAACAAGCTCGGCGGCACCTGCCTGCACAACGGCTGCATCCCCACGAAGGCCCTGCTGCACGCCGGCGAGGTCGCCGACCAGGCGCGCGAGGCCGAGCAGTTCGGTGTCAAGGCCACCTTCGAGGGCATCGACATCAACGCCGTCCACAAGTACAAGGACGACGTGATCGCGGGCCTCTACAAGGGCCTGCAGGGCCTGGTCGCCTCCCGCAAGGTGACCTACATCGAGGGTGAGGGCCGGCTGTCCTCCCCCACCTCCGTCGACGTGAACGGCCAGCGCATCCAGGGCCGCCACATCCTGCTGGCGACCGGCTCCGTGCCGAAGTCGCTGCCGGGCCTGGAGATCGACGGCAACCGCATCATCTCCTCCGACCACGCGCTGACGCTGGACCGGGTCCCGAAGTCCGCGATCATCCTGGGCGGCGGCGTCATCGGCGTCGAGTTCGCCTCCGCGTGGAAGTCCTTCGGCACCGACGTCACCGTCGTCGAGGGCCTGAAGCACCTGGTCCCGGTCGAGGACGAGAACAGCTCGAAGCTTCTTGAGCGCGCCTTCCGCAAGCGCGGCATCAAGTTCAACCTGGGCACCTTCTTCGAGAAGGCCGAGTACACCGCCGACGGCGTCCAGGTGACGCTGGCCGACGGCAAGACCTTCGAGGCCGAGGTGCTGCTCGTCGCCATCGGCCGCGGCCCGGTCTCCCAGGGCCTGGGCTACGAGGAGGCCGGGGTCGCCATGGACCGCGGCTACGTCCTGGTCGACGAGTACATGCGCACCAACGTGCCGACCATCTCGGCCGTCGGTGACCTCGTCCCGACCCTCCAGCTCGCGCACGTGGGCTTCGCCGAGGGCATCCTGGTGGCGGAGCGGCTGGCCGGTCTGAAGACCGTGCCGATCGACTACGACGGCGTGCCGCGCGTCACCTACTGCCACCCCGAGGTCGCCTCGGTCGGCATCACCGAGGCCAAGGCCAAGGAGCTGTACGGCGCCGACAAGGTCGTCGCCCTCAAGTACAACCTGGCCGGCAACGGCAAGAGCAAGATCCTCAAGACCGCGGGCGAGATCAAGCTCGTGCAGGTCCGCGACGGCGCCGTCGTCGGCGTCCACATGGTCGGCGACCGTATGGGCGAGCAGGTCGGCGAGGCGCAGCTGATCTACAACTGGGAGGCGCTGCCCGCCGAGGTCGCGCAGCTCATCCACGCGCACCCGACGCAGAACGAGGCGCTCGGCGAGGCGCACCTGGCCCTGGCCGGCAAGCCGCTGCACTCCCACGACTAATCAGTCCGGGCGCGAACCATCCGCACAGATCGTTAGGAGCAACCGAAACCATGGCGGTTTCCGTAACCCTGCCGGCGCTCGGCGAGAGCGTCACCGAGGGCACCGTCACCCGCTGGCTGAAGGCCGAGGGCGAACGTGTCGAGGCCGACGAGCCGCTGCTTGAGGTCTCGACCGACAAGGTCGACACCGAGATCCCGGCGCCCGCGTCGGGCATCCTCACCTCCATCAAGGTGGCCGAGGACGAGACGGTCGAGGTCGGCGCCGAGCTGGCCCTGATCGACGACGGCAGCGGCGCCCCCGCCGAGGCCCCGGCCCCGGCCGCCGCCGAGGCCGCTGCCACGGTCGTCGAGGCCCCGGCCGCGCAGCCCGAGCCCACCCCGGCCCCGGCCGCCGAGGCCCCGGCCCCCGCCGCCGTCGGTGCCGCCGGCACCGACGTGGTGCTGCCGGCGCTCGGCGAGAGCGTCACCGAGGGCACCGTGACCCGCTGGCTCAAGGAGGTCGGCGAGTCCGTCGAGGCCGACGAGCCGCTGCTCGAGGTCTCCACCGACAAGGTCGACACCGAGATCCCCGCCCCGGTCGCCGGTGTGCTGCTGGAGATCGTGGTCGGCGAGGACGAGACCGCCGAGGTCGGCGCCAAGCTCGCCGTGATCGGCGCCGCGGGTGCCGCTCCGGCCGCCGCGCCTGCTCCGGCCGCCCCGGCCCCGGCCGCGCAGCCCGAGCCGACCCCGGCTCCGGCCCCGGTCGCCGAGGCCCCGGCCCCGGCTCCGGCCGCCCCCGCGCCGGCTCCGGCTCCGGCCGCCCCGGCCCCGCAGGCCGCCGCTCCGGCGCCGGCCGCGCCGGCCCCGGTCACCCCGGCCCCGGCCGCCGGTGGCGAGGGCGCGTACGTCACCCCGCTGGTGCGCAAGCTCGCCGCCGAGAGCGGCGTGGACCTGGGCTCCGTCCAGGGCAGCGGCGTCGGCGGTCGCATCCGCAAGCAGGACGTCATCGCCGCCGCGGAGGCCGCCAAGGCCGCCGCGCAGGCTCCGGCTCCGGCCGCCGCCCCGGCCGCCGCAGCGCCGAAGGCCGCCGCGGCCGAGGTGTCGCCGCTGCGCGGCCAGACCGTCAAGATGACCCGGATGCGCAAGGTCATCGGCGACAACATGATGAAGGCCCTGCACGGCCAGGCCCAGCTGACCAGCGTGGTCGAGGTGGACATCACCAAGGTCATGAAGCTGCGCGGCAAGGCCAAGGAGTCCTTCCTGGCCCGCGAGGGCGTCAAGCTGTCCCCGATGCCGTTCTTCGTCAAGGCGGCGGCCCAGGCGCTGAAGGCCCACCCGGTCATCAACGCCCGGATCAACGAGGACGAGGGCACCATCACGTACTTCGACTCGGAGAACATCGGCATCGCCGTGGACTCCGAGAAGGGTCTGATGACGCCGGTCATCAAGGGCGCGGGCAACCTCAACCTGGCCGGCATCGCCAAGGCGACCGCCGACCTGGCGGGCAAGGTCCGGGCCAGCAAGATCACCCCGGACGAGCTCTCCGGCGCGACCTTCACGATCAGCAACACCGGCTCGCGCGGTGCGCTGTTCGACACGGTCATCGTGCCGCCGAACCAGGTCGCGATCCTGGGCATCGGCGCCACCGTCAAGCGCCCGGTGGTCGTCGAGACCGAGGAGGGCACGGTCATCGCGGTCCGCGACATGACCTACCTGTCCCTCTCCTACGACCACCGTCTGGTGGACGGCGCCGACGCCGCTCGCTACCTGACGGCGGTCAAGGCGATCCTGGAGGCGGGCGAGTTCGAGGTCGAGCTCGGCCTGTAAGGCGCGGCTGCGGGCCCCGCGCCTGTAAGCCACTCCACAGCACGGCGGTGCCCCGTCCGGAACTCTCCGGGCGGGGCACCGCCGTATTGTCTAGGCATCGCCTGTTCCTCGAAGGAGCCTTCATGACCGTCCCCGCCGTCCATTCGCTGCGCGAACAGATCCGCGAGCACATCGTGGAGGGCATCGTCAGCGGGCGCTGGAAGCCGGGCGAGCGGATCGTGGAGCGGCGGATCGCCACCGAACTGGAGGTCAGTCAGACCCCCGTACGGGAGGCGCTGCGCGAGCTGGAGGCGCTTCGGCTGATCGAGTCGGCCCCCAACAAGGGCGTGCGGGTGCGCAATCTGACCGCTTCCGACCTGGAGGAGATCTACCCGGTGCGGGCGGGGCTGGAGCAGATCGCGGCGGAGCTGGCGGCGCCCCGACTGGCCGCCGACGTCTCCGTGCTGGAGCCGTCGGTGGCGGCGCTCTACGAGGCGGACCGCAAGGCCGACGGCGAGGCCCAGGTGCGGCACACCGTCGCCTTCCACCGCGAGCTGGTGCGGGCGGCCGGGAACAGCGTGCTGCTGCACACCTGGGAGGGGCTGGGAATCGAGGTGTTCACGGCGCTGTCGATCCGCTGGCTGGGTACCCGTCAGCAGTCGTACGCGGAGGAGCACGAGGCGCTCGTGGAGGCGTTCCGGAGGCGCGATCCGGGGATCGGGCAGTTGGTGAAGGAACACGTGCTGGGCTGCGCCCCGCACGCGTAGTCCCGCCCCCTCCCTCTCAACGGGGCGCGCCCCCGGGCCCCGCTGTCAGGGGCAGAGCCCCTTCCACCCCGGGCTCCCACCCCGGGGCTTCCACCCGGGGCTCCACCCCGGCCCCGCGCTGAGCTGCGGCAGCCCTCCCGACCCCGGGAAGCCCTCCCGAGCCCGGGAAGCCCTCCCGATCCCGGGACTCCGCCTCGGGCCGCCTACGAGAGCCCGATGGACGGCCGGCTCGGCACCGCCGGGCTCCATTGCCCGGGTTGCGCGCCGTCGCGGCGGAATGACTTCCCCGCCCGCCCTCCCCGAAATCCGGGACGCCCCGGCACCCGCCCGAGGTGCCACCGGACCCCACGGCCGGCCCGGCACCGCCGGGCGCCACCACGAGGGTTGCGCGCCGTCGCGGCAAGATGTGATCCCCCCGGCCCGTCGTCAGGGGCAGCCGCCCCCTCCCGCGGCAGCGGCGCAACGGCGAGCCACCACAACGGCACGGACCTGTTGGGCCCACCGAGCCTCAGCCGTCCTGCCCTTGCGGGGCCGCGGGCCGGCTCGGCACCGCCGGGCTCCATCACCTGGGTTGCGCGCCGTCGCGGCGGGATGTGAACCCTCACCCGCCGGACACACCGGGGGCGCGCGCCGTCGCGGCGGAATTACTTCCTCGCCCGCCGGACACACCGGGGGCGCGCGCCATCGCGGCGGGATGTGATCCCCCACCCGCCGGACACACCGGGGGCGCGCGCCGTCGCGGTGGGGTGTGATCCCCCCCGGGCCCGTCGGCAGGGGCAGCCGCCCCCTCCCGCGCGACGGGGAGCCACCACGGCGCCGTGGATCGACCGCATCTTCACCCGACCTCAGCCATCGGGCATTCCAGGCTTTCCCGGCAGTCAAGGAGCCCGTCCACCCCAGACCGGGGTCGGTTACCCCGGTTGCGCGAGGGTTTCAGGGGGCGAGACGGCCGGGCCAGGTGCCCGTTACGTGGCGGTTTATTCCGGCACTCCGTGCCGACTTTCGAGGCACGGAATGCCAATTTCGCCGAATCGAGAACTTTTTCGCCCCCACGCTTTGATCGATCATCGATCAGGGACTTACAGTCAGCGATGGGCTTCATCGAGCCTCTCCGCCCTGTCCTGCCAACTTCAGGGCTTATGCCACCCCCCTAGGGCTTATGCCACCCCTTCGAGTCCGGAAGGCGGCGATCATGACCGACTCCGTAGGCAAGCTTCCGAGCGAGCTCGACCAGCTCCCGGACCGCGACCGCGAGGAGACCGCCGAATGGGCGGACTCCCTCGACGCCGTCGCTCGGGCCGCCGGCCCACATCGCGCCGAGTACCTGCTGCGCCGTACCCTGCAGCACGCCGAGCGCGCCGGCCTGGCGCTGCCCAAGCTGCTGGAGACGGACTACGTCAACACCATCCCGACCGCCGCCGAGCCCGCGCTCGACGGTGACGAGGAGATGGAGCGCCGGATCACCGCCTGGAACCGCTGGAACGCGGCGGCGATGGTCACCCGCGGCTCCAAGCTGGGCGTCGGCGGCCACATCGCCACCTTCGCCTCCGCCGCCTGGCTCTACGAGACCGGCTTCAACCACTTCTTCCGCGGCAAGGAGGCCGACGGCTCGGGCGACCAGCTCTACGTCCAGGGCCACGCCTCGCCCGGCATCTACGCGCGCGCCTTCCTCGACGGCCGCCTCACCGAGCAGCACCTGGACAACTTCCGCCAGGAGGCGGGCGGCGCCGGTCTGCCGTCGTACCCGCACCCGCGGCGGCTGCCCTGGCTGTGGGAGTTCCCGACCGTCTCCATGGGTCTGGGCCCGCTCTCCGCGATCTACCAGGCGCGCTTCAACCGCTATCTGACCAACCGCGGTATCAAGGACACCTCCGGTTCCCACGTCTGGGCCTTCCTCGGCGACGGCGAGATGGACGAGCCGGAGTCGACCGCCGCCCTGGCCCTGGCCGCCCGCGAGCGCCTCGACAACCTGACCTTCGTCATCAACTGCAACCTGCAGCGGCTCGACGGTCCGGTGCGCGCCAACTTCAAGATCGTTCAGGAGCTGGAGGCCCAGTTCCGCGGCGCCGGCTGGAACGTCGTGAAGTCGCTCTGGGGCAACGCCTGGGACGAGCTCTTCCAGCTCGACACCACCGGTGCCCTGGTCCGCCGGCTGCGCGAGGTCCCGGACGCCCAGTTCCAGACCTACGCCACCCGCGACGCCGCCTACATCCGCGAGCACTTCTTCGGCGCCAACCGCGAGCTGGCCCAGCTGGGCGCGCTGCTCACCGACGCCAAGATCCTGGAGTGCTTCCAGACCTCCCGCGGCGGCCACGAGCCGCGCAAGGTGTACGCCGCCTACAAGGCCGCCCTGGAGTTCAAGGGCGCCCCGACGGTGATCCTCGCCCAGACGGTGAAGGGCTACACCCTGGGTGCCGGGTTCGAGTCGAAGAACGCGAACCACCAGATGAAGAAGCTGACGATCGACGAGTTCAAGGGCATGCGCGACCTGCTCGGGCTCCCGATCGCCGACAGCGCCTTCGCCGACGGCCAGGTGCCCTACGGCCACCCGGGCGCCGACTCCCCCGAGGTCCGCTACCTGGAGGAGCGCCGCGCCGCCCTCGGCGGCCCGGCCCCGGCCCGCCGGACGCACGCCGTCCCGGCCCTCCCGGCCCCCGCCGACCGCTCCTTCGCCCCGCTGCTCAAGGGCAGCGGCAAGCAGGAGATGGCGACCACCATGGCCTTCGTCCGCCTGGTCAAGGACCTGATGCGGGACAAGGAGTCCGGCAAGCGCTGGGTGCCGATCGTCCCCGACGAGGCCCGCACCTTCGGCATGGAGTCGCTCTTCCCCTCGGCCGGCATCTACTCGCCGCTGGGCCAGACGTACGAGCCGGTCGACCGCGACCAGCTGATGTACTACAAGGAGGCCAAGGACGGCCAGATCCTCAACGAGGGGATCACCGAGGCCGGCGCCATGGCCGACTTCATCGCCGCCGCCACGTCGTACTCGACGCACGGCGAGACGATGATCCCCTTCTACATCTTCTACTCGATGTTCGGCTGGCAGCGGACCGGCGACCAGATGTGGCAGCTCGCCGACCAGCTCGGCAAGGGCTTCATCGTGGGCGCCACCGCGGGCCGCACCACCCTCACCGGTGAGGGCCTCCAGCACGCCGACGGCCACTCGCACCTGATCGCGGCCACCAACCCGGCCTCGCTCAACTACGACCCGGCCTTCGCGTACGAGATCGCGGTGATCGTCAAGGAGGGTCTGCGCCGGATGTACGGCGAGACCGCCCCGGGCGAGGACTCGGACGTCTTCTACTACCTGACGGTCTACAACGAGCCCAAGCCGCAGCCCGCCATGCCGGAGGGCGTGGAAGAGGGCATCATCAAGGGCCTGTACCGCTTCAAGGAGGGCACGCCGGCGGCCGACGCCCCGCGCGCCCAGCTGCTGGCGTCGGGCACGGCGATCCACTGGGCCCTGGAGGCGCAGGAGCTGCTGGCCGCCGACTGGGGCGTGACCGCGGACGTCTGGTCGGCGACCTCCTGGAGCGAGCTGCGGCGCGACGCGCTGGAGTGCGACGCGGCGCTGCTGCGCGGCGAGGAGCGCGTCCCGTACGTCACCCGTGCCCTGGCCGGCGCCCCCGGCCCGGTGCTCGCGGTCAGCGACTGGATGCGGCAGGTCCCGGACCAGATCAGCCAGTGGGTGGACCAGGACTGGTCCTCCCTCGGCACCGACGGCTTCGGTCTGTCCGACACCCGCGACGCGGCCCGGCGCCACTTCGGCGTCGACGCCCAGTCGATCGTCGTCGCGGTGCTGGCGCAGCTGGCGCGGCGTGGCGAGGTCAAGGCGGAGACGGTGCGGGAGGCGGCGGCCCGGTACGGGCTGTGACCCTCCGCCGGGCCGGCGGGCACTGAGCCCGCCCGGCGCCCGGCCGGGGTCCGGTGACGGACCCGATGAACGACCCGAAGGGGGCGTGCGGTGATTCCGCGCGCCCCCTTCGCGCGTCGTAGGCGCCGTACCCGCCCCGGCTTCGCCCGATCACGCTCCGAGTCGATGTCGTCGCACTACGGTGGTGCGGGACAGCACCGGCGGGGGAGTCGGCGCGCGGCACGGTGGGGGGCACCCAGGTGGGACGGCGTGAGCCCGTGGGCGATCTGGTCGTGGTGGTTCCGGGCATCCTGGGCAGCCGACTGGCCGATCGCGACGGCAAGGAGGTCTGGGGCCTGTCGGGCGGCGCGCTGTGGCGGGGCATCCGCACCCTGGGCGGCTCGGTGCGCGACCTCCGGCTCCCCGACGACATCGGCGACGACCACCCGGGCGACGGCGTCCGCCCGATCGGCCTCCTCCACGACCTGCACGCGCTGCCCGGGGTGGGCCCGTTGGTCGACGGCTACTCCGGGCTGCTGCACTGACTCGAACAGCACTTCACGCTGCGCCGTCGAGCGCCGAAGGAGCCGGCCACCACCCCGGCCAACCTGGTGCCGTTCGCCTATGACTGGCGGCTCTCCTGCCGCCACAACGCGGAGCTGCTGGCCCGCCGGGTGGACGAGGAGCTGGGCCGCTGGCGCGCCTCCGCGCCGGAGCGGCGCGCGGCCGAGGTCGTCTTCGTCTGCCACTCGATGGGCGGCCTGATCGCCCGCTACTACGTCACCTGCCTTCGCGGCCACGAGACCACCCGCCGCCTGATCACCCTGGGCACCCCGCACCGCGGCTCGCTGGACGCCCTGCTCTCCCTGGTCAACGGGGTGCGTCCGGGCTGGTCCCGGCTCCTCCCCGACCTCACCGCCTTCGCCCGCAGCCTCCCTTCCCTGCACCAGCTCACCCCCGACTACGCCTGTCTGGCCTCCCCGCGCGGTCTGCGTCACCCCCGGGAGACCGCCGGGCTGCCGGGAGTGGACCCGAGACTCCTCGTCGACGCCGGCCGCTTCCACGCCGAGATGCGCCACGCCTCCGCGACCCCGGCCGGCATCGGCTGGGAGCTGCTGCCGGTGGTCGGCGTGCGGCAGCCCACCCCCACCACCGCCGCGACCACCGGCGAGCGGCTCACCCCGCTGGACACCATCGACGGCGCGGACGAGGGGGGTGACGGCCGTGTCCCCCGGCTGTCCGCCGCCCCGTCGACCGCCGCCCACACACCCTGCGAACAGCACGGCTCCCTCCAGAACAACCGCGGCGTCCGCGACGCCCTGTGGGGGTGGCTCGCCCCCGAACCCCGCTACCACCGCGGCCCGGAGGCCGACGCGGTCCACCTCGCCGTGCGCGCCCCCGAGCTCGTGGCCCCGGGCGAGCCGTACGAGATCGAGGCGACCGTCCCCGACACGCTCCCCGGCTTCGACGCGCTGGCCCTCCGGGCGACGCTGACCCCGGCGGCCGCGACCAACGGCGACGGCCCCCGGCGGCCCCTGCGCCACCTGGGCGGCGGCCGCTACGCCACGTCGTTCCGGGGGCTGGCGGAGGGGCCGTACCGCGCGGTGGTGGACACGCTCGGCGGGCACCGCGACGCGGTGACGGCCCTGCTCCTGGTGGCCGGCCCGGCGTCCGGGGCGCGTGACGGCGGCCCCCGCGCAGCCGGCCGATAGGGTCGACAGGCTCCGCCGCCCCCTTCAGGAGATGCCTTGCGCGCTGCCCGCCTCATCAAGATGGTGCTGCTGCTCCAGTCCCGGCGCTCGATGACCGCGGCCGAGCTGGCGCGGGAGCTGGAGGTGTCCGAGCGGACCGTCACCCGGGACGCGCAGGCGCTGTCCGAGGCGGGGGTGCCGGTGTACGCGGACCGTGGACGGGCCGGCGGATACCGGCTGATCGGCGGGTACCGCACCCGCCTCACCGGTCTTGGCCGGTCCGAGGCCGAGGCGCTGTTCCTCTCCGGGGTCCCGTCCGCGCTACGCGAGCTGGGCCTGGCGGACGCGGCCTCCGCCGCGCGGCTGAAGGTGTCGGCGGCGCTGCTGCCGGAGCTGCGGGACGCCGCCGAGGGGGCCGCGCAGCGGTTCCACCTGGACGCGCCGGGGTGGTGGCAGGAGCCGGAGGCGCCCGCCTTGCTGCCCGCCGTCGCGGACGCGGTCTGGGACGACCGGCGCCTCACGGCCCGCTACCGGCGCGGGGAGCGCACCGTGGAGCGGGAGCTGGAGCCGTACGGGCTCGTCCTCAAGGCGGGGACCTGGTATCTGGCGGCTCGCGCCCAGGGCATGCTCCGGGTCTACCGGGTCGACCGGTTCACCGCGGTCTCCGTCGGCGACGAACGCTTCGCGCGGGACGAGGAGTTCGACCTGCCGGCCTTCTGGGAGCAGCGGGCGGCGGAGTTCGCGCGGTCGATCCTGCGCACCGAGGCGGTGCTGCGGCTGACGCCGGAGGGGGCGCGGCGGCTGCCGTACGTGACGGACCGCACCGCCGGGCGAGAGGCGCTCGCCGCGGCCGGCGAGCCCGACGGACAGGGTCGGATCACCGTCACCCTGCCCGTGGAGTCGCTCGACGTGGCCTACGAGCAACTGCTCGCCCTGGGGCCGGAGGCGGAGGTGCTGGAGCCCGCGGAGCTGCGGCGGCGGTTCGCCGACGCGGCGGCGCGGGCCCACGAGCTCTACCGCTGACCGGACGTCGGGAGCCGGACGCGAGGAATCCCGACGCGACGGCTCGGACGGCGTTCGCGACGCGAGGGTTCGGACGTCAGCGGTACTCCGACCCTCGGACGCCTTCGCGACGCGAGGGCTCGGACGTCAGCGGTACTCCGAGACGTCCGCCTGCTTCCCGCCGAACACCACCTCCTCGAAGTACGCGAACCCGTCCGGCCGCGATCCGTCGAGGTCCGTGAAGCCGTAGACCTTCGCCAGCGCGCCGCTGGACAGGGACTGTCCGTTCCAGCGCGCCCGGTCCGGGTCGCCCGCCAGCGCCGCGACCGCCCGGCCGACGTAGTGCGGCGACTCGGCGACCGCGAAGTCCGGCACCGCCTTCACCGCGTCGCGCCAGTTCTCCTCCCGCACCCCGAAGTGGTCGAGCATCTCCTCCGAGCGCAGGAAGCCGGGGGTGACGCAGACGGCCGTCCCGCCCAGGTCCTTGAGCTCCTCCCCCAGGCCGAAGGCCATCCGGATGGGGGCGTTCTTGGTGAGGTCGAAGAACAGGTGCTCGCGGTAGCGGCGGTTGAACTCCGCCGTGCCGTCGGTGACCTCCACCACCAGTCCGCCCGGCCGTCGGGTCAGCAGCGGCAGCGCGTGGTAGCTGGTCACCAGGTGGGTCTCGACGCCGAGGCGGAGCATCCGCAGCCCGCTCTCCAGATCGACCTCCCAGGACTTCCTGCCGCTGCCCAGGTCCGCCGCGATCAGGCGCTCGCCGCCCCAGACGTTGTTGACCAGGATGTCCAGGCGCCCCTGCTCCCGGTCGATCCGCTCCACCAGCGCCCGCACCTCCTCCCGCTCCAGGTGGTCGACGCGCACCGCGATGCCGGTGCCGCCGGCCGCCGTGACCAGCTCGGCCGTCTGCTCGATGGTCTCGGTCGACCGACCCACCTCGCTGATCCGCTCGCGCGTCGTACGGCCGGTCACGTAGACAGTGGCCCCGGCCGCGCCCAGCTCCACGGCGATGCCGCGGCCCGCGCCCCGCGTCGCCCCCGCGACCAGCGCGATCCTCCCCGCCAGCGGCCCGTCCGCCCCCGACCGCGTGCCCTGTGTCGTCGCCACGTGCATCCGTCCCTTCCTCGGTCGTGCTCTGCCGTACGACATCGACCCTGGCAGCCAAACCCGACACCTTCTGTCGGGCTTTACGGAGATCGTCGATCGGGATTGTTGCTATCGATAACAAGACGGGCGCATCTGACCGCTCCGCGTGCGGGTCTCGGCAGCAGGCCCGATCCTGGTCCCGTGATGATGGACGAGACGGAGTTCTGGGAGCTGATCGACGGCACCCGGGAGGACGCCGAGGGCGACCCCGAGGACCAGTCAGACCTGCTGGTCGAGCGGTTGACGGGGCTCGACCCGGACTCCGTGCTGGACTTCGCGCGGCACTTCGAGGCGCGCTTCAACCGCGCCTACCGCTGGGACCTGTGGGGCGCGGCCGCGGTGCTGCTGGACGGCGCCAGCGACGACGCCTTCGACGCCTTCCGCGCCTGGCTGATCGGGCAGGGCCGAGAGGTCTTCGAGGGGGCGCTGCACGACCCGGACGACCTGGCCGAGTTGCTGGAGGACTTCGACGAGGAGCGGGACGGGGACTGCGAGGACCTGGGGTACGCGGCCGACGAGGCGTACGAGCGGCTGACCGGCCTGGAGCTGCCGGACCTGGGGCTGCCGCCGCGGCCACGCGAGCCGGAGGGCCTGACCATCGACTTCGAGAGCGACGCGGCCCTGGCGGGTCGATTCCCCAGGCTGTGGGAGCGCTTCCGGGATTGAGCGTCTCCGGGAGGAGTACCTCCGGGACGGAGCACTTTCAGGGCTGGGCGCTTCCAGGACGGAGCGTCTCCGCGAGGAGTGCCTACAGGAGGAGTGCCTACGGGGGCGCCTCGGGAAGGACGCCCCCGCCTACAGCGGCCGCCCCATCAGCACGTCGTCCACGTACTCCCCCGCCAGCAGGAACTCACCCGGCAGCACCCCCTCCACCGCGAAACCCTCCGACGCGTACAGCCGCCGCGCCGGGGTGTTGTGGCCCAGCACCCGCAGCGTGATCCGGATCGCGCCCTGCCGCCGCGCCTCCTCGTAGGCCGCCCCGAGGAGCGCCCGCGCCACGCCCCTGCCCCGGACCCGGTCGTCCACGACCAGCCCCTGGATCTGCCGTACGTGCGCGTTGGACGGCAGGGGCGTCGGATTGCCCAGCCGTATGTAGCCGGCCACCGCGCCGTCGACCTCGGCCAGCAGCAGCCCGTCCGGACGGCTGCGGTCGTCGAAGAAGGGGCCGGCGGGCCGCGGTCGGGCGGTGACCGCGTGCAGCGGCGACCAGGTGCGCCGGTCCAGGTCGGCGAGGGCGGGGTCGTCGGTGAGCGTGGCGGGGCGGATGATCGGTTCGGTCATGCGCGTCAGCCTGGCACGCCGGACCGGGCGCGGCATGCGCTTCGTCGGGCTCGGCGGGGCAGGATGACTGCCATGCGTACCCCTCTGCGTATCGCCGTCACCGGTTCCTCCGGGCTCATCGGCTCCGCTCTCGTGCGCTCGCTCCGCGCGGACGGTCATCATGTGCTGCGGCTGGTCCGCCGGGACGCCCGCGCGACCGACGAGGTCGCCTGGGACCCGGACCGCCAGTGGGTCGACACGGTCGGTCTCATCGGCTGCGACGCCGTCGTCCACCTCGCCGGCGCGGGCATCGCCGACCGGCGCTGGACGGACGACTACAAGCGGCGGATCCGGGACAGCCGGGTGCTGGGCACCGCCGCCGTGGCCGAGGCCCTGGCCACGCTCGACGTCCCGCCCCGGGTCCTGGTGAGCGGCAGCGCGGTCGGCGTCTACGGCTACCCGGGAGAGCGTCCGGTCGACGAGAACGCACCGCCGGGGGACGGCTTCCTGGCCCGGGTCTGCCAGGAGTGGGAGGAGGCGGCCGAGCCGGCCGTCGAGGCCGGGATCCGCACCGCGTACGCCCGCACCGGTCTGGTCGTCGCGCACGAAGGCGGCGCCTGGGGCCGGCTCTTCCCGCTGTTCAGGCTGGGCGTCGGGGGGCGTCTTGGCAGCGGGCGGCAGTACTGGAGCTTCATCTCCCTGCGGGACCACATCGCCGCCCTGCGGCACATCATCGACACCGAGGAGCTCTCCGGACCGGTGAACCTGACCGCCCCCGAGCCCGCCACCAACCGCGAGATCACCTCCGCCATGGGCCGGGTGCTGCGCCGCCCGACCCCGTTCCCGGTGCCCGCCGCGGCGCTGCGGCTGGCGCTCGGCGAGGTCACCGACGACATGCTCGGCAGTCAGCGGGTGCTCCCCCGACGGCTGCTGGACACCGGCTTCACCTTCGCCCATCCACGCATCGAGCAGGCGGTACGGGCCGCCCTGACGCCCTACGACCCGCGGGCCGCCTGAGGCGCGCCCGGGAACCGGCCGCCCGACGCCCCTCCCCCACCCCGCCCCGGCGGGGCGGCCGGGCCGGCCGGTTCGACCGGCCCGGGCCGCCCCACCCGCGACCTCAGCCCGGCTCGGCGACGAAGGTGAAGGACCGCGAGGAGTCGCTCCCACCCACGCTGGTCACGGTGACGGTGACGGTGCCCGTCCCGGTGGGCGAGTAGGAGACGATCGTCGTGTCGTCGACGATCTGGAAGGCGGCCTGTTCCGGGCCGTACGAGATGTCGATGACATCACTCAGGTTGGTGCCGGTGATGACGGACGAGGTGCCGCCGTAGTCCGGACCGGACGTGGGAGTCATGCTGGTCACGGTCGGCGCGCCGACGAAGCGGAAGGTCAGTCCGTTGGTGCTGCCGCCCTGGGTGGTGATGCTCACCGGAACGGTCGCGGGCGTCGTCACGGTCGGAGCGGTGACGTTGACCGTGGTGTCGTTCACCACCGTGAAGCCGGCGGCGGGGTCGCTCCCGAAGGACACCCCTGTGGTGGTGACGAGGTTGGCACCGGTGAGGGTGGTCGTGGCGCCGCTCAGCGGCCCGGAGGTCTGGCTGAGGCTCGATTTGAGCGGCGGCAGGATGTAGTAGTAGTACACCGGCGCGGTGGTCCCGCCCGGCGTGGTGACCACGACCTGGACGGCACTGTTGCCGGAGGGGGCGGTCGCCGTGATCTGGGTGGCGCTGTCGACGGTGAAGCTGGCCGACTTGGTTCCGAACGCCACACGGGTGGCGCCGGTGAAGTTGGTACCGGTGATGACCACCGAGTTGCCGCCCGAGGTCGGGCCCTGGTGGGGGGTGAGAGTGACCACTGTTCTTCTCCCTGCGTGTCGGGGCTACTGGCTGCCTCGGCGGGAACTCCTGGGCCGGGACAGACGGACGGGGCCGCGACGCCTGGGCCACCACGCGGCTGAAAGAGGCGGTCGTCGTCGACGAATCGCCCTCTGCGGCCATGGGAGCAGAGGACGACGGCGCACATAAGGGCGTATCCGCATCACTCAGGGGTAAGTCAGACGATACGCACTATCCGGCTTGTGCCGGTCCGTCACACCGGAGTGCTTCCCATGTCGTCTCGTGTCACCGTCAGCGGCTTGGGACCATGCGAGGAACCCGGGGGGAGAACGCCACTACCTCCTCCGGCACCGGAGCGCCGATCGAAGCCCGCGGAGCCGGAGCGAGAGGAGTCTCATGTCCACAGCCGAAACCCCCGGGACGCGCTCGCTTGCGATCCGCGACACGGACGCCGCGGTGAACCGTCTCTCACTCATGGCGGACCCCGTCACCGTCACCGTCGGCACCGGCCCCGCCTCCATCGCCTTCAGGCCGGACGGCCTGCGCGCCTACGTCACCAACTCCGGCTCCGGAACCGTCAGCGTCATCGACCCGGCCACCAACACCGTCAGCGCGACCGTCACCGTCGGCACCGGCCCCTGGGGCGTGGCGGTCCACCCCGACGGAACCCGCGCCTACGTCACCAACTCCACCGCCGGAACCGTCAGCGTCATCAACACCGCCACCAACACCGTCACCGCGACCGTCACCGTCGGCACCACACCCCGCGGAGTGGCCCTCACCCCCGACGGAACCCGCGCCTACGTCGCCAACTCCGGCTCCGGAACCGTCAGCGTCATCAACACCGCCACCAACACCGTCACCGCGACCGTCACCGTCGGCACCGGCCCCTGGGGCGTGGCGGTCCACCCCGACGGAACCCGCGCCTACGTCACCAACTCCACCGCCGGAACCGTCAGCGTCATCAGCACCGCCAGCAACACCGTCACCGCGACCGTCACCGTCGGCACCACACCCCGCGGAGTGGCCCTCACACCCGACGGAACCCGCGCCTACGTCGCCAACTCCGGCTCCGGAATCGTCAGCGTCATCGACACCACCGCCAACACCGTCACCCGTATCACCACCGCGGCCAATCCGGCCCGCCTGGCCGCCTCCCCGGACGGGACGCTCGTCTACGCCACGATGACGGACGCCGGCTCGGTCACCGTGATCAACCCCAGCACCGACACCGTCACCGCCACCCTTCCCGGATTCAGCGGGCCGCAGGGGATCTCCACCACCCCGGACGGCCGTCGTCTGTACGTCGTCAACAACGCCGCCGGGACCGTCCGGGTGCTGAGCAGACCGGCCGCCGTCACCCCCAACCAGGGCTCCCTCGGCGGCGGTACGGCGGTGACCCTCACCGGCCGGGGCTTCACCGGCACCAGATACGTGCGGTTCGGCAATCGCCTCGCGACCGACGTGGTGGTCGTCGACGACACCACGATGACCCTCGTCACCCCCTCGGGTACGGGAAGCGCCACGGTCAGAGTGATCGCGGCCGGGGGATCAGCGGTCATCGGCCGCTTCTACTACCGGCTCCTGCCCGTCATCCACACCCTCTCGTCGCCCTCGGGGCCGATGAGCGGAGGAAGCTCCCTCACCATCACCGGCCGGAGGTTCGTCGGCGTCCGACAGGTGTGGTTCAGGAACGTCGCGGTCGTTCCCACCGTCGTGTCGGACACCGTGATGACCGTCGTCATCCCGCCCTCGGCCGTGGCGCGCACCGTCTCCGTCCACACCGCCAACCGGGGAGGCGTCTCCAACTCCACCTCCTACACCTACATCAGCGCCCCGGCCATCACCAGCATCAGCCCGACCTCCGGTTCCCGTGCCGGCTTCCGTTCCGTCAACATCTTCGGCACGTCGCTGAGCCAGGTCGTCAGCACCACCTTCGGGGGCAATCCCGCCGTCACCTTCAAGGTCATGGGCGACACCAAGATCCAGGCCATCACGCCGGCGGGCACCCCCGGACCCGCGGCCGTCGTCGTCACCACCTCGACCGGCGCCACGGCCACCTCACCCATGCCGTACCTCTACACCTGAGGACACCCGCACACCCGGGGACGGTGGGAACCCGGGACGACCCGGGACGGCCGGAGGCACCCGGAGACGTCTGAGGACACCCGGGGACCATCTGGGGACGCCCGGGGGCGCCCGGGGACAGCCGAGGACACCTGGGGTGCCGCTCCGGCGGCCGCGCGGGCCGGTCCCGGTGCGGACGCCGGGGTCCGGCGGCGTGACGTGCCACGCCCCCCACACCCACACCCTCCCCCGAACGTCCCGCGGCCGGCTCTCCCCTCCCACCGGGCCGCGGGCCTCCGTCCCATGACGGGCGCATGTGCGACGCGCGTGCCTCCGTGCCCGGTCGGTGCGCGACTGTCATTGTCTGGATTTCCCCCTACGGTCATCGGCAAGTCACGCATCCGGGCTGCCTGTTGGGGGCATCACGCCCCCAGCGAACGCACCGACCTCAGCACACGGACCCCGGGGAGGGCACGTGCTCAGCAGCGGGCAACACGCACAGGGCAAGACGGACGTCGTCATCGTGGGGGCCGGGCTCGCCGGGCTCGCCGCCGCCCACCAACTGACCGGCGCAGGGGTGTCGGTCACCGTGCTGGAGGCCGCGCCTCGGGTGGGCGGTCGGATGGCCACCGAGGAGGTCGACGGCTTCCGGCTGGACCTCACCGGCCAGTTGCTCATGTCCTCCTTCCCCGAGCTGCGCCAGACCCCGGGCCTGGACGGGCTGACGCTGCGCCCGTTCTCGCCCGGGGTGCTGGTGCACGGGGACGGCCACACCCAACGGGTGGGCGCGCCGCCCGGCTGGGGTGGCCGCGGCGCACGCGGCGGCCGCGGGACCGCGAAGGGCGGAGCGAGGGGCAGCGCCCTCACCACCGCGCGCGCCTTCGCCACCGCGGCCCGCGCGCCCCGCGGCGCCCGCACCCCACTCGGCTCGGCCACTCGGGCGCCGCTCGGCGGGGCGCTGGACCAGGCGCGGCTGAGCGCCGCGCTGGGTCGGTTGGCCGCGGTGCCCGCCGACCGGCTGCTGGCCCGCCCGGACCGGCCCGTGGGGCAGACCCTCGGCACGCGCGGCCTCCCGGCCCGCACCATCGAGGGCTTTCTGCGCCCGCTGCTGGTCTCGCTGCTCAGCGACCCGGAGCTGACCACCTCCAGTCGCTGCGCCGACCTGGTGCTGCGCGGCTACGCCCGAGGCCGGCTGTGCCTGCCGCAGGGCGGCGCGGCCGCGCTGCCCGCGCTGCTGGCCGCCGGCCTGCCGCCGGGCACGGTCCGCACCGGCGTCCGCGCGGTCGCCGCGGCCACCACCGCCGTCGCCACCGCCGGGCACGGTGAGTTCCGCTGTCGCTCGGTGCTCGTCGCGACCGGAGCCCGGGCCGCCGTCGAGCTGCTGCCCGGGCTGCGGCTGCCCACCTTCCACCCGGTCACCGTGCTGCACCACACCGCGGACACGTCGCCGCTGCGCGAGCCGGCGCTGATTCTGGCCGCCGACGGCCGGGGACCGGTCGCGCACACCACCGTCGCGAGCGAGGTGGACCCCTCGCGCGCCCCCCACGGGCGGGCCCTGATCACCTCGACGGTGCTCGGCGCCGCCACCGCGCTCCCCCTCGCGGAGCTCGACCGTGCCGCCCGCGCCCAACTGGCCGGGATCTACGGCACCTCCACCGCCGCCTGGCAGCTGCTCGGCGCCCACCACGACCCGCACGCCGTCCCGGCCATGTCCGCCCCACACGACCGGCGCCGGCCGGTGCGACTGCTGCGCGGCCTCTACGTGTGCGGCGATCACCGCGACACCAGCACGGTGCAGGGCGCCCTCTCCTCCGGCCGCCGCGCCGCCTGGGCGGTCCTCCGGGACTTCGGCATGTACACCTCCCCGGGAGCCCTTCCGTCGGCCGCCTGACCCCGTGCCCGAGGCCCGACTCCCGCGTCCAGACCGCCAGCACCATGGGCCAGGTCGCGGAGCCGTACATCCCGCTGCGTGCCGTGCGCCATCTACGCCCGTGAGGTGGGCGCCGTGGGTTGCCCGGCGCCGTGCCGGACGGCGTGCCCGACGCCGTTCCGGACGGCGGGCTCGGCTGAGCGGGTGACCGGCCGTCGCCGACGGGCGACCGGCACGCCGGCGGCGCGCGCCGACGCGGGCCCGGCGACCGCGAGCACGGCGGCGCGGCGCCCGGCGCCCGCGAGCACGGCGGGCGCCGAGGCGGACGAACAAGGCCAGGACGGGCGTCCGGCCTGGCCGGCCCCACCGTCCTCGGCCGGGGCACCGACACGGGCCGGCGCGCGCCGACGCGAGCGGTCGAGCGCGATCGAGGGCGCGCCGGCGCGCAGCCGCCGGCCGCCGCCGGCCCGAGCGGGCATGGGACGGACCTGCCCGGACGGCGTTCCGCCCGGGCAGTCGCCGGGCAACCCCCGCGCCGGCCCCCCGCCGCGGACATCGCCCCGCCCCGGCCCGGCCCCGGCGGATGCGACCGGGGCGGTGGGAGGGGGAGAGCTGAGGCCCGGGGGGCGGCGCGGCGCGTTCAGCCCAGCGCCGCCACCCGCTCCCGGTACCCGCGCACCGGCGCCGCGTCCCGGTAGGGCTCCAGTCGCCGTTCGAAGTCCCGCACGTACTCCAGCGCCCGCGCGGACCGCATCTCGGACGCCTGCTGCGCGGCCTCCGCGCCCAGCGCGCACGCCTGCTCCAGCTCGCCGAGGCCCAGCCGGGCGGTGGCCAGCACCACCCGGCAGAACAGCCGCGAGCGGGCGTGGCCGGCGCCGCGCAGCTGGAGCGAGCGCTCCGCGTGCTGGGCGGAGGCCCGGTACTGCTGAAGGTCCCGGTGGCAGTGCCCGAACTCGTCGGCCAGCTGGGCCTCGTCGAAGAACCGGGCCCAGTACGGCACGTCGTCGCCCGGCCGTGCCGTCTCCAGCGCCCGCTCCGCGCGGGTCAGCGAGGCCGTACAGGCCCGCATGTCGCCCAGCACGCCGTGCGCGCGGGCCTCCACCGCGTGCAGCAGGGACTGCATCACCGGGGGCGCGCCGGTGCCCACACCCTGCTGGGCGACCCGCGCGAGCTGCACCGCCTCACGCCCGTGCCCCAGGTAGACCGCCTGCCGGCTCATGGTGACCAGCACATAGCTGCCGTACGCCCGGTCCCCGGCCGCCTGGGCGAGCCGCAGGGCCTGGACGAAGTACCGCTGGGCGAGGCCGTGGGCGGCGATGTCGTACGAGGTCCAGCCGGCCAGCCGGGTCAGGTCGGCCACCGCGGCGAACAGCCGCCGCCCGGTCGTCTCCCCGTAGGTGCCGCGCAGCATCGGCTCGCCCTCGTGCTCCAGATAGCGCACCAGCGCCTGGCGGGCGTGGCCGCCGCCGTAGGCCTGGTCCAGCGCCCGGAAGAGCTCGCCGACCGAGCGCAGCGCCGCGATGTCACCGGAGGTGACCCGGTGGCCGGGGCCGGTGTCGGTGATGATCTGACGCTGTCGGGGCACGGTGGGCCGGCCCTGCGCCGGCACCCGGCCCAGGACCGGCCCCGCGCCCGCGGGCCCGCCCTCGCCGGGGCCGGGCTCGCCGCGGGCGACGCGCTCGTCCGGCCGGCCGATGAGCCAGTCGCGGCTGGGCACCACCAGCCCGGCCGGGGTGAAGGCGATCTTGCGCAGCTCGACGTGGTTGCCGGAGTCCTTGCGCCAGAGCCCGCTGACGATGTCCACCGCCTCCTCGGGCGTCGCGGCGAACTCCAGGCCGGCGTAGACGGGGGCACAGGCGTCGAGCCCCAGGTCCTGCGCGGACAGCCGGCGCCCCAGTCGACGGGTGAAGACCTCGGCGATGAGGGCGGGGGTGGTGCCGCGCGGCTGCTGCCCGCGCAGCCATCGGGTCACCGACGTCTTGTCGTAGCGAAGATCGAGGCCGTGCTCCAAGCCGAGCTGGTCGACGCGCCGGGCCAGCCCGGCGTTGGAGAACCCCGCCTCGGCGATGAGCGCGGCGAGCTGACGGTTGGGGTTTCGCTGGGGGGGTCGTTCCGTCATCAGCCTGCCGGTCTCCCTGATCGCTCTGTGGAACGGCGTGAATTTAGCGGTCATCGGCGATCTCCTCGCCACCTATGACCCGTATTCATCCGATCGTGTGAGGACAGGCCCGGAGCGGGGACGGCTCGGGCCTGCGGCGGAACCTGGACCGGTCCGCGGGCGGGACCCGGCGGCGGCCGGGACCGCACGTACGAGAGTCGGCCGACCCCGGCCGCTTGTGGGTGGCGCGTACGACGGTCGTACAGTGGCACGCAGGGGGCGCGCCCGGAGCCGGGCGCGCGCCGCCGCACGGGTGCGAAGAGCGCCCGTGCACCCGTACACAGGGCACTGAACAGCAAGGTTCGAAGGAGCTGCCGTGAGTGAGCTGCGCTTTGTCCACCTGGGCTTCGGGGCGGACGCCGTCGAGTACCAGGAGGCGTGGCAGGAGCAGCGTCGGGTGCACGCGGCCCGGTTCGCGGACGAGATCCCGGACACCTGCCTCCTGCTGGAGCACCCGGCGGTGTATACGGCCGGACGGCGCACGGCGGAGAACGAGCGCCCCCTCGATGGCACACCTGTGGTGGACGTGGACCGCGGCGGGAAGATCACCTGGCACGGCCCGGGCCAGCTCGTCGGCTACCCGATCCTCAAGCTGCCGCGCCCGGTGGACGTGATCGCCCACGTCCGGCGGCTGGAGGAGGCGCTGCTGCGCACGTGCGCGGAGTTCGGCGTGGAGACCACCCGGGTGGAGGGCCGCAGCGGCGTGTGGGTGCTGGGCGACCCGGTCGAGCAGCGGCCCGCCATCCCCGGGCTGAACCTGGACTTCGACCCGCGGGTGGAGGACGAGGAGTTCGACCCGCGACTGAACGGCCCGGAGTACGCCCCGTCCAACGCCGGCCAGCGCCGCGAGGACCGCAAGCTCGCCGCGATCGGCGTACGGATCGCCAAGGGCGTGACCATGCACGGCTTCTCGCTCAACTGCAACCCGGACAACACCTGGTTCGACCGCATCGTGCCGTGCGGCATCCGGGACGCCGGTGTGACCTCGCTCTCCAACGAGCTGGGCAGGGACGTGACCGTGGCGGAGGTGACCCCGGTGATCGAGAAGCACCTCCAGGACGTGCTGGAGTCGTCGGTGCCGCTGCCGCGCGCGGTCTGAAGAAGCCCCGGGCGGCGAGCCCTCGGGAATGCACCCGTAGGCCCGCAGGTTGCCCTGGACGTAAAAGCGTATGAAACACGGGCGTACCCTGGTGTCCGCCGAAGAATCTAAGTCGTAGGGAGCCGGACGTGGCCGCTGTCGCACCCGACGGACGCAAGATGCTGCGCCTGGAGGTCCGGAACAGCCAGACCCCCATCGAGCGCAAGCCTGAGTGGATCAAGACTCGGGCGAAGATGGGCCCCGAGTACACCGAGCTGCAGAAGCTGGTGAAGAGCGAGGGACTGCACACCGTCTGCCAGGAGGCCGGCTGTCCCAACATCTTCGAGTGCTGGGAGGACCGCGAGGCGACCTTCCTCATCGGCGGCGACCAGTGCACCCGGCGGTGCGACTTCTGCCAGATCGACACCGGCAAGCCGCAGGCGCTCGACCGTGACGAGCCGCGCCGCGTCGGCGAGTCGGTCGTCACCATGGACCTGAACTACGCCACCATCACCGGCGTCGCCCGCGACGACCTGGAGGACGGCGGCGCCTGGCTGTACGCGGAGACAGTCCGGCAGATCCACGCCATGACGGCGGAGCGCGAGGGCGGCCACACCAAGGTCGAGCTGCTGATCCCCGACTTCAACGCCGTGCCGGAGCAGCTGGCCGAGGTCTTCTCGTCCCGCCCCGAGGTGCTGGCGCACAACGTCGAGACCGTGCCGCGCATCTTCAAGCGCATCCGCCCCGGCTTCCGCTACGAGCGCTCGCTGGAGGTCATCACCAAGGCCCGCGAGGACGGCCTGGTGACGAAGTCCAACCTGATCCTCGGCATGGGCGAGACCCGCGAGGAGGTCAGCGAGGCGCTGCAGCACCTGCATGACGCGGGCTGCGAGCTGATCACCATCACGCAGTACCTGCGGCCGTCGGTGCGGCACCACCCGGTGGAGCGCTGGGTGAAGCCGCAGGAGTTCGTGGAGCTGAAGGAGGAGGCCGAGGAGATCGGCTTCTCCGGCGTGATGTCGGGCCCGCTGGTCCGCTCCTCGTACCGCGCCGGCCGGCTCTACCAGCAGGCGATCGAGCGGCGAGAGGCGGCGCTCACCCGTCAGGCGGTGTGAGGCCGCGCCCGGCGGGGTGAGCCCACCTGCCGGCCGGCCGGGTCAGCCGGTCCGACCTCGGCGGATCCGAGGGCGCCCGTCAGGCGGTCTGCCCCGTCAGGCGGTGTGAGGGCACCCAGGCGGTCTGCCCCGTTAGGCGGTGTGAGGACGCGCACAGCGTTCGGCCCCGGTCGAGCGCCGTTGCGTCAGGTCGCCCCAGGTGGCCCCCGGTGTCCGTCACCGGGGGCCGGGACACCGATTGCGTAAACGTTTCATCAGTGTTTGACCACCCGGTCACGCACTGGTAACACCTTTGGATAACGATTAAGGAACACCGGTCGGCCACACCCCCCGCGCCACGTTCCCGCCCGTGCTCCGCGCCTTGCCCGCCGACCCGTCCCCCACGCACCAACCCGTGTCCCATCCGCCGTTTTCGAGGGAGTTTTCGCCATGCAGGCCGCGCCTGGACGCCCACTCTCCGTGACCGGAGCACTACTCACGCTCGAAGGACTGCTGCTGGGGGGCGGGCAGCGCACCGCCCGACGTAACGCCTGGGCCGCGGTGCTGGAGGACCGACGGCGGGCGAAGGACCGGCGGGAGGCCCAGCATGTGCTGGAGGCCATGTCCGCCAGGGCGCCGCAGGCCACGTAAACTTCGCTACATGGCGAGGCAGGAATCATCCGAGAACCCGGGGCGACTGAAGCAGATCGCTCTGACCTACAAGATGACCAAGCGGGTCGACTCCAAGGTCGGCCTTGTCGTCGCGGCTGTGGGCATCGTCGTACTGGGTGCCTTCCTCGCGTTCGGCTTCTGGATCGATCACCCGATCTACCTGGGCATCCTGGGCTTCGTCCTGGCCTTCCTCGCGATGGCGATCGTCTTCGGCCGGCGCGCCGAGCGGGCCGCTTTCGGCCAGCTGGAGGGCCAGCCGGGCGCCGCCGCCGCGGTGCTGGAGAACGTCGGCCGCGGCTGGACCGTGACCCCGGCGGTGGCCATGAACCGCAGCCAGGACGTCGTCCACCGGGCGGTCGGCAAGGCCGGCATCGTGCTCGTCGCCGAGGGCAACCCGAACCGCCTCAAGGGCCTGCTGGCCGCCGAGAAGAAGCGCATGAACCGCATCGTCGCGGACATCCCCGTGCACGACATCGTCGTGGGCACCGATGAGGGCCAGGTTCCGATCAAGAAGCTGCGCACCACGCTGCTGAAGCTGCCGCGCGTGCTCGCCGGCCCGCAGGTGACCGCGACCAACGACCGGCTGCGGGCGCTGGGCGACCTGATGGCGAACATGCCGATCCCGAAGGGTCCGCTGCCGAAGGGCATGCGGATGCCGAAGGGCCGCTGAGCCGGCGGTCGGCGCGTAAGAAACGCAACGGAAGCGGCCCCGGGACCAGAGTGGATCTGGTCCCGGGGCCGCTTCTTTCGTCGGTCGCCTCGCGCCTCGGGCTGAAGCAGCTCTACCTCGGGCTGAAGCAGCTCTAGGCGAATCTCACATCCGCACGTCTCACATCCGCACCTGAACGGCGCGGGAGAGCCGGTCGTGGAGCCCGCGGGAGTCCCGGTCCCAGACGACGGCGGGGATGACGAGAAGGAGCAGCAGGCTGCGCAGGAGCACCCAGGGGAAGCCGAGCCGGGATCCGGTCTCGCTGATGACGCGAAGCCGCATCAGCCGCTTGCCCGGGGTGCAGCCGATGGTGCCGACGGTGAGCGCGCTCATCACGAAGAAGACGACGAGCGCCCAGTTGCCGGCGGTCTGCACATTGCCGCCCGACAGGAGCGCGTACGCGATGAGCATGCACAGGCCCCAGTCGACGAGCAGGGCTCCGATGCGCCGCCCGGGGGGCGCCACGGCCCCGGGCCCCTCCTCGGGCAGGCCGAGCCGCTCGCCCCGGTAACCGAAGTCGACGCCCATGTCCTCGGCCGCCGCGCGCGGCCCGGAGAGCCACGATCCGATTGCTTGCCTTTTATCCACCCGTCCACGGTACGGGACCGCATACGTTTCCCTGCGGGTGGGTGCGGGCGTTCAGAGGCATCCTGGAAGGTGTGACGGGGCGGACGGCGCGGGACGCGTTGCTCTCGCCCGGGCGCCGTCGGCCCGCCGGCACGCCCCGGGGGAACCGGGACACATCGGGCCCAGCGGGTCCGTCCAGGGCGGAAACCAGCCAGCTCTCCGGACCGCTCGCCGGAGCGGCCCGGGTCCCCACCCCTACCCATAAGACCTGCATACAGCCTCACGGAGACGTCACACATCTGCTGCCTGCCGGTTAACCTCGGCGAAACAAATGGGTCATGCTTGAGAAATCCCGGCTCCCTATGGTCGGCGACAGCGCGACCCCCGCAGATGGAATGCGCCGCCGAAGCAATCCCCGTCCCCTGCGGCCGGGCTAGGAGGAGTTGGATGTTCCAGAACGCTGACGAAGCTCGGAAGTTCATCAAGGACGAGGACGTCAAGTTCGTCGACGTCCGTTTCTGCGACCTTCCCGGCGTCATGCAGCACTTCACGGTTCCGGCGGAGGCATTCGACCCGGACGAGGAGCTGGCCTTCGACGGCTCGTCGATCCGCGGCTTCCAGGCCATCCACGAGTCGGACATGGCGCTGCGTGCGGACATGTCGACCGCGCGTGTCGACCCGTTCCGCCGGGACAAGACGCTCAACATCAACTTCTTCATCCACGACCCGATCACCGGCGAGCAGTACAGCCGTGACCCGCGGAACATCGCCAAGAAGGCCGAGGCCTACCTCGCCTCCACCGGCATCGCGGACACCGCGTACTTCGGCCCCGAGGCGGAGTTCTACGTCTTCGACTCGGTGCGCTTCGAGACCACCGCGAACCGCTCGATCTACGAGATCGACTCCGAGGCCGGCGCCTGGAACACCGGCGCGCTGGAGGACAACCGCGGTTACAAGGTCCGCTACAAGGGCGGCTACTTCCCGGCCCCGCCGGTCGACCACTTCGCCGACCTGCGCGCCGAGATCTCCCTGGAGCTGAACAAGGCCGGCCTCAAGGTCGAGCGCCAGCACCACGAGGTCGGCACCGCCGGCCAGGCGGAGATCAACTACAAGTTCAACACCCTGCTGGCCGCGGCCGACGACCTGATGCTCTTCAAGTACATCGTGAAGAACGTCGCCTGGCGCAACGGCAAGACCGCCACCTTCATGCCCAAGCCGATCTTCGGTGACAACGGCTCCGGCATGCACGTCCACCAGTCCCTGTGGACCGGCGGCGAGCCCCTCTTCTACGACGAGCAGGGCTACGCGGGCCTCTCCGACACCGCCCGCTACTACATCGGCGGCATCCTCAAGCACGCCCCGTCGCTGCTGGCCTTCACCAACCCGACGGTGAACTCCTACCACCGCCTGGTCCCCGGCTTCGAGGCCCCGGTCAACCTGGTCTACTCGCAGCGCAACCGCTCCGCCGCGATGCGCATCCCGATCACGGGCTCCAACCCGAAGGCCAAGCGCGTCGAGTTCCGCGCCCCGGACCCGTCCTCGAACCCGTACCTCGCCTTCTCCGCCCTCCTCCTCGCGGGCCTCGACGGCATCAAGAACAAGATCGAGCCGGCCGAGCCGATCGACAAGGACCTCTACGAGCTCGCCCCCGAGGAGCACGCGGGCGTCCCGCAGGTCCCGACCAACCTCTCCTCGGTGCTCGACGCCCTGGAGGAGGACAACGAGTACCTCCAGGCCGGCGGTGTCTTCACCTCCGACCTGATCGAGACCTGGATCGACTACAAGCGCACGAACGAGATCGCCCCAATCCAGCTGCGGCCGCACCCGCACGAGTTCGAGCTGTACTTCGACATCTAAAGAGCGGGGCCGGGTGACCTGGGCGGAAGCCCTGGAATCAGGCTGTGACCTGCGAAAACTCGTCTCAGTAGTTCTCGCTGTTACCACTGACTTTCCACCCTCTTGTGCACCGCGTGTGCACCGCCGGCCAATTCTCTGACTTGATGTCAGGAATGACAGTGAAGGCCACTACCCGGCATCCGGGGTAGTGGCCTTCACGGCTTGATCCACTCCGAGGCGAGCACCCTGCTCATCGACCACCACAAGAGGATCAAATGATGGAGGGTGTGGGCTGACCTGTGAATTCGCTGCAAGACCCCTGCGGACCGGGAGATCAGTCGTAGTGGAGGCCGCCGTCCTCGTCCATCGTCGGATGCATCTGTGAAGGGCCGTATTCGTCAACGTCTGTGCGACGCGGCGGCTCCGGCCCATCCGGGCCGCAGCGGACCAGCCGTTCGACACGGCAGATTCGGTACAGGTAGTCGCCGACGCGCACTTCATTGGCGTGACCGGCGGCCTTGAACTCCTCGGCCGCCTTGATGCACGCGGCTTTCTCATGCTCATCGAGCTGGCGGAGCTCAGGCCACCAGGTCTCGGTCATCGCGCCGTGCAACAGATCCCGTGCATCGTGCGGGGTGGCCATCATGGCGCCACGCGGCCGCCACCCCTCCCCGTTGCCTTCCACAACGCCGAAGCCGACGGGGAGCAGGACAATCTCCGGACAGGCTGCTGCCGCCCGCTGCGAGTCCGCGCGTACGTCGACGGGGAAGTGGGAGCCGGTGTAGGCGAAATCGCGCAGGCCCAGCTTCATCGCGCCTGCGAACAGGCCGTCGTCCTGGCCGGGGTCGAGGACGAAGCCCACGTCAGGCGAGGGCGTCGTGTGGTGCGCGCCCCATGTTCTGTCGGCCGGTTCCCGGTCACTGGGGCGGGGTGGCTCCAGCCCGCCCTCCCCGCTGCGCGCGAACGCATCGCCGCGCACCACCCGGTAGCGCACGCCGAGGACCTCCACCTCGTTGACCGGCTCGCGTTCCAGCACGGCCACGGCCGCCAACAGCTCGCGCCGTACGGCGGGGTCGTCAGTGTCGCCCCTGGCCTTGAACCACAGGTGCGAGTTCAGCTCGTCCCGCGCCTGTTGAGGCGTCCCGTTCACGACCGGCAGCAGAAGACGCCAGTCCGGACCGACGGCGGGGTCCTGCACGGCGACACCGAAGACGGGCCCCCGCAAGGCCACATATGGGTACCGTCGCGAGGCGTTCACCGCATCGGCCTCAACCACCCAAGCGACAGGGTCGTCGCGGCGGACCAACTCTGCGTGAAGGGCATCAAGACGTCGCTTCCAGTCGTCAACCATGCGCACATTGTCATGGCTTCGGATGCGGGCCCAGGCCGAATCCGCCAGGTCGGCTCTGGGCGCGACGCCGACGGCAGCGTCGAATCCATCTGACTGTGGCTCGTCGGACAAACCCCGGGGTGTTGGTGGCGGCTGTAGGCTCTGCTGGGGCGTGTGGCACGAACGGGGGAGAGCATCTCGATCATGTACGTAACCCAACTCATGGCAGTGACAACCGGCCCAGCTGGCACGCTCGTTGCCGCCATTACCACGTGCAGCGCCGAGAAGACGCACCTCAAAGGCGCCACCGGTGCAAGGACGTTCATCGGTGGTGACGTTCACAGTGGCGTAGCCTTTAACTACGGCGGGACTCCAGATGGTGGACGTTGAGAATCGGGAACAGCACAACCACGGGTCCGGCACGTTCGTGGGTGGCAACGTCCACGGCGGGATATGGCATATCTTTCTCCCGCCCTACGGCAAGAAGCAGTCCAGTGATCAACCGCCGACCCAGCGACAGCCTCCACGGAGCGATGAGGAGACGGATGACTACGAGGATCTCAAGAGCCCTCTGATCGGCTCTGCGTTAGCCGCCGCTATGAGCGGTCAAGCCACTGTGCACGAAGCGATGGGCTGGCCCTGGTCCGACGGCGCATCGCCTCCAGGTATTGCTGAACGCGCCATCGGTGGGTTAATTTTCCTATACCTCTTTTTGGCTGCCGTAGCCACTTTCTTCGCTCGTCTCGCCCAGGTCTTTGAACTGTGGTCCGAGCAGTGCGCCATTACCGCCACGCAGAGCAGAGGCCGATGGGTCGCCCGGCCACCCGCACTCATGGCCAGGACCGCGGCGACTCTGTCCGCCACGGTAGCCGTCATTGCCGAGGTACTTGCATCTCTCTACGGCTGGCGCTCTTTCGGAGGCGAAGTCTCACGGCGCGCTCGCATCGCCCGTCTCAATGCAGACTCCAACGCAAAGTCGGCCCGGGCCGCCGTAAAGAGACGTCAGGCGTAGGTTGCGTCCAGGCGCCTACCCGGATCCGCCGGTCAGGTACTTGCTTCGGTGGAGAACAGCGCGGTGCAACTGTCCCCTCACCCTCGATGATGCCCTTCGGGAAGGAGCGCTGTCTGATCGGCGAGCAGGCGGCGGGGCAGCGCGATCCCGTTCGGAGCTCCAGACCTAGCGCCCCACGAGGTAGGCCACAAGTGCCGCTCCCGCTCCGGCTCCCCACAGGAACGAGTGCCACTGCGCCTTCCGGTCAATAATGATCTTTGGTGGTGGCGGTGCCACTGTGCGCTCGACGCGCTCCGCTGCACTGTTCAGCGCGTCTGTGATGTGGTCCAACCGGCTGAAGGGGCCCCTGCTCTGCAGCCGGTCCATGTGCCCAGTCACTCCCGCCAGGGAGCTATGGACGCCCTCGAACCGATCGACAAGTCTGCGTAAATCATCAAAGTCCAGCCGCTTGGCTGCTTCGCTCAGGGTCTCGGCCGCATCAGTCAGCTGGCGCGCGACGGTTGGGTTGATGCTCTCGCCAGCAGACATGAGCGAGCTGGCGACATCCGCATTGATGTTGCGGCCCGCGCGCCCCAGCTCATAGGCAACGTCCTCGTTGATGTTTCGGGCCGCCCTCCCGAGCGAGGCCGCGACATCCGGGGAAATCACGCCGTCTTCGAGAGCCTTGGTGAGCAGCCTCGCGAGGGCAGGGTTCTGTTTGGTCATCTTCGCCAGCAGAGCTTTGGTCTTGGCATCGACCATCTCGAAGTGGATGCCACCATGGTTGTCGCCGCCGATGAATGTCCCGGACCCATGGTTGTGCTGCCCGCGAGGGGTCTCCCCTTTGGAGTCGGAACCCGCCACTAGTTATCCCCGCCGTTGACAGTAACGCCGCCGTGGTTGTCACCGCCGATGAATGTGCCGGACCCATGGTTGTGCTGGGAACCGATGTTGACCGTCTTCGTGCCAGAAGGCGTCGCTGAGGCCAGGGCCTCTATATCTGCCCGAGCATCGGGACAAGCTGCGAGGAAGGCGGTCAGGAAGCCAGTCCACCGTGCGGTGACGTCTGCCTGGGTGACTGTGTGCTGTGCCAGTGCAGCAGCGTCCTCGTCCAGCGTGCGCAGGGCGTCGGACTGCTGCTGTGCGGTTCCACGCCGAAAGATCGCGCCGAGCCGGGTGCGAAGGGCATCTGCACGCCCTTGGAGTAGGTAGGCGACGACGTTGCTGGCGGCGCCGGTAGTGATGGCTATGGCTGCTGCGTCGAGCATGTGGAGATCCTCCCGGGGCGGGCGTCGAGCCCGCTGTTGATGCATCCATACTGGATTGATGTCCCCCTCTTGGGGAGCGGTGCTTGCTAACCTCCCACTGACTTCACGGAGTTAGTTGAAGTCCTTCCCCTTGGATAGCCTGGACCGCAAGCGAACAACCGCGGGATCACGTCCATTGCCGGTGTGCCCGGGACAGACTGCGGTGCCTACTCGTATGCCCATACGCTGCCAGTCTGGCGATACTCCTCCACGGGGATCGGTGCGACGCCGGTCCTCATGCGGGCGGTGTAAAGCAGCCCGTCGAGGTGGTCGATCTCGTGGTGGATCAGGCGGGCGAGGCCGCGGTCGTACACGGTGGTCACGGTCTCGCCGGTCGGGGTCGTCGTCTCGACCGTGATCTTCAGCGGGCGGGGGACGACGCCGCGGACGTCGAAGAAGCTCAAGCAGCCCTCGTACTGTTCGTCGGTCTCATCGGAGCTGGTGGTGATCCGCGGGTTGAGCAGGATGATGGCGGGGGCATCGCCGGGCGGCTGGACGACGGCGGCGGCTCGCCCGATGCCGATCTGCGGGGCCGCGATGCCCATGCCCTTAGCGAAGGGGTGGACCTGGCCGATCCGCTCCATCGCGGCGAACAGCTCGTCCGTGATGCGCTCGGCCTCGTCGCGTTCGGAGGGAAGGTCGAAGGCACGGGCGGGTTCGGCGAGGATGCCGGCGCCGTACTGGACGACGCCAAGGTCTCGCATCTGCTGGCTGGGCCGCACGTCAATCACCTGAACTCCTCTTGATCCGTGTCGCGTTCGGGCCGTGCTCGAAACCGCCATTCCAGACGGTACCGAGCGTGCAGGGCGGGCGTGGTCGTGATCCACGTGAATTGCCGGAGCTCGCCGTCGTCGCCGCGTACCGGAGGGGTCCGCAGCGGAGAAGCTTCGGCGGTCATGGAGGTCTCGGTTCCCCACACGACCGGGTCGAGGGCAGCGGGAAAGACGAGTTGGACTTCCAGTTGTTCGGTGGGCAGGCGGACGGCCCGCTGGAACCAGTTGCCCCACTTGTCGTCGCCGACGGTGTAGGCGTACTCGATCCACACGGACTCGCCCGGGTAGAGCGGGAAGCGTCCGTGTTCGTTGTCGAACAGCAGCCAGACTTCCTTGAAGGCGTCGCGGTCGTGCTTGGCCTGCCAGCACATTGTCTCGCCCCGGCAGGTGGCGGTGAGGTCGAGTTCGGCCCAGGTCAGCGGGTGGGCCCGGTAGTGCGCGTTGGACCGCTCGGGGTCGCCGGGGTAGCGGTCGACGGAGATTCGGATCAGGTAGCGGGTCACCGGCTCCTGGCCAGTGTTCCGCAGCAGCCGCCGCATGGTGAGCCGGTACGAGCGGCCGTCGTACTGGAGCCGGGCGGCGTCGTGTTCGACGACGAGGGCGGAGCCGGTCGCATACGGCTGTTCGGGCCTGCGCGGGGTCGGCGGGGCTACGGGAGGGCGCCGGACCCGCGTTTCCCTGGCCTTGGCTTGCTCGTAGTCGCACCAGCGTCGCCAGATCGCCTTCCCGGCGTTCAGGGCATCGTCGGCGAGCCGTGCGAACTCCTCGCTGGGCTTATGGCGGCCAGACTCCATGTGGCTGACGTACGACGGGTCGAAGCCCATGGCTCGCGCCAGCGCGCGCTTGGACATGCCGCGTACTTCCCGCCACCGCGACACTTCGGCGGCGAAGTGCTCTGCCGCCTGCTCGGCGGTGATCTCCTCGTCCTGCGTGCCCATCGAAGCCCCGCCCCGCGTCATCGTTGGTGAGCATGAATGAACCGTGAGTGATCCCAGTTCATCATCCCGTCACGGTCGGCGTCGCCGCTTTCCTTCCCTCACCGACCCGGATCGACCCGTCCGGGCAGATGAGGGAGGCGACGCGCCATGCGGGTGCTGTACCTGCTGAACATCTCCAACCCCGATCGGCTGTCTGCGGACTCCGGGTGGATCTTCGCGGACTTGCTCGCCCCGGCCTTGGCGGACGCCGGGGCGGAGGTGACCATCGCGGCTCCGGCTCCGGCCAGGGACGCCCGCTGTGGCTTCCACCGGACGAAGGTGCCGGGGACGAAGTACCGGGCCCGGTTCTCGACGGACATTGACGAGCTGGTGGCGCTGATCCAGGCCGAGCAGCCGGACGCGGTTGTGGCCAATCAGATCGAGGAGGCTCCGGCTGTCCGCACCGCCTTGCTGGAGGCCGGATCGGACGCGCTGCTGGCCGGGTTCTGCCACTACCTGCCGTTCTCGCTCGCTGACGGCGGTCAGCTCGTGCTCGACCCGTCCCTTGACGACGCGGGGCTGGGGAGGCCGGTGCTACTGGCGTTCGCTGCCGGGCTGGCTGCGTGCGACCGGGTGATGGTCCACTCCTCCACGGCCGCCTCCTGGGTGTCGGCTGCCGCCGCTCGCATGACTGTGGAGTTCGGCGACCGTCTGCGCGTGGTGCCAGCCCCACGGGACGAGCGCCTAGTGCGCGACCCCGCCACCGTTCGCAGCGGGCCCGAGGCCGGGGCGATCGGGGTCTACAACCACCGGCTGTACGCGCACTACGGCACCGAGCAGTTCGTGCATCTCGCCCGCGAGCTGGTGGCCTCCAGCGTTGTCCGGCTGCGGGTCATGGACTTGTTCGGCACGCGCAGGGCCGAGCGCACGGGCCTAGACGACAGCCCCGAGAAGATGCGCGACCGGCTCGCCGCCCTGCCGCACGTCCAGGTCGTCTCCGACCGAGGCGACCGCGTCCGCTACAAGAAGCTGCTGGTCGGCGCCCGCTTCGGCATCGCCCCGTTCAGGCCCGGCTGCCCCTGGTCCATGAGCGTGATCGACTGCCAGGGCATGGGCCTGCCGGTCATCTCCCCGCGCCTGGGCTGGCTCGCCGAGCACATCGATCCAGAGCTGTGCTTCACCACCTCGGCCGAGGCCGTGGCCTTGGCCGAGCGGCTGGCCACGGACGACGAGTTCCACGCCGTGCACGCCAAGCGCGCCCATGCCTCCACCGCCGAGTTCGCCCCCGCCCTCGTGGCGGCCCGCTACCTGGAGGCCATCTCGTGACCGAGTACGACGCGGTCTTCCTCTCCTACGACGAGCCGATGGCCAACTCCCTCCACGCCCGCACACAGCGAACGCTCGGCGGGTCGGTCAAGCGCCTGCACGGCGTGCACGGGATGCGCCGGGCTTACCGGCTGTGCGCCGAGGTCGTCGACCGCGAGCAGTTCTTCCTCGCCGATGGCGACTTCGCCATCGACACCGGCTTCGACCCGGCCGCCGTCGAACCGCTGGACGAGGGGGTGTCCATGCGGGTGTGGCGGGCGGTCAACCCAGTCAACGGCCTGTCCTACGGCTACGGCGGGCTGAAGCTGATCCGCCGCAGTGCTCTGCGCGAGATGGGCGAGGCCGTGGACATGCTCGCGGCACTGCCCGGCCGCATCGAATTCGCCGACCAGACCGCCGGGATCACGCGCTTCAACCAGAGCCCCTTCCATGCCTGGAAGGCGGGTTTTCGGGAGTGCGCGATGCTCGCCCGCGGCAGCGAGTACGGGATGGCCGACGACGATGCCCGCCAGCGGGTGGCGGCGTGGACAGCCAGCCGGGACGGGGAGTTCGCCCCGTATGCCGCCGCCGGGGCCCGTGAGGGCGTCGCCTTCGCCCACGAGGCAGCCCGCGATGCGAAGCGGTTCGACCATCTCAACGACCCGTCCTGGCTGCGGGCCCGGTTCACCGCCAGCCACGGCGATCAGGCGGTGTCCGGATGACCGGCTCGCTCGTGCTCATCGAGCCGTATGCCGACCGCTTGGGCGGGCACCACCAGCGAACACTGGTCGCGCTCGCCCAGGCCCGGCCGGGCAGTCTCGTCATCACCCCGCACGGGGCCGCCCGCGAGACGGTAACGGCGCTGCGCAAGGCCGGCGCCCGGTTGGTGACCGCACCGTCCGGGTGGCCGGGGGCCGTGCTGCTGGCCGCCTCCCACCTTGCGGCCGGACTCTCCAGGGCCGGGCAGCTGGTGTTCCGCTCAGGCCGCTGGCCCCGCGTCCTGCGGCGGCTGCCGCACCAGGTCACCCTGGTAGCCCGGTGCCTTGCGGAGGCGTCCGCGCTGCGGACCGCCCGCCGTCTGGAGCCCGGAGCCGAGGCGGTGGTGATCCTGACCGCGAGCGAGGCCCTGCATGGGGCCGCCGCCCTCCTTGGTGGCCAGCCGCACCTACGGTTCATCCACGAACAGGTCACCACCGAGGACGCCGTGGTGCGGCTACTCGGCCGACTGGCCCGCCGGGGCGAGCGCCGCGTCCTCGCGGTCTACCCGACACCGGCTGTCGCCGATGAGTTCGCCGCGGCCTTCCCTCACCTGCCTGCGGTGGTACGTGCCTTCGCGGTCGACGACGGCCACCGTCTCACCGACGCCGAACGCGAAGGCGGCCGGGCGGCCTTCGGCATCCCCACAGCCGAAGCCGTGGTGTGCCTGGTGGGCGGCTGGTGGCCGTACAAGGACATCGCCACCGTCGACGCCGCCCTGGCCCGCTTGAAGGAGCCGCTGCACCTCATAGTCGTAGGCGCCCCGCTCGACGAGGCCGTGCTGGACCGGTGGCAAGCACTGCCAGCTCTCCGCCTGCATACCGTGCCCGGTCCCGTCGCCGAATCGGTGCTGCGCCTGGTGTACGCCGCCGCCGACGCTGCCCTGGTTGCCCGGCAGCCCGGTGTCGGCAAGGAATCCGGGCTCGTGATGGACGCCGCCCGCCTCGGCGTCGCCCTGATCGTCTCCGATCACGACCCCGCCCTCACCGCCCGTCTTCGCGGCCAGCCCTGGGCCATCTCCTTCCCCGTCGGCGACTCCGACGGCCTCGCCGACGCCCTGCACGCCGTCGTCCGTCAGCCACCCCCACAGCCCGGTCCCGAGGCGCCCCGCCTGCTGGGAATGCGGACCGCCGCCGGGCAAGCCGACTTCCTCACCCACGCCTTCGCGTCACTGCATACGAAGGAGTCCCCATGCTGAGCACGCCTCCTGCTCTGATCGCCATCGTCGGTCCCGTGGAACCGGCCCTGCTGACCGCTTGGACCACTCACTACCGCGCACTCGGCGTCGAGGACTTCCACCTCGCCTTCCACTTCCCCGACCACGTCCCCTATGCCTGGCAGCACCAGCTCCTGGCCACTATCCGCGGCCTCGGCATCGTCCCCGCGAAGATCAGCACCGGCCCCTGGCACGAGCACACCAACACCCAGCTCCGCGATGCCCTGCGGGAGCAGGCGGGGCCCGGCTGGCACCTGCTCGCCGACGCCGACGAGTTCCACAGTTACCCCGCCCCGCTCCCGGAGGTGATCGCGGCCGCCGAAGAGGCTGGGCGGCAGGTGGTGGGCGGGTTGATGCTCGACCGCGTCGCCGCGGATGGCCGCCTGGCCCACTGGCGGCCCGAGACCGGCCTGGACCGCGCCTTCCCGCTCGGCGGCCACCTCACCCACCGCCTCCTGCACGGCGACCCCCGCAAGATCGTCCTCGCCCGATCCGAGGTGCCGGTGGCCTCCGGCAACCACCGGGCTCCCAGCCACAAGCCGGACCCGGACGCACTGGCCTGCGTCCACCACTTCAAGTGGCGCATGGGCGTCCTGGACGACCTCCAGCGGCGGGTGGAGAAGTTCACCTCCGGCGACTGGGCCGAGCACACCCCGGCCGTGCGGGAGGAGGCCGACCGCCTGCTCGATCACATCGACCGGCACCACGGCCGCATCGACGTGGCCGACCCCCGCCTGGCCTTCCGCCGCGTCAGCCTCGACCGACTGCCGACCGGCTGGACGGCCGAAGCCCGCACCATCGCCACCCGCTGGCGCCCTCATGCCGCAACCAGCCACCGGTAGCTCCGCCAGATCGGACAGAATGGGCACCTGGGCACCTGGGCACCTGGGCACCGGCAGGAAGGGACCGAACGTGAACACCGCCGCACCGCTGGCCGTGCTGCTGGTCGGCATCACCGGCTCCGGCAAGACCACCGTCGCCCAGGCCCTGGCCGCACGCGGCATGATCCGCCTCTCTGTGGACGAGGAGGTCCACCGCCTCCACGGCCGCTACGGCGTCGACTATCCCGAGCACACCTACTTCGAGCGCGAGCGCCCCGTGGTCGAGGCGATCCGGGAACGGTTCGTCAAGGAGCTGGAAGCCGGACACGACGTCGTTCTGGATCACGGCCTGTGGCGCCGTGACGAGCGTGACGCCTGGAGGCGGGCCGCCCGCGAAGCGGGCGGCCACCCCCTCGTGATCTACCTACCGGTCGACCGGGAGGAACTGTTGCGGCGCCTCGCCGAACGCAACCAGCGCGGGGACGCCAACGCCCTCACTGTTACACCGGAGGCCCTCGACGACTTCTTCGCCCGCTTCGACCCTCCGGAAGACGACGAAGAAGTGATCGTCTACACCGGAGATCTGGGAAGGCTCGTGACGCCTCTGTCCGCGACCAGGCAGCGCTGAGCAGGCCCATGATCGCTATCGGCGTCGGCCGCGTTCCGCAGACGGTTCGCCCACCGTCGTAGGCGCGAGCTGCGGTGCCTGCGCGATGGGCCGGGTGCTGCGGACGCTTTGCCTGCGTGCTGCCTGTACGCGCCTGTTCGGCTGGGCGGTGATGCGCCAGTTGAGGACTTCGGCGGGGCGCTCGGCTGTGTCGAGTTCTCGTCGGGCGGCTACTTCGGTGAGGAGGTGGCGGGGGTTGTGGCCGGCAGTTTCGGCGCGGGCGAGGGTGGTGGTCAGGGCAGGCCAGGCGGGGTCGGCGAGGATGCGGTCTGCGTGGTCGGGGATGGCCGCGCGCAGATCTTGCTCGAAGCGGTGAGCAGTTGTGGCGCGCGGGGCGCGGCGGGCGAGGTCCGCCAAGACCGGCTCGGCGGCCTGGCGGTAGCTGGCTTGGAGGTGGCGGACGGCCTGTTCGGCTGCGGCTGCCTGCTGTTCGTGGCCGCGTCGTGCGTGCCAGTGGGCGGCGGCGCGGGCCAGGTGGAGGGCGGCGAAGACGAGGGCGATGGCGAGTCCGCCCGGAATGTTGGGGGCGTAGGTGAGTTCCTTGGCGGCTTCGCGCAGTTCGGTGGCGGCTTGGTGGTCTGCCCGGATCGCCGAGCGGCGGGCTCGGTTGAACGCTTGGGCCGCTGCTTGCAGTTCGGTCTGGTGTGGGCCGGGTGTGGCGCGGGCCAGGTTGAGCAGGGTGTCGCCGAAGGCTTCCAGGTGGCCCTGGGCTACGGCGTCGTCGCCCGCGTCGAAAACGGTGCGGGCTGTGCGCACGGCGGATTCGGTGCGGCGCCACGTGTCGGCCGGGTCCGCCACCGGTTGCGGGCAGTCGGCCACGTCCTGGGTGGGGAGGCGTTCGCGCAGTCGGTTGTAGGACAGGTCGGGGGCCAGGCTGGAGCCGCCGTACCAGATGGTGTCGCCGGGTGCGGCCAGGCTGTAGCCGGTCACCTCCCCGCTCTCGGGACCGATGCGGGGCTTGACCCGGATACCGAGCGAGCCCAGCACGGTGAAGTAGTCGTCGATGCTCCGTACGGCGGCGGCGACCGCGTACGCCTGCTCGCGCAGCCACTCCCGTGTGGCCTTCTCCTGGCCCTGGCGTTCGGCCTTGGCGCGTTCGGCGCCGGTGGGCGTCTTGGGTGCGGTGAGGTCGCCGGACTTGAGGCGGCGCAGCCCGAACTCGGCCTCGATCTTGCGGCACTCGGCCTGGGCGCGCTGCCCGTCGCGGTTCGTACGCGGGCGGCGACCGTCGGCACGGACGGTGGTGGCCATGATGTGGATGTGGTCATCCGCGTGCCGCACCGCGATCCACCGGCACGCCTTCTCGTCGCCCTCGGGCGCGATGCCGGTGGCCGCCACGATGCGGCGGGCGACATCGGCCCATTCGGCGTCGGTCAGGTAGCGGTCGCCGGGTGCAGTGCGTACCGGGCAGTGCCACACGTGCTGGGGTGGCTCCTTGCCGCCCAGTTCGCGGGTGCGCAGGTCGACGTGGTGGTCCAGGCGCTTGGCGAGCTGGGTGTAGGTGGCGTTCGGGTCGCGGCCGGGGTCGGGGGCGCCGGTCATGTCCCAGGCGACGACGATGTGGGGGTCGGTGTGCTCGTCCCGGCGGCCGGGGCCGAAGAGGTAGGCGATCAGGCCGCGGGTGTCGGAGCCGGTGGAGACGTCAGGCACCATGGCTGGCCCCTTCCGCCAGGAGCTGGTCGATCAGCCCGTAACTTGCCTCGGCGGCCTGCTCGATGCGGTCAAGGACAACCTCGGCTCGCTCGGGTATCGCGCCGGAGTGGATGGCGCCCGTGATCTGGTTGAGGTTGGTGCCGATCCGGTTCAGCGCCTTGGTGTGTGCCTCGATGGCCTCCACCAGCGGGCGGATCGGGTCGTCCTCGGGGCTGCCGACCATGCCCGCCTTGCCGAGCGCGACCGCCAGGGCGGCGTCGCCGACGAACCCGGCGAACGTCAGACGGCGTCGCTCGGCCTCGGCGTCGATGAGGCGGACCGCGGTCGGGGTGAAGCGGATCTTCTTCTCCTGGTCACGCTTCTCGGTAGTGCGCTTGCGGTTCATCCGCACGGGCAGCGTGGGGGCGTCCGGCTCACGCCACGAGGGCTGCTCAACAGCTGCGGGCGGTTGGGGATCGGCAGACGGCTCGGCGTGCGGGGCGATGGAGTGGGCGGCGGGCTGCTTGGCGCTGTCGGCGTCAGACGTGGTGCTGGGCTCGGCCGCCCCCTCCCCAGGCTCGGGTGCCCGCTGGCGCACGGCCCTCTCCTCCCCCGTCACCCCAGGGGCGGGGGCAAGCGCGGACGAAGCCCCTTTAGGGGCTCGTTCGCTCCAGCTTGCTGCTGTTCGTCGGCCCAGGCCGAACCATCCCCAGCGGCGGGAGGAGGTGGGGTTAGTGTCGTTCTCAGTGTGCATGGTGTGTCCGGTGGTGAGGGGTAGGGCTGTGTCACGTCCGTCGCATGCGTCGCATGCCTGGTCAGCACAGGTACGCACACGAGCCCAGGTACGGAAAAGTGCGTCCCGGCGAGAAAGTCCGTCCCCGCGCTGACCTGCGCGGGGACGGTTGCGACGCAGTGATACGGACTACGCCCCTGGTGGGATCAGATAGTTCGCTTCGGCCCGGTGGGACCACCGGGCGGGCCGATGGGCAGCGAACCCGCCGGGGCGGCGGGCGGCTTGCCCTGGGCCGGTCGGGCAAGCGCGACGCCGTGTGCGGGCTCGGGTGCCGCCTCGACGAGGTCGGGGCAGTTACGTGCCCAGGCATCGAGGAACCGGTTGCGCATGTACGCCTTGGCCTGCCTGCCCTTGTCGAACCGGTAGTTGGCCGAGCCGATGTTGAAGTCCCGCAGCAAGTTGCCCAGGTGGTAGGCGTTCAGCCCCTTGGTGCCGTACTCCGCCCACGGGGCGTCGGCGTCCTGGATCAGGGCGGCGACCAGGTCCTGGGTGGCCAGGGCCTCGGGATTGTCCGCCTGCGCGAAGATCCGGTGGATGTCGCGCAGCAGCCGCGTTTTCAGGCTGCTCTGCTCGTCCTGGACCGCCTCGTGCCGGGTCATCGCCACGCACGCGGCGCGGGCGCGTGCGGGCCAGTGACCTCCCGCCAGGTCAGCAATGATGACCAGCGGCTCCCAGGTGTCCGCCGCCCGGTCCTCCACCGGCATCTGCGGCACCATGCGAGCAGCCTGACCGCGCAGCGGAGTCAGCCAGGCGGCCAGCCGGTCACGCAGCGCGTGGAGTTCCGGCACCGAATACCGCAACCGGAACGGGGTGACCTTCTCGCCCATCTTGCGCTTCTGCATCCGCAGCACGACCGCCCGATCCATGATCGTGTCCGGCAGGTCGCCGATCCCCGCGATCGCGGCCATGGCGAAAGTCGGGTACGGGGTCGGCTTGTGTTCCGGCCCGGAGATGCGCCAGGCGGGCCGGTTGCGCTGGTGGCCCGCATTGAGCAGGCCGCGCAGGTCCTCCTTGTCGCCCGTCTTGGGGCCGAAGATGGTGTCGGCCTCGTCCACCAGCAGGGTGGGCGGGTTCTTGCCGATGACGCGGAAGATGACCGCCGGGGAGGTGTTCACCGTCATCATCGGCTGGTGCACGGTCTCGTGCAGCACGTCCAGGACGCGGGACTTGCCACAGCCCTTCGTCGGGCTCACCACCGCCAGGCGCGGCGCGTGCTGCAGCGCGGTCTGGATGTGGGAGGCCGCCGCCCACAAGGTGAGCGCGGTCAGCGCCTCCTCGCTAGGCAGCACCACATACTTGCCGATCACCGTCCGGAACTCATCCAGTAGGACGGCTCCCTCACCGGAAGTCTGCTCTGCGTGGTCCGCCGGTCCGGACGGCTCTCCCGGACCCGGACGCGGGGCTTGGCCCGGTCCGTCAACCTCATCCGGTGGCTGGAGGTTGGTCCGCTCACCGGCAGGGATGCCGGTCTGCTCCCGGTCGTGCGGACCGGAATCCGCCGGCTGGTCCGAACCCCTGCGGACCACCGGACCAGCGGGAGCGGACCGCTTCACCTCGTGCGGACCATCCTGGTCCGCAGCATGTGATCCGGTCCGTACGCCGCTGACCTGCAATTCCTCCGCAGATGTGGATATCCGGTCAGGCGCAGGGATTCCGGTCAGTGCGCCTTCGGCGGACCGGTCCGCGACTGCCGCACACTGCGGACCAACCTGCGGACCAGAGCCGTCCGGCGCGTGCGGTCCGGCGGACCGGTCTAAGGGCGGCACCAAGGACGAACCGAAGGACCGCTACGTCCCCCTCGACGAGGACTTGGCGACGCTGCTGCGCGAGCACATGCGGGAGTTCCCTCCCGTTGAGGTCACGCTGCCGTGGCTTGAGAAGGGCGGTGACTTGGTCACCGTGCGCTTGATGTTCACCACGCGCGAGCGCAAGGCGCTCAACAAGAACTACTTCAACTACCTCTGGAAGGCGGCCCTTGAGGCTATCGGCGTCATCATGGCGGTGAACGACAAGCCGGTCGGCAAGGGCCGCAAGTGGGAGGAGTGCCGCGACAAGATGATGCACGCGCTGCGGCACCTGTTCGCCTCCGAGGCGATCAACGAGGGCGTCGACGTTTACACGCTCGCCGATCTGCTCGGCCACGAGGATCCAGCTTTCACGCTGCGACGGTACGTGCATCGCATCAAGGGCGCTGCCGAGAAGGCCCGCAAGGCTATCGGCAGGCGGCATCAGATGGCGGCGTAACACCTGCGGACCGACTGTGCACCGCACAGTCGTGGGGCCTGTCGAGGCTGCTGGTCTTCCAATCCACGGCCAGCATCCGCAAGGATGAAGCTATGAGCGCATAAATCTTTCGATGGCTCCCGACGAAGTCTCAGAGAGAACGACGCCTTGCACCAGCTCGTCATTCGACTGCTGGTACCGCAAACACCCCCTCATGATCAACCAACTCGGCAGCACCAGAAGAAACAACGCGAACGCTTCGTACTGCAACCCAATGACGATGACCGTCCCCAGGAGCGCGATACCGATGCTGACGCGGAAGTCAGCCTCAGCGGTAGTACGCGAAACCTCCTCATACCTTACGCGCGTGCTGTGCCGGAGACGGACGACGAGCTGATCACGCTCTGCCGTAATCTGCTGCATGAGACTTTCGGCTTCTGCCTGGGCTTGAGGACCTTCAAGCCCCTGCCTCTTAGCGTTAACCTTCTCCCGCACGTGATCACGTAGGTCATCTAGCGCTGGTTCGGATGCCCATTTGACTTCGATGCCAGGCACATGGTTAACGATCTTCAATGCCGTACCCGCCCCCATCTCCGTCATCGCCCCTAGGAGGTAGGCAACGACGCTCATGGCCGCCAGGGAGGCCGGACGCCCTACCGCGTCAGACAAATCGTAAAGGTCGCCAAAGAAGCCTGACGCCGCCTTTTGGGACGGGATTCGATCGTGGATCGCGAGCCAGGCCGTTACGAGCCATACGTAGCCCACCGTCAGAGGCGTCCTGAAGTCTCTCAAGCCAGGCAATAGATTCGTCAACACATCGGCAGGCTATGGCTTCCGCACAGGTCAGCGCTTCGTTCTTCGGCCTAGACTTCTACCCACTGCACTCTGAACGCCTCACCAAGAGCCCTGCGCGCACGCCATGCTCGCGGGACCCTTTGAGACACAGTGGTTCCCCGTCCGAAACGGCATGGAAGACCGCATACCGAGAGCCACACTTCCTGAGTAGCGGCGGAATCGAGCCACTGGCCATGAGTGCGACCTTCTCTTTGGCATGCTCCTCGCCCAGACTCTCAGCATCTGGTCGAGAGACGGGCAGGGGGAAGCGTGACGAGGAAGCGCAAGCGCCGGTTGGCTGCATGGAGGAGACAGGACCGGCGGAACGCGACCTTGGGCAGTGGTGCGTTCGCGCTGATCTTGCTGGCAGCGTTCTGGTCACAGATCTGGCCCTATCTCGTAGGCATCGCCGTGCTCGGCGGTGTCGGCGGTGCCGCTTGGTGGCTCTGGCGCACGGACCGGCTGGTACGGGGCCGGGACCAGCGGTGGCGGGACGACGAAGCGATCCGCGTCGGTCACCGGTCACTGGCCGAGGTGGATGCGATGAGCTGGCAAGAGTTCGAGCGATACGTCGCAGGGTTGTGCCGCCGCGATGGCTGCACGGATGTCGAGGTGAGCGGCAAGTCCGGCGACCTGGGTGCAGACGTCATCGCCACCCTGCCCGACGGCCGGCGCCTGGTCGTCCAGTGCAAGCACTACGCCCCGCACCGGTACGTAGCCAGCGGCGACATGCAAAAGTTTGTCGGCACGGCCTGGCTACACCACAAAGCCGACGTAGCAGTGTTTGCGGCCACCTGCCCTTTCAGCAAGGCCGCGCTTGCCCTCGCGGTCCAGCACGGCGTGCTCGCCGTTCACCGCGACCTACTGGGCGTGTGGAACACGGGCACGCCACTGCAGGCCATGCTGCCGCTGAACGGCGCTGGTCAAGGCGATCGCGCCCACCGCAAGCGTTGGAAGGATACTTACCGCGCCTGAGTGCCACCGCCGCCGTATAGACACCGGGCCGTATACCGGGAAACGGCAGCCTGATGCGGCGGAGCGCGGGTGCCTGCCCCCCCCGGGCCCCGGTCGAGCGGGTGCGCGTCCGGGGCCCGGGGGCAGCGCGCTTAACAGCGGCTTCCGCCCAGGCGTGGTCAGCGCTTCTTGGTCTTCTTCTTCTGCCGCGGCGTCCACTCACCTCGGTGGAGTTGGCAGCGGGAGTAGCCGATCATCGCTGGGTTCTGACACGGCTTGCCGGTCGTGGTCTTCGTCGATCCGCACTTGACTTGCTTGCCCATTGGCCCTCCCGCCCCGTCGGTGCACTGGACGCATCGTCACGGACAGGCATGCTCGGCGTCCTCCGACCCACCGTTATCGGCTGATTCGAAGCCCCGGGCGACTGGATGCCAACGCCTGCTACGGCCGCCGGGATTGGGTCCGACGTCAGGTCCACGCCAACAGATGCTTTGCCCAAGGCGGAGCCTGCCCGGCATCGGCGGCTTACGTCAGTGACGGGGGACGCGTGCCGTGCACCAGTTGTGCACCGGCCTGCCCATCAGCGGGATATCTGTGCACGTCAGAGCGTTCCTCTACCTCTACTTCGACATCTAAACGGCAGTGCGGGCTCACCTGGGCCTGAGGTCCGGAGACGTGCTATGACCTGTGGGAACACTGATCAGCAGTTCCCGCTGCGCTTGGCTGTTCTCCAGGGCCTTGGGCACCGGGTGCGCACCGGTCACGCAGGCACCTGACCTGCCGTCACATTCGCCACGAAGGCCGCCATCTCCGAGGAGGAGGTGGCGGCCTTCGTGGCGAATGAATCAGCCGCGCTGTTCCCGACCGGGCAGCGAAATACGGAGCCGCGAGCCTGCGCCTCGGCTCCGTCAAGGATGGGGCAGGTATCGGTTCAATCCAGGACGGCGAGGTGGTCGGCGGCGCCCCCGCGCCACTCGATCAGGAAGAGGGTCGCGTCGTCGCTGGTGCTCCCGCCCCGCTCCTGTTTCAGGGTGTGGGAGAGCGAGCGCACCACCGCCCGTACTCCCTTCTCCGTGTGCTCGATGCGGTTGACCCAGTGGATGAGCTGCTCCTCGCCGAACTGCTCTTCGCCGGCTTCGTGCTCCTCGATCAGGCCGTCGGTGAAGCACAGCACCTGGTCGCCACGTTCGAGCATCTGCTCGCTGACCTGGGGCTCTTCACCCCCGAAGCCGACCGGCAAGGTGGTCGGGCTCTCCAGTTGCCGGAGAACCCGGTGGTTGCGGATCAGTAGTGGTGCGGGGTGTCCCGCGTTGACCCACTGCAGGTGGCCCGTTGCGACGTTCAGACGCATCATCTGCGCGGTGACGAAGTGTTCGGGCCCGAACTGCTCGGCGACGGCCCTGTCCATGAAGGCATAGATCTCGGACAGGCCGATGCCGGCACGTCTGGAGTGCCGGTAGGCCCCGATGGCGACGGTGGCCATCGTGGCGGCGTTCAGGCCATGGCCCATCGCATCAACCACGGCCACGTGCAGGATGTCTCCGTTGAGCGCGTAGTCGAAGCTGTCGCCGGCGACGTTGTAGGCGGGCTCCAGAATTCCGGCCACCGCGACCTGCGGCAGGGACATCGCCAGCGGCGGGAGCAGAGACCACTGGATCTCCGCGGTCACGCTCATGGACTCGCGGCGCCGGGTGAGGAAGAACTGGTCGGTGTAGCCGTGCTTGGTGACCAACAGGTCGGCGATCAGTCCCGCGAGCCTGCGCAGCAGGCGCCGGTCGTCGTCGTCGACGGTCTCCAGGGTGAGGGCCAGGACTCCCACCTGGTCGCTACCGTCCAGCAACGGCAGATACATCCGGACGCTGTCGGCCTGCGGTACCTCGACGGGGGTCGCGTTCAGGAAGGCCGTGCCGGCGTGGGAGTCGCCGATCGGCTCGGGCTCGCCGATGCTCAGCCCCCTGCCTGGCAGCGGCACGAGCAGGAGCTGTGCATAGTCCTGCAGGAGGATCGAGATGTCCCGGCCACCGACCCGGGCCACCTCTTCCGCGATCAGCGGGGCGATCAGCTGAGGCGGCATCTCGTGTGCCCGGTCCAGCAGCACCCCCAGCAGCCGCTCACCGAACCCCTCCGACCGGTCCACCGCGCCCTTGCCGGCCTGCCGCTCACTCTCCGCCATCGCCGCGCCCTTCACCCGTCGGCCCGATGCCGCCTTCACCTGCTGAGCCGACTGTCCCCAACGAGGCGATCTCAGGCAGCCTGCTTGTTCGGCTCCGGGCTTGCTCGACCGCCACACGGACCTGGTCCGTTCGTTCCCTGCCGTCGCGCCGACAGTGCACAACGGCCCCGGTGTATACACACCGGGGCCGCCCTTCCGGGTCGGTTGCACGTGAGAGTGCACCGGCCCACTGACCATGCTATGCCTATACCGCTTTTCCGGCATAACGGATTCTTGGATGATGCGACCTTCAGCCGGAAAGGGCTTCAGCGCCGTGTCACCAACGGCGCTCCTCTTCGGCCTCCATCAGCCGGATTCCCTGATGTGTCAGCGTGACCATCGCGGGCGTGTTTCCCTGTGCCCAGTCGACCGTGACGAGCCCCTCGCCCGCCAGGTATGCACACGCCGCGGCCAGATCCTGCTCAGGCATGTGCAGGTCGCCGCGCAGCTTCGCCCCGGTGACGCCAAGGAGGCGATTGCCTTCCGTGGCCTCGTACAGGGTCTTCATGATCGCTTCGCGGTAGTTCTTCCGCTCGTGGAGCGTTGCCATGATTGCCCGCCCATTCATGCGGGGCGCCTACGGGTCATGCGGGGCACCTACGAGGGTCCTTGCCTCAGACCTCGTCCGTCTGTGCGCGGTTCTGCTCGGAGGGCCGACTGGCTTCCAACCAGGACCGCGCGGGCTCCGCCGTGTGCCTGGTGTCCAGGGTGAGGTGGAGGCGGGTACCGCCGTCGCTGCCGGCGGGGTAGCTGCGCTGTTCGGTGGCGGCGAAGCAACGGCGGAGTACCTCAGCGACTCGACGGGCGGCCTCGGGAGACGCGGCGACGATGCGTACCTCGCTACGCTCGCCCGACGGTGGTTCCGGTGGCTTCATGGTGGCCTCGTTCGTCGGGGTGATGTGCCGGTGGGCGGGCGCCGTGGCGCCGCACCCACCGCCCCCGGTCAGGAGAAGGGTCCGCGTCATCCGGCGCCCTCTTCGGGTCGCTTGCGGCGAGGAGCGGCGGCGGGAGAACCGGCATGCTCTGCCGGCCGCCGGCCCTTCCGGCTCCGTCGGCCGATTCCCGGCAAGGTGTCGCCGTAGTGGAATGCCGCGATCCGCTCGTCGTGCTGGCCATTGAGCAGATGGATCAGCAGCACTCCTATGACGATCATGGCGAGGATCACGGACACGGTGATGGCGATCTCCATGACCTCACATCCCTCGGGCGCAACTCATGGGACCGATCGGGTCCGGGTTCCCGGCCGCCGCCGCGGCGTGCCCGCCTTCCGTCTCCCACTCCTCTTCCCGGGCCAGCGACTCCCTCGCCTCACGGGAGGTGTCCTCGCGCGACATCAGGGCGCTGGCGGTGAGGAAGCCGCCGGGGGTGGCTGCGGCGGACATCAGTCGGGCGGCGGCGGCCGCACCGGTCTCTGGCGGGATCACCAGCAGGTCCCAGCGGCCTGCGGTGTAGGAGAGGAGGATCAGCTTGTGTGGGTCCTGCTCATCGGAGAACCAGCCCACGTGCAGCGTGTGCCCCGCCACGGGCACCTTGCGCGGGATCATGGGCCAGTGGGTCGGGTTCACCGTGACACGCGTGATCCGGCCCCAGCGCGCGTCCAGCACGTCGATGAGGGCGGGGAGTTCACGGGAAAGATCGCGAGACCGAGGCCACCAGGCACCGTCCAGCAGACCCGGGGCTGACCCCGCCGGGGTCATGGACATGCGGGCCGGTGGTGAGGTCACACGCTCGTTGAAAATCGTACGGTCGATGGTCGCGGTCATCGCGCGGACCTATCTCCGGGGCTCGTCTTCGACGTCCCGGTGTTGTTACTCGCCGAGAACGACCCGGCGTGGGAGCCGGTGTGCGAAGTACTCCCGGTGCCTCCACTGTACTCCGGGCACGGTCCGGTGAACCCGCGCGTGACCAGCCTTTTCACCGGGAACTCGGGTCTGGAACCGCGGCGCGCAGGTGAGCCTGGGCGGGGCTCACGGAGTACGGTGAAACCGGCAGTGGCCCAGACGTCATCCCAGGCGATCAACGAGCGCATGCCGAACCCAGACGGGGGAGCACACCATGTCCGACGCCGAACCCCCGCGTGAAACGAAGCTTCTGCCGGACGCGATCCACCAAGCCGAAACCTGGAACCGCCCCGCTGCGGCCGGAGACGACACATGCCGGGCAGCCATGGCCCGGGCCGTCAGCACCGACAACGCCACGGCCGCGCAGATCCTCATCGACACCAGCACCGGCCGGACACGCCCGATCGCCACGGAAGCCCCGCAGACGGGCCGGAAACGCCGCGATATGAGGTGACGCAGATGGCCATGGCCCTCTTTCTCCTGCTGATCGTCGTGGCGATCGTGCTGGGCATCATCGGAGCGGTGACCGAGGGACTGTTCTACCTGCTGATCATCGGCATGATGGTGCTCGTTGCCGACCTCGTCTTCCTCCGCATACGCCTCGGCCGCCGGCGCGCAGGGAAACACCGTGTCCGGTGACCGGGGGGCCGATGGTCTACGACAGGGGCGACGCGCAAGCCAGCCGCCCGACAAGGGATTGCGGGTATCTCCCCGTGCCCAGTCGACCGCGATGCGCCCCCTGGCTTGGCAGACATGCGCAATGCCACTCACTCGTGGCGGGCACCGACGGGGGTCCTTATCTCAGACTTCGTCCGTCTGGGGACGGTCCTGCGCGGAGGAACGACTGGCTGCCAACCAGGACCGCGCCCGCTCTGCCGTGCGCGTGGTGTCCACGGTGAGGTGGAGGCGGGTTCCGCCGTCGCTGCCGGCGGGGTAGCTACGCTGTTCGGTCGCAGCGAAGCAATGACGGAGTACCTCTGCGACCCGACGGGCGGCCTCGGGAGACGCGGCAACGATACGCACCTCGGCCCGCCCGCCCGAGGGGGGTGGTTCCGGTGGCTTCACGGCGACCTCGTTCATCGGTAGACGTGCCGGTGGGCGGGCGCGGCACCGCGCCCACCGCCTCCGGCCAGGATCGCGCATGAGGTCCTCGCTCGCCATCAGACCACTGGCGCTGAGGAGCCCTCCGGGCGTGGCTGCGGCGGACATCAGTCGGTGTCGGCGACGGCTGAAAAGTGGACCAGTAGCGACGCTTGAAAGTTGACCCCCTCCAGGGGTCTGGCTCGTTGAGCCAGGCCGGGAGGAGTGGTGATCAGCGTGGAGGACTGGGCGGAGATCCGTCGGCTTCACCGGGCCGAGCAGATGCCGGTGCGGGCGATCGCAAGGAAGCTGGGGATCTCGAGGAACACCGTCCGCAGGGCGATCGCGGACGACGCGCCGCCGAAGTACCAGCGGGCGCCGAAGGGCTCCATCGTGGACGCGGTCGAGCCGCAGATCCGCGAACTGCTCGAGCAGTGGCCGGAGATGCCCGCGACGGTGATCGCCGAGCGGATCGGCTGGGACCGCGGGCTGACGGTGCTCAAGGACCGGGTCCGAGACCTGCGGCCGGCCTATCGGCCCGCGGATCCAGCCTCGCGGACGGTCTATGAGCCGGGCGAGATCGGCCAGTGCGACCTGTGGTTCCCGCCCGCCGACATCCCGCTCGGCTTCGGGCAGGTCGGGCGGCCGCCGGTGCTGGTCATGGTCGCGGGCTACTCGCGGTGGATCACCGCCCGGATGCTGCCCTCCAGGTCGGCGGCCGACTTGATCGCCGGGCACTGGCGGCTGCTGACCGAGCTGGGCGCCGTCCCACGGGTGCTGGTCTGGGACAACGAGGGTGCTGTGGGCTCCTGGCGGTCCGGGGGACCTCAACTGACCGACGAGTTTGCCGCGTTCGCCGGGCTGCTGGGCATCAAGTTCCTGCTCTGCAAGCCCCGGGATCCGGAGGCCAAGGGGCTGGTCGAACGGGCCAACGGCTATCTGGAGACGTCGTTCCTGCCCGGGCGGGTGTTCACCTCGCCGGCCGATTTCAACATTCAGCTCGCCGACTGGCTGACCAAGGCCAACCGGCGCATTCACCGCAGCCTGCAGGCTCGTCCGGCGGACCGGCTGGAAGCGGACCGCTCCCGGATGCTGGCCCTGCCGCCGGTCGCCCCGCCGGGCTGGTGGAAGGCATCGCTGCGGCTGCCCCGGGACCACTACGTCCGCCTGGACACCTGCGACTACTCGGTGCATCCACTGGCCGTCGGCCGCCGCATCGAAGTCACCGCGGACCTGGACCAGGTCCTGGTGACCTGCGACGGCGTCGAGGTCGCCCGGCATGCCCGCAGCTGGGCTCGCCACCAGACCATCACCGACCCGGACCACGCGGCCGCTGCCGCAGCCGCACGGAAGAAGGCTGCCAGCACGAAGGCGGCGCCAGTGGACGTGACGGAGGTCGAGGAACGGTCGCTGGAGACCTACGACCGGATCTTCGGTGTCATCGACGGCGGGCTGAGCACGGGCGAAGGGGCAGCGTGATGAGCACGAAGAACGGCACGAACCAGGCCCGGACCAGCCGCGACGTCGGCTCCGAACTGATTTATCTGACCAAGGCGTTGAAAGCCCCGGCCCTGCGGGATGCGGCAGCACGGCTCGCCGAACGGGCCCGCGACGAGAGCTGGAGCCACGAGGAGTATCTGGCCGCATGCCTGCAGCGGGAGGTCGCCGCCCGCGACTCCCACGGCGCCGAGGGACGCATCCGCGCGGCCCGTTTCCCCTCTCGCAAGTCGCTGGAGGACTTCGACTTCGACCATCAGCGGTCGGTGAAACGCGAGGTCATCGCCCATCTGGGGACGCTGGACTTTGTCGTCGGGAAGGAGAACGTGATCTTCCTGGGGCCGCCTGGCACCGGCAAGACCCACCTCGCCACCGGCCTCGGCATCCGGGCCTGCCAGGCCGGCCACCGGGTCGCCTTCGCCACCGCCGCCCAGTGGGTCACCCGCCTCGCCGAAGCCCACCAAGCAGGCCGGCTCAGCGACGAGCTGACCCGCCTGGGCCGGATCCCGCTGATCGTGGTCGACGAAGTGGGCTACATCCCCTTCGAACCCGAGGCAGCGAACTTGTTCTTCCAGTTCATCTCGGGCCGCTACGAACGCGCCTCGGTGATCGTGACCAGCAACAAGCCCTTCGGACGCTGGGGCGAGGTCTTCGGTGACGACACCGTCGCCGCCGCGATGATCGACCGCCTCGTCCACCACGCTGAAGTGATCTCGCTGAAGGGCGACAGCTACCGCATGCGCGGCCGAGACCTCGGACGGGTTCCCGCGGCCAACAGCGGGGAATGACCAACATCAACTGAGCAGTGGGGGGTCACTTTTCACCCGTCGGATGTGGGTCACGATTCACGCGTCGCCGACAAGTCGGGCGGCGGCAGCCGCCACCGGCATCCGGCGGGATCACCAGCAGGCCCCAGCGGCCTGCGGTCCCGGTGGTGTCTGCTCACCGAGAACGACACCGGCGTGCGCTCACGGAGTACGGTGAAAGGCAGCGCCCGGAGGTCATCCGAGGCGATCAACGAACGCTACGCATGCCGAACTCCGCAGGCGGGTGAGCACACCATGTCCGACGCCGAACCCCCGCGTGAAGCGAAGCTTCTGCCGGACGCGATCCACGAAGCCGTGAAACCTGGAACCGCCCTGCTGCGGCTGGAGACGACACATGCTCGCGGGGGAGTTCTCGACGGCGCGTGGTGGCCGCGTTCCCGCGACATCGACGCCGAGTTGCCGAGCCTGATCACCGCGCTGACCGAGCACCTCGGACCCGTCACGCGCGTCGGCCTGGACTCCCGTGCCTGGGACGACCTACCGACACGACTGATCATCGACGACCGCGTCGTGCACATCGACTCCTTCCCGGTCAGTGACGACACCGTCCTCGTCACCCGAGGAGATCGAGACCACTTCTCCCTGCTGGTGATCCCACCGGACACGACTCCCGACACGGCACGCGCAGCCATGGCCCGGGCCGTCAGCGCCGACAACGCCACGGCCGAGCAGATCCTCATCGACACCAGGACCGGCCGGACACAACCGATCGCCACGGAAGCCCCGCAGACGGGCCGGAAACGCCGCGATACGCCGTGATGCAGAGCCCCGGGGCGGAGAGCCTGCCGCCCTCTGGACGTCCGGGTCCAGCCGCCGTAACACCGCGCCGGGGTGCGGTTGCACCAGCCCTCCACTTCCCGCAGGGGAAGGCGCAGCCGGCGGACCTCGTCGTTCCCGGGAGTCGATGGGCGAGCGGCGGGGGTTGAACGTCCGCGCATGCGAAAGGACCCCTCCCCGAGTTGGGGAAGGGCCCTTTCCGTGGAGCGCCGAGCAGGCCTTGCACCTACATCTCTCGTTTGGAGACGAGCATCTTTCCTTAGACGACCGACGCATCGAACCCCGCCCTCTCGGGCGGCGTTTGCAAGATCTACTGTACCCCATTCGGAGGGGGCGGAAGAACGTCCCGGGCGGTCACAGTGACCAGGCCTCCAGCAGTCGGGGCGGGGCCGCCTGCTTCCAGGAGTCGACGAGGATGTCGCGGAGTTCGTGGACGTCGTCGAGGGCGGCGAGGCGGACGCGGACCCAGTTGGAGCCGGCCTCGTGCGGGGGGACCCAGAACTTCTCGGGTTCGGCGGCGATGAGTTCGGCGCGCTCGTGCATGGGGCAGCGGACGGCGAAGGACGTCTCGTCGTCGGGGATGGTCACGAACATCTTCCCGGCCACGCGGAAGGTGGGCATGCTCCACGCCTCCTTCTCGACCGTCTCGGGGAGGGAGAGGGCGATCCGGCGGACGTCATCGGCATCTGCGGTGGTCATGGTCACTACGGTAAGCGGGCGGTGCGGGCTCGGGAGCATGGTGATCTCCGTCTTGGAGTGCCTGACCCCCGCAATCCGGGGGAGCCGTGGCGGCCAGGGAGACAGCACGCCCCGCCGCCACCTCGGTTCAGGAGGCGGCGGGGTCGCTCGCCCGGTGGTGGCCGCGGTGGCGGTCAGTACCGCAGCGCGTAGCGGATGCGGCGCAGTCGGGACTTCTCGCGTTGGGCGGCGTGGCTCCGGGAGTCCGCTTCCAGGAGCTCGCTGGCCTCCCGTACGCGGCGCTGGGCGATGGTCACGGCCTCGCCCACGGGCAACACCGTCGGCAGGTCGAAGATGCGGATGATCTGGTCGACCCGTTCTTCGACGCTGCCGCGGACGACGTGGTACGGCATCTCCATCTCCTCCAGGGTGTGGATGAGCAGTTCGTCGGACATCCGCCGGAAGCGCTCGGAGACGGGGCGGTGGCCGTCGGCCTTCATGGGGAACTCGACGGGGAGGTGGACGTACGCGTCGTAGGTCCGCTTGGCGCGGGCCTTGGTGATCTGGCCGTACGCCTGCATGTACTGGCGGTAGAAGCGCTTGACCGGCAACCCCGCGAGCTCGGTGAGGAGCTTGTGGAGGGCGCCGTCCCCCGGGTTGACGCCGACCCGCATGCGCGCCTCGCCGTAGATCCACTCGTGGATCACGGAGCCGTCGGAGACGAAGGAGCCGGGCATCGCCTCGTTGTGGATGCGCTCTTCGAGGCGGCGCAGGCCGAGGGCGAGGAGTTCGACGGCGGACAGCTCCTGCACCTGCTTGCCGGGGACGAGGTCCTTGAGGATCTCGCGCGAGGTCAGGGCGTGGGTGCGCGGGATGCCCGTGGCGACGGAGAGCGCCTCCGTGGTGGTGCTCTTGCCGGTGGAGTAGGTGCCGGAGATGGCCAGGTGGATGGGGTGTTCGGGCGTCCGTACGGCGCCTGACGGCGCGACGGTCGCGGTCGCGTCGCTCATGGTGTCTCCTCGCTTCCGACGGAGGGGCCCGAGTGGGGGCCAGGGGAGCCGGAGTGACCGGGAGCCTGACGTGTCGTCGTCCGCCGGAGGTTTCCCCACGCCAGGGCGGCGACCTCCGAGTTCAGCTCCCCGCTGGTCAGGATCGGGGGCGGGTCGACCGGCAGCGCCACGCCTGGGCGCGTCTCTGACGCCTCTGCCGGGCGCCTACCGGTCGCCGTTCCCGAGCGCGTCCCGATCCCCGTTCGCTTCTCCGCTCGCGGGTCCGACCGTGTGGTGTCCCCTCGCGCGTCTGTCCTCGTTCGTGTCACCGCTCTCACCACGCTCACGCGCAGTTCAGCCGCGCCGGCCCGGCGGGTTGCCCGGGCTCGTTGCGGACGGCCGGGAAGAGATGCCGTACGGCGGCGGCGAGGCACGCCTCCGACAGGGCTCCCGGCAGCAGCCGACGAGCGAAGCGCACCGACGTGGACGGCGCCGGGTCCTCCTCGGTGAGCAGGGCGGGAAGCAGGGCGCGCGGGGTGCGGGCGAGCGCCTCCTCGCTCTCGGCGAGGAAGTCCAGCCCACGGCGGCGCAGCGGGCCCGGCAGCCAGTCGAGGAGCGGCACCCGCAGATCGGTGACCTCCTCCCCGCGGGGCGACGTCGCGCACAGCGGCGCTGGCCCCGTGGACGCCGACGCCGACGCCGTCATCGGTTCCTCGCGGGTCAGGGCCGCGTACACCCGCCGTGGCGCGCGGGCCAGTTCCTCGCTGAGGACCGGGACGGTGGCCTCCGGAGCGTCCAGGACGACGAGCAGCGGAGCGCGCCGAGCGAGCTGTTCGTCCACCGTCATTCGATGCCGCGGTCCCGGCCATATTCCGATGGGCGTCCACCGCCCGTTTCCCCCGTTGTGCCAGGTGATCCTGGCCGGCCCCTCGAATACGATGAGGGCCTTTCCGGATCGCGTCATCGGCGATCCCGCGATTGAGCCGATCATTGCTGAATTCCCCCGTTTTCACTTACCGTTCTCAGGCGGCCCGTGCCATCGGCAGCTGGTGGGCTATCGAGCAGGAGCCGTGAATTCCGCGGAAGTCGTCGACCGCGAGATCCGAACAGCGCCACACCCCCGCGCCCATCCGCAGCGTCCGAGTCTTCGTCGTATAGGCGACGGCGTCGATCGGCCGGTCCAGGGGCCGCACCGGCGAATCCGCCTCGATGACGATCCGTCGCATCCAGAGCGTGTTGCTGGCGCCGCGCGACATCTCGTCCTGGCTGTAGAGCAGCACCTGGGCGAGCTGCGCGATGCCGACCATGCAGTCCACCAGGGAGACTGACGGCGCGTACGCCGCCTCCGCTCCGCGCGTGGCCGTGCTGTCCCCGGGCTCGGGGACGATGTGCTGACCCGCCCGCACCCGCTGGCCGGCGAGGTCGACCGCCACGCCCTCCGAGAAGAGCCGCCGCGTCTTGTAGCCGTCGCCGTAGTGCCTGGTCCGGGCGGGGCCCAGCGCCTCGTCGCCGGTGGCGTACACCGCCGCCGGACGGCCGGCGCGATCGCCCGCCCCCGCCGCGTGCTCCAGGACGCAGCGCACCTTCAGGCTGCCGATACGGCAGTCGTACGTGCTGCGCAGGGTCGTGCCGCGGCCGGCTTCAGCCGCTGTGGCGAACTCCGCTGTGGCGCGTTCGTCTCGCGTGGCTCCCGTAGGTCCCGGCGCCTCGGTGATCTCACTCAGTCGCGCCCGGACGGGGAAGCCCGCCAGGTCCTCGTGCGGCCTGGAGCCGGCGCGGATCTCGGCGGCCGGCAACCAGGTGTGGCGCTGCTGCTCCGCGGTGAGCGAGCGGCTGTGGTTGAGCTGGATCTCGGCGAGCTGAGCCGCCAGCACCAGGGCGTCGATGCTGCTGAGGTGCGGCCGCAACCGACTGGCCGTGGACTTGCGAGACCAGTCCAGCGGGTAGCTGAGGCCCGCGCGGGCGACGACAAGCGCGCCGGGCACGGCCGGGCCGCCCGCCGTCACGTCCGCCAGATTCTGGCCGACCCGTTTGTAGCCGCTGCCGAAGAACCTCTCGTCGCCCGGGCCCAGGCAGGCGTCGAGAGAGGTGAAATAACGATCCCCCGTGATCATATGAAACTGCCCTTCCCCCGTGGCACGCAATACTCGTGAGGCGCGCCGTCACCGAGTCACATCAGGTCGTGAACTCGATGCCGATGAGGCTAGCATGAGGGAAAGATCACCCAAGAGGTTTTATGTCTCCATCGTGAAACCGAAACCGGAATTGCCATAACCGGCTCCTCGGCAAGCGGAGGAGAAAGGGCGGGAAAACGAACGATCGGATTCCGGGGGCCGGAATCCGATCGCGGTGAACGGAGAGGGTCATTCGCAGGAGATCACGCTGGGCCAGCGATCGGCCAGCAGACGGCGCAGGATCTGCCGCAGCCGCTCCCGGTCCCGGTCCACCACCGTGGCCAGGAAGCGCTCCTCGACCTCCCCCACCGCCAACGACGCCCGTCCGAGCGCCCGCCGTCCGTCGTCCGTGAGGTGGAGGATGTAGCGCCTGCGGTCCGCGGGGTTGCGGCGCCGCTCCACATGGCCGGCCGACTCCATCTCGTCGATGATCGCGACCATGGTGGTGGGGTCGAGGTTCAGCAGGCGGCTCAGGTCCTGCTGGGAGAGCGGATGCCTGCCTTCGAGCGCCGCCAGCACGTAGAAGTAGCGCATCCGCATGCCCTGCCCCTCCAGGACCTGCTCCGCCTCCTGCATCAGCAGCGCGCCGGCCTTGTTCAGCAGGTATCCGGTCCGGTTGACGAGCGGGAAGTCGAAGGTCGCATCCTCCGCGTCGGGGACGGCCCCGGTGCCGGACCCGGCCCCGGGCCCGGGCGCGACATCGCGCGCGCCCACCTCGGCGCCGGCCCCGGAGGCGGGCTCAGGGGTCTGGACGGTGTGTGGCATGGGCCGCGCTCCCATCGTCGGGGTGGTTCTCCCGGCGGCGTTACCGCCCGCCGAAACCTCAGTGAAAGCCGAAAGCCAATAGTAGAACTGACCGATCGTCGGATGACCGTGAGATCGATGCGGCGCCCCACAGAACAGGCCCGCGCCCAGGAGCCCTGGATTCCTGGAGCCCTGGATTCCTGGAGCCCTGGATTCCTGGAGCCCTGGAGCCCTGGAGCCCTGGAGCCCTGGAGCCCTGGCCCCCTGGAGCCTTGGATCCCTGGTGCCCCGTACCCAGGATCCCTGGATCTCTGGATCTCTGGATCTCTGGATCTCTGGATCTCTGGATCTCTGGATCTCTGGATCTCTGGATCTCTGGATCTCTGGATCTCTGGATCTCTGGATCGAGGGTCCCGGGATCGACGGGCCTGGGACCGCCGGCGGGAGTGGGAGCGGGACCGTGAGCGGACGAGACCGCGAGGGCGGTGGCGCCCCGCCAGGCACCACCGCCCTCCCCCCCGCGGGATACGCGGAACCTCACCCCCGTAGGCTCCGCGTACGCCGGTACGCCGTGGTCACACCGCGACTTCGACCCGTCCCCGGTCCGGGCCGGGCGGCTCCGACGCGCCCGCGGCCCCGACGCCCTCCGGGTCGTACGCCTCCGCGCCCGCCAACGCGCTCTCGTGCAGATCGCGGGTGCGGATGAAGGCGAACGCGATCACCGCCCCCAGCGCCGCGATCACCGCGCACACGACCATGACCTCGTGCAGCCCGTCGACGAAGGCCGCGCGCGCCGCCTGGTCGAGCCCCGGACGGACGGCGACCGGCGCCGAGGCCGCGGCCTCGACACCGCCGCCGGCCGCCACGGCGTGGCCGAACTCCTCCGCTCCGGCGCCCAGTCGGCCGCCCGCCTCGGAGGCGGCGAAGAGGTCGGCCACCCGGGACTGGAAGAGCGCGCCGATCGCGGCGATGCCGACGGCCACGCCCACCTGCTGGAAGGTCTCGCCGATGCCGGAGGCCATGCCCGCCTTGGACGGCTTGACCACGGCGATGGAGAGTGAGGCGCGCGGCGGGTTGAAGAGCCCCATGCCGGCGCCGGTCGCCACCATGGCGGGCAGCAGCGCGGTCCACTCGCTGTCCGCGTCCACCAGGGTCACCAGCCACAGCCCCGCCGCGACCAGGGCGAGCGCCAGCCCGACCAGGATCCGCTGGGGAACCACCGTGGTCAGGCCGCCGGCGACGGCCGCGGCGACGAAGAGGGTGAGGGTGAGCGGCAGGAAGCGCAGGCCCGTGCCCCAGGCGGAGAAGTCCAACACGTTCTGCACATAGGAGATCTGTAGGAAGAGCGCGGACATGGTCGCCGCGGCACACAGCAGCGTCACCGCCGAGAGGCCGTTGAAGGTCACGTTGCGCCCCAGCGACAGCTCCAGCATCGCCCGCTCGCCCAGCCGCGCCTCGACCGCGAAGAAGACCACGAACAGCAGCCCCGAACCGATGAACATGCCCACGATCGGCGCGCTGCCCCAGCCCTCCGCCTCGCCGCGCAGGAAGCCGAGCACCAGCAGCGCCAGCGCCGCGGAGAAGGTGACCAGCCCCCACCAGTCGACGGGGTGCGCCTCCGGATCCCGGGACTCGCGCATCCGCAGCATCCCGATGCCCATCGCGACGACCCCGACCGGCACGTTGACCAGGAAGATCCACCGCCAACCGAGCCCATCGGTGAGCGCGCCGCCGATCAGCGGGCCGAACGCGATGGCCAGGCCCACGACCCCGCCGAACACCCCGAACGCCTTACCGCGGTCCTTCCCCCGGTACTCGTTCCCGATCAGGGCGGGACCGATCGCGAACAGCACCGCCGCGCCGAGCCCCTGCACGCCCCGCGCCACCGACAGGAAGCCGGCGCTCGGCGCCACGCCGCAGGCCAGCGAGGCGGCCAGAAAGATCACGAAGCCGGCGTTGAACATCCGCTTCCGACCGAACCGGTCCGCCAGCGAACCGCTGGTGAGCAGGAAGACCGCCAGCCCCAGCGCATAGGAGTCGAGCACCCATTGCAGATCGGAGAAGCCTGCGTCGAAGGATGCGCGCATGTCCGGCAGGGCGACGTTCACCACCGTCAGATCGAGCATCAGCATGAACGCCGCGACGCACACCGCGGCGAGCGTCCAGCCGCGCCCGCCGCCCCGCGCGACGCACACCGCGGCGGCCCCCCTCGACGAAGTCGAACCGTCACCGTCCGCGACCTCCGACGCGGCCGAAAGCGGTACGGCCGACGGTAACGCACCCGGCGGGTGCGGGTGCTTCCCCCGTGCGTTCGACATCTGCCCCCCCGTAGACGATCTCAATCATCTGCATTTCCTACGATCCAGAACGGTACGGATGGCATGGCGGACCGTCAACCACTTCCACGACTTGTGCGGCCCTCCAACTCACGCCATTGGCACGCCCGTTGGAGTTCAGGCCAGCAACCTGTTGGAGTTCAGACCAGTAAAGGAGGCTCGCGGTCCGGTGTGTCCGGTGTCGGTTACGGCCGGCGCCGGGGCCGGAGTTCATCGGGGCCGCCGCCCGCGCGGGGTGCGGCCGACTCCCGCGCGGGAGCCCGGTCACCAGCCGGGCGGTGACCGGGCGTACGGAGGCGAGCCGGGCCTACGGCGGTCGAGCGCGCCCCGGCGGCGCGCGACGGCCGGGCGTTCCGCGGCCGCGCGCGCCGTGATCCGGCGTCGACCGGGACGGCCGGCCGCACGGTGACGAGTCGGCTAGAGGCCGATGTCCCGACGCCGGATGTCCTCCAGCGACTCGCGCCGTACCAGCAGTCGCGCGCGGCCCTCGGCGACGGCGACCACCGGCGGGCGGCCGACCAGGTTGTAGCCGGAGGCCATGGAGAGGTGGTACGCCCCGGCCACGGGTACGGCGATCACATCTCCGGGTCGGACGTCCTCGGGCAGCTCCGCCCCGCCCGCCAGGATGTCGCCCGCCTCGCAGTGGCGGCCCACGACGGTGGCGGTGCGGGGCGCGGCCGTGGAGTGACGGCCGACCAGACGGGGCGCGTATCGCACGCCGTACAGCGCGGGCCGCGGGTTGTCGCTCATGCCGCCGTCGACGGCGACGAAGGTGTGCTCGCCGGAGCGCTTGACCGACAGCACCCGGTACAGCGCCACGCCCGCGGGCCCGGCGATGGCCCGGCCCGGCTCGATCATCAGCCGGGGCACGGCCAGCCCGGCCGCCGCGCAGCTCTCGGCGAGCTCCAGGCGCACCTTGCGGGCCAGCGCGGTGACGTCCAGGGCGGGTTCGCCGGGACGGTAGGCGATGCCGTGGCCTCCGCCGAGGTCGAGCTCGGTGAGGGTCACGCCGTGCTGCTGGTGCACCCGGGCCATCAGCCCGACCAGGCGGCGCACCGCCTGGAGGTACGGCTTGACGGTGGTGATCTGGGAGCCGAGGTGGCAGTGCAGACCGGTGAGCTCCAGGCGCGACTGGTCCAGGATCCGGGTGATGGCGTGGTGGGCCGAGCCGTCGGTGAGCGACAGGCCGAACTTCTGGGCGTCCGTACCTGTCTGGATCTTGGCGTGGCCGCCCGCGGTGATGCCGGGCACCACGCGGACCATGACCTTCTGGCGACCTCCGGCCGGGACCTCGGCCGCCAGCCGGGCGATCTCCGAGGTGGAGTCGATCACGATGCGACCGACGCCGAGCCGCAACGCGGAGTGCAGGTCCTGCGGGCTCTTGGCGTTGCCGTGCAGCACGATGCGCTCCACCGGGAAGCCGGTGGTCACCGCGAGTTCCAGTTCGCCCGCGGAGCACACGTCCAGGCCGAGGCCCTCCTCCTGGACCCAGTGCGCCATGGCGCGGCACAGGAAGGCCTTCGCCGCGTAGTGGATGTCGGCCTCGGGGAAGGCGTCCCGGTAGGTCCGGCAGCGGGTGCGCACCTCTTCCTCGTCGAGGACGTAGACGGGGGTGCCGAAGCGGTCGGCGATCTCGGTGAGCGGGACGCCGCCCACGGCGAGGTCGGCTCCGGCCAGGGGCCTCGTCGAGGCCGGCCACACGGACAGGGCGGCGGCCGGGACCGCCTCCCGTGCCGCTCCGACGGCGGTTGCGGGGGCGGGGCCGGAGGCGGATCCGGGGGCGGGGGCGGCGGTGGTTCCGGTGACGGATCCGGAGCCGGCTCCCGTGGTGGCTCCAGCGGTGGCTCCGGGGGCGCTCTGGACACGGCCGGCGCCGCGGGGGGAAACGGCTTCCCGCGCGGTGGTGCGCGCGCTGTCGGCCGGGGCCGGCGCGGAAGCGGTGGACCGCGCGGGGCGGGCTAGCGGGATGGACATCTCGATGGCCTCCTCAGCCGATCCGCAGCGTCAGGCGCGGGCGCGGGTCGCGGGACGCTGTCGCGGGGACGGCGGCGGGCGGGGGCGTGGGGGCGGGGGCGGCCAGCTGGGGGTCCACGGTCACGGAGGTGGCGCCCAAGGGGGCGGTCAGCGCCCGCAGTGCGGGCTCGCTGAGCCGGACCCACGGCTGCTCGGCGCCGAGCACGGCGGCGAGCCGCTGGGGGGAGCTGAAGGCGACCGCCATACGGTCGCCCAGCGGGGTGCGGAACATGCGGGCCGCGTAGCCCGCAGGACCCGACCGGACGGGGACGATGAGAGGTCCGGCCGGGCCGGGATCTGAGGGCTCCGGGTCTTCTGCGTACAGATGCGCGTTCACGACGCTCCTCCTCGACGAAACGGGTGCCGCCCGGGCCACTGGTGTGGACCAGGGCGCGCACTGACGCTATGCCCGTCCCGGCGGGGTCCGTTCGCGTCCCTGACGCATCATTGACATACGTTGGGAAAGCGTTGACGCGATCCTGTCGATCATCAGTATTGATGGCACGGTCAGAGATGTATGCCGGCCTCAGCGCGGCGGCCGGGTGTCCGACCCGGCCACCGGGTCACGCCGCTCGTCGCCGTACGCCGCTCGTCTCGGCACTCCGGTCGTCTCCGCGCGCCGTGTCTCCATGCGCCGCGCGGCGCGGGCAGGGCACCGTAGCCGGCGCAGGAGGCCAGGCCCGGATAGGCCACGCCCGGCCCCGGGCACGGGGCCGGGGCCGTCGGGCGTCGGACGCCGTCAGCCGGAGGCCGCCGCGGCGTCCCGCACCGCCCGGAGCACCTCATGGGCGAAGTCCGCGCTGGACTGGGGATTCTGGCCGCTGATCAGGTTGCCGTCGACGACCACCTTGCTGGTCCACGGCTCACCGGCCTCGAAGGCCGCGCCGAGCTGGCGCAGCCGGCTCTCGACCAGCCATGTCAGGTCCAGGCCCGTCTCCCGCTCCTCCGCGTCCGTGAAGCCCGTCATGCGGCGACCGGCGAACGCGAAGGCGTCGTGTTCCACGCGCGCGGGGATCAGCCCGGCCACCCCGTGGCACAGCGGGGCGATGATCTTGCCGAGGCGGTCGGCCTCGACCAGCAGCCGGCCCAGATCGCCGTCGAAGGCGAGGTCGACCATCGGGCCGTGCCCGCCGGGCAGCACATACGCGGCGTAGTCGGCCGCCGCGATGTCGGCGATGCGCAGCGGGGCGGCCAGGCTGGGGCCCATGGAGTCGAGGTACGCGCGGTAGCGCCGCACATCCTCCTCGTCGACGCCCCCGCGCGGGTCGAGGCTGGCGGGGTCGACGGTGGGCACGGCACCGGCCGGGGTGGCGATCCGGACCTCGGCGCCCGCGCCGGTGAGCAGATCGTGGGTGACGGCCACCTCCTCGGCCCAGTAGCCGGTGGGATGTGCGGTGCCGTCGCTGAGGGTGAGACTGTCCGCGGCGCTCACCATCATGAGGATCTTCGTCGTCATGCCGTCGACCGTAGGTGTCGGTGATTCCGGTTCCCGGGAGGCGCCGGGAGGCACACCGTCGCCTCCCATCGGAAAGCCGAGGGAGGCGACGGTCGGCTACACGCTCGCGACGACGCGGCGGTGTGCCGCGCCGGCACCGTCGCGGCGAGGCGGCGGTGGGGTGATGGTGTGGCTACGTGACCACCTTCCTGTTGCGCATCACCATGCCGGCGGCGATCAGACCCAGCAGACAGGTGATGGCGCCGACGATGATGTTGTTCAAGATCATTCCAGCGTCGGGGGACCCCGTGACCACCCACGGGGAGATGATCAACCAGACGCCGATCGCACACATGGTCCAGCACAGGCTGTACATGCGGGTCGGCGCCACGGTGAGCCCGAGACCCAGCACGGCCACGCATATGCCCAAGATCAGGTTGTGCATGGCGAGGTCGGTGTTGCCTGAAAAGTGCACCACCCACGGAGAGACAGCAAGATACAGACCGGCAAGCAGCACCGGTCCGTCCACGAACACCACATCCCGTTCACCGAGCAGCCGGGCGTAGCGCTCCCGCATCTCGGACACGTCGGGGTGGCCCCTAAGATCAGTTCTGTGATGCGAGACGTCGGCCATGCGACTCGCCTCCTTCGATCATGCAGGTCTGACCGCGCGGTGCAACGGCGCACCGCACCACCATTGTGCGCCACGCCTTGATTTATAGGTAGATGTCGGTTTTGCAGCAGTGAGAGCAGCAAGGGCGTGACGCGTCGTGAAGCCAGATCTGACGAACTGCCCCGGCCCGATCGCACCCGGCGGCGAAGCCGTGGTCGGCCGGGACGAGCTGCTCGCGCGGGCGCGTGAGCGGCTGGCCCAGGGCGGCAGCGTGCTGCTGCACGGCCCGGCCGGGATCGGGAAATCGACCCTGCTGCGGGCCCTGACCGTCGAGTTCCGCGCGCGGAGCGCGCAGACCGCGCAGAGCGCAGGCGGCGCGACGCGTGGGGGCGACACCGGCGAGGCGCGGGACACCGGCGGGACGCACGGCGTACGCGGCGCCCACGACACGACCGGCATACAGGGATTGGCCACCGCGCGGCACACGAACGGCTTGCGGGAGACGCCCGGCGGCCCGGGCACCGGCGGCAGGCCGGCCGTTCCCGGTCCGTGGTCGGCCCCCCACGGCGCACCGGCGGCACCGACGACACCTGCGACACCGGAAGCCTCGGGTGGCGGCACCGTCCGGCTGCTGCGCTGCTCCCCCACCGAGTCCGAGGCGCATCTCCCGTTCCTGGCCCTCATCGACGCCCTGGGACCGGTCGCCGACGAGGTCTCCCACGCGCTTCCGCCGTCCCAGCGCGCCGTGTTGGACGCGGCGCTGACCGGGCGGCGGGGAGCGGCGGAGCACGGCGACGGACTCGCCCTGCGGCTCGCCGTGCTGTCGGTCTTCCGAGCGCTGGCGGCGCAGGGGCCGGTGCTGCTGGTCGCCGACGACCTGCAGTGGATGGACGCACCCAGCGCTGAGCTGCTGGCGTTCGCCGCGCGGCGCCTCGGCGAGCTGCCGGTACGGGTGATCGCAGCCGTACGGACGGAGACCCCCGGGGAGGGCCCCTCCGGAGGCGGCTCGGACGACGTCGAACGGCATCTGCGGATGCTGCCGCCGCCCGCGCGGGCGCTGCCCGTCCCGCCGCTCACCCCGGCCCAGACCTCGGAGTTGCTCGCGCGGCGACGACGTGCGGGGGCCGCCGGGGCGCTGCCGGGTGCCGTACTGCGCGAGGTTCACCGCACCAGCGGGGGCAACCCGCTCTTCGCCCTGGAACTGGACCGCGCGCTCACCGAGTTGGGCACCACGCCACGCCCCGGCGACCCGCTGCCCGTGCCGACCAGCCTGCGCACTCTGGTGCTCCACCGGCTGCGCGCGCTGCCGCCGCGGGTCCGCACCACCCTCCTCATCGCCAGCGCCGGCGCCCGCCCCACCCTCGCGCTGCTGTGGAAGGCGGGGCGCACCGAAGCGGAGGCCGACATCGCCCGCGCGGCCGCGCTCGGCATCGCCGACATCGAGCACGACTACGGGCGGATCGAGCCTCCCGGGCCGGGCGCTCCGTTCAACCCCATAGCCACCCGACCCCGGGCCGGGCACACCTCCGGTTCCGGCGCCACGACCGTTCCCGCCGCCCTGGCCGGCCCCGCCGTTCCCTCCGCTCCCCTCCCGCGCGGTTCGGCCGTCGGCTCCTCCGACGGGGCCACCGCCGCCGATCTCCAGGGCGCCTCGTACGGCCACGCGACCGCGCCCGCGTACGACCACGAAGCCCCCTCCGGGGACGGACTCCCGGACCAGGACGGACTGCCGCGCGGGGACGGACTCCCAGACCGGAACGGACTCCCGCGCGAGGACGGCCTGCCTGACGGTGACGGCGGCGGGAAGCACGCGTACGAACCGGCACCCCCGCAGCCGTCGGGGGCTGGCGCGGACCGCTTGCGCGGCGCGGAAGGCGCGCATGGCGCGGACCGCGCGCACAGCGCCGAAGGCGCGCACCGCACGGCCCACGTGCGCAGCGCGGACCGCGCGCACGGCACGGCAGGCGCGCACACCACGAGCGGCGTGCACGGCGTCGACGACCCCGACGACGCCCACGGGGCATGCTGCCGCCATGAGCACGCGCAAGGCGCCATGGACGACGCGGACGCCGGGGACGGCGGCGGGCCGCGCGGCGGGCACGACACGACCGTGCGCTTCGCGCATCCGTTGATCTCCGCCGCGCTCTATGCGGAGGCGACACCGCTGGAGCGGCGGGCCGCGCACGCCGCGCTCGCGCGGGCCTCGGCCGACCCGATCGAGAGCGCGCGGCACCTGGCGCTGGCCACCCCGGAGCGCGACGCGCGGGTGGCGTGCACGCTCGCCCGCGCGGCCGCCGTGGCGCGGGAGCGGGGCGCGCCGGCGACGGCGGCGGGGTTGGGGCTGCTGGCGGCCGAACGCACCCCGGAGCACGAGCCGCGGACGGCAGTCGGGCGGCGGCTGGAGGCCGCCGAGGACGCGCTCATGGCGGGCGAGCCCGAGCTGGCCCGGCGCACCGCGTACGAGGTGCTCGCCGCCACCGCGCACCCGGCCGACCGGGTGCGGGCCTGGATCGTGGTCATCGACTCCGTGGGGCAGGCGATGGCGGACGTCGACGACGTGTTCCCGCAGGCGCTGGCTGACGCGGGCGACGACCCGCGGCTGCTCGCTTTGGTGCGCTACCAGTTGTCGTGGCGCGCCATGCTGGTGCTGGGTTCGCTGTCGCAGGCCCGCGCGGAGGCCGCCGGAGCGGCGGCGCTGGCCGCCGTCGCGGGGGACCGCCGCACTGAGCTGCTCGCCCTCTCCTTCCAGGCGTTGAACGAGACCCTGATGGGTCATCAGGACGCCGAGGACACCCTGTCCGCCGCGCTCGCCGAGCCCCAGGACCCGCGGGTGGCCTGCGACCACAACGGCCCCGGCTACACCCACTTCCGCTGTCTGCTGATGGGGGATCGACTGGACGAGGCGCGGGCCACGATCAAAGGGCTGGTCGCCCTCGCCGAGCAGCGCGGGGCCGTGGAGGGCCAGATGCTCTTCCTGCGCGGGCTCGCGGAGGCCGAGCTGCGGGCCGGCCGGTGCGGGGACGCGCTCGAGCTCGCCCACCGCAGCCTGCGGCTCGCCCGCGACGCCGGGATGGGCGAGGGGCCCGTCCTCCAGCTGACGGCCCTCGCGGAGGCGGCGGGCGGCAGCGTGCCCCGCGCCCTGGCGCTGGCCAGGGACGCCGTGCACAGCGCCGAGGAGGACGGCGACCTGCTCTACCTGGCACGCAACCTGTACGCCCTGGGTCACGCCAGGCTCACCGGCGGGGACGCCGAGGGCGCGGTGTCCCCGCTGCGTCGGGTCCGGGACATGGAGCGCGGCCAGGGCGTCACCGACCCGGCCCGCGGCCGCTGGCAGGGCGACCTGGCCGAGGCGCTGGTGCGGGTGGGCGAGCTCGCCGAGGCGCGGGAGGTCATCGCCGACACCCGCGCGTCCGCGCTCCGGCTACGCCGGCGCGGCGTGCTGGCCGTGCTGGACCGCGCGGAGGCGCTGGTACAGGCCGCCGAGGGCGATCTGAACGGCGCGGCGTGCGCGCTACGGTCCGCGGCCCGCACCCTCCGCGCGCTCGGCTACCGGGTGGAGGAGGGCCGGGCCGAACTGGCCCTGGGTCAGGTGGAGCTGAGCCGTGGCGACCTGCGAGCGGGGCGTGAGGCTCTGGAGGCCGCCGCGCGGGTCTTCCGGCGCGCCAAGGCCCGCCCCTGGCTGGAACAGGCGACGACCTACCTCACGGCCCTGGAGGCGGCGCCGAGCGCGCCTCCCGGTGAGACGCCGAGCGGGGAATGCCCTGCCTCCGGCGGCCTGTTGGAGGGTCTCGCCGAGATGGAGAGGCGGGTCGCCGGGCTGGTCCTGGAGGGCGCCACCAACCGGGAGATCGCCGCGCGGCTGTTCATCAGCGTGAAGACCGTGGAGGCCACCCTGACCCGGGTCTATCGGAAGCTGGGCATCCGCTCGCGCGTCGACATCGTCAGGCTCGCCTCCCGCGGCAGCTGACTCGCGCGGAGGCGCACTCGCACGGAGGCGCACTCGCCCGGCAGCGACCCTCGCGGCAGCGCACTCGCGCGGCAGCGCTCTCGCGCGGGGGACTGACTCCCGCGCGGGGCGAACGCCCTCCGCCGGGCGGACGGTTGCCCGCGCGGGCCGCGCCCGAGCTCCGACAGTGCCGGCGAAATCCCCACGAAACACGGCCGAAACCTCTCCGCGACACGTGAGACAGGGGGTTTTCCCTAGCCAGCTCTTCCAAGGGACAACCCTCATTGGGCGCGTCGAGTGACCGCTCTTAGCGTTCCCCCATCGACGACGAAGTCGACAAGTCTCCCGTCGGTGAACAACGCATCACATCCGGTACACGCACCGTGTTCGTCAGTCCGCGTTGACCAACCCTCCACCACCGGCGGGCAACCCCCCACTCATCATGACGCTCCCGAGGAGACTCATGCTGTTCAAGCTCCCCCGCCGCGCCACCATCGCAGCCGCCGCCATCGGTCTGGCGGCTTCCCTGGGCGTGACCATGTCCGCGACCTCGGCGCAGGCCGCCACCAAGCCGGACGCCGGCAGCTCGAAGACGAGCGTCGCCAAGCCGATCGTCGGCGGCTCGACGACGACCGCCAGCGCGTACCCGTACGTCATGCAGATCACCGACGCGGACGAGAACCAGTTCTGCGGCGGCACGCTGGTCACCCCGACGAAGGTCGTCACCGCGGCGCACTGTCTGGTGGGCGAGAACACCAGCAGCATCCGCGTCGTCGGCGGCCGGACCTACCGCAACGGCACCAACGGCACCGTGGCGAGAGTCAGCAAGATCTGGGTGCACCCGGACTACCGCTCGGTGACCAAGGGCGACGACATCGCCGTGCTGACGCTGTCGACGGCCATGCCGTACTCCACCGCCAGCTACGTCTCCTCGTCGGAGACCGGCGTCTACCGAGCGGGCACCACGGCTCGCATCATCGGCTGGGGCACCACCAGCTCCGGCGGCTCCTCCTCGAACCAGCTGCGCACCGCCACCGTGCCGACCACCACGGACAGCACCTGCAAGACCGCCTACGGCTCCCGCTTCATCGCCTCCGACATGGTCTGCGCCGGCTACCAGCAGGGCGGCGTGGACACCTGCCAGGGCGACAGCGGCGGCCCGCTGATGATCGGCGGCCGGCTGGCCGGCGTCGTCTCCTGGGGCGACGGCTGCGCGGACCCGGGCGTCCCGGGCATCTACACCCGGCTGACCACCTTCTCCTCGCTGGTGTCGGCCCAGGTCAACTCCTGACCCTCGCCTCCTCAGACCCCTCACTCCACTCCATCCCCACACCCTGACCGCCGCAGCGCGGTCCACCGCCCCGGCGGCTCCCGGCCGAATGCCACGCACCGGCCGGGAGCCGCCGGGTCCCGTTTGTCGGTGGCGGCTGTCAGGCGGTCGCCCTTGCCGCCCTCCGCAGGCGCCCGCCGCAACAAGGTGGCGGCGGCGCTGACCGACGCGGGGCCGTCGGCGGAGCGGGACAGCACCCCGAGCCAGCGATCTTCGTCACAACGACGGCGCCGTCCGGGCGATGAGGGCGCGCCGGCACCGGGCGGCTGAGCCGAGGTCGAGTCCAGGAGGCGTTCGAGCCGGCGCCGGGGCGGCGCGCGAAAGTCGACCGTCTGGTTCAATAGGGGGTATGGCCAGCACTTACGACCACGAGAAGGCGATGGGTCGCTTCGACCTCGAGCCCTTCTGGCCGTCTCGGCAGGCGCACGACTTCGACCGCGAGTGTTGCCGCGTCTCCGACGCGCGGGCCCGCTCGCTCAGCTGACGCCTCTTCACCTCGCACCTCTCGCGCTCAGCCGAGCTCAGTCTTCACCAGCGGCCAATGCCCCGCGCACACGACGTCCCCTGACGCCCCTCTGCGCGAAAGAAGCTGACCCTTCATGACGAACGTCCGTTCCCTGTCCGCTCCTTCCTCCGCCTCCACCGCGCTTCCGCATGCGCATCGGCATCGGCTCCGAGCCGTCGCGTCGGACGAGGTACCCCCTGTCGCCGAGCTGCTCCACTCCGGCGCGACCTGGCTGCCCGCTCCCCCGAGCGCGCTGCCCGTGCTGCCCGGACAGCCGCCGATGGTCGGCTATCTGGTGCTGGTCCCGGCCGAGCGTCCGGCCGAGCCGGCCGCCGAGCCTGTCGCCGCCCACGGCGACGAGCTGGTACGGATCGACACCGAGCAGCGCACCGCGCGGGTCGAGGGGCAGCTGCTGGACCTGACCTACCTGGAGTTCGAGCTGCTGGCCCACCTGGTCACCCACCCGCACCGGGTGCACACCCGCGACCAGTTGGTCACGACGGTGTGGGGCTACGGCCACGTCGGTGACGGCCGGACCGTGGACGTCCATGTCGCCCGGCTGCGGCGGAAGTTGGGTGCCAAGCACCGCGGCACGATCGTCACCGTCCGCCGGGTCGGCTACAAGTACGTGCCGACCACCTGACCGTCGCGGCGCACCGCCCGCTGACTAGGCTGGCGCCGTGGCGCCGCGCACCCGTGAACCGCCCGTCCGTGGTTCACGCCCCACGCGCGCCCCGACGCCAGCGCTCAGCCGAGGAGTGTGTGCCGTGAAACTCGATCATCTGCTCCCTTCGTACGACTTCCGGTCCCACTACCATCGGCGCATCGCGGCCGACGCGGAGACCACCTGGCGCGCCTTCCGGTCGCTGACCGTCGAGGAACTCCCCACCGTCCGACTGCTGTTGCGGCTGCGCGGGCTGGGGCGGCTGCGGCTGAGCGGACCGGTCACCGAGGTCTTCCCGATCCCGTTGCTGGCCGGGGGCCACCACGAGGAGGTGCGCGGCCAGGCGGGCAAGTACTGGCAGCCGCGCCCCTCCTACGCCCCGCTGCCCGCCGGCGACGCGGACGCCTTCCGCGACTTCGCCGAACCCGGCTGGGCCAAGGCCGCGGTCGGGGTGCGCGTGGTGCCCGACGGCGACGGCTGTGTGCTCTCCGCCGAGACCCGCGTCAAATGCACCGACACCCGCTCCCTCGGCGCCTTCGCTCCCTACTGGATCCTCATCAAGGCCGGCGGGGCGGGGCTGATCCGGCTGGAGACACTGCGGGCCGTCGCCGCCCGAGCCGAAGCGGCATCCGACGCCTGACGACGCCGGGCACTCCCCGCACCCACGCCTCCCGCCGGGCCCTTGTGGCCAGCGTCGCTGCCCCCGCCCCCGTACAGCGGGTACGGGTGCCGTTCCCGGCCGCGGGGGGCCGGGCCGCCCCTCACACGGCACGGCGCCGGGTGGCGCGGTCCGAGAACGCGCCACCCGGCGGGGAATGACGCGGGTCAGCGACCCGCCGGCATCCGCGGGCGGTCGTAGGGGGACCGGGCCGTCTCCGCGGGGGCCGCGTGGTCGAGGTGGGGCAGCCAGCGGAGCCAGCGGGGCAGGAACCAGTTGCGCTCGCCGAGCAGCGCCATCACGGACGGGAGCAGCACCATCCGGACGAGGGTGGCGTCGACCAGGACGGCGACCGCGAGGCCGACGCCCATCTGCTGCATGTCCTGCATCTTGAGCAGGGCGAAGACCGCGAAGACGGCGACCATGATGGCCGCGGCGCCGGTGACCGAGCCGGCGGTGGCGCGGATGCCCTCGGCGATGGCGTCACGCGTGGACAGGCCGCGGTCGTATGCCTCACGTATCCGGGAGACCACGAAGACGTGGTAGTCCATCGACAGTCCGAAGAGGACGACCAGGACGAAGAGCGGCATCCAGCTCTCGATCGCGCCGGCCGGCTCCATGCCCAGCGCCTCGGCGCCCCATCCGTGCTGGAAGACGGCGACCATCGTGCCGTAGGCGGCGCCCACCGACAGCAGGTTGAGGACGATGGAGGCGAGGGCGATGGGCAGCGACCGGAAGCAGACCAGCATCAGCAGGAAGGTCACGGCCGCGATGAAGAGCAGGACGGGCGCGATGCCGGCCTTCAGCTGATCGTTGAAGTCGAGGGAGTCGGCGAGGTCACCGGAGACGTACGCCTTGTCGGCGGCGGGGGCGAGCAGTTGCGGCACGAGCTCGTCGCGCAGGGTGTCCAGGGCCCGCTTGGAGGTGGCGTCGCTGCCGTCGCCGGCGAGGGGCACATCGATGGTGGCGACGCCCTGCTCGCGATGGAGCCGCACGTCGATGGGCTTGCCGAACTCCGGGGACGCCTCGGCGCGCCGGGTGAAGTCGGCGACGGCGTCGCGGAAGGCGGGGGCGGTCAGATCGTCGGCGCGCAACACCACCTGGGCCGGGGCCGGGCCGCCGGGGAAGCTCTCGGTGATCTCCTGGTAGGCGATGGTCAGTTCGGCCTCGGAACCGAACTGCTTCTGGAGGCCGAGGTTCTCGGTCTTCATGCCGAGGGCCGGCGCGCACAGCGCCAGCAGCAGGGCGCCGGAGGCTATCGCGAAGAGCTTCGGCTTGGCGAGGACCGGCCGCATCAGGGCACCGGAGATGCCGCCGCTGGCGTGCACGCCCTTCTTCCGACGGCGGTTGAGGAAGGGAATACGGCCGGCGTCGATCCGGTCGCCGAGCCAGGACAGCAGGGCGGGGAGCACGGTCACCGAACCGAGCATGGCCACCGCCACGACCAGGATGGTGGCGACCGCGAAGCCCTTGAAGAGCATCAGCCCGGACAGGAACATCCCGGCCATGGCGAACATGACGGTGAGCCCGGAGACCAGCACCGCCCGGCCGCTGGTGGCGGCGGCGATGCGCAGCGCCGTCTCGGCGTCGCGGCCGGCGGCCCGCTCGTCGCGCTCGCGCCGCAGATAGAACAGGCAGTAGTCGACGCCGACCGCGAGGCCCATCAGGAACATCACCGAGTTGGTGGTGGCGTCCATCGGCAGCAGCCGGCTGGCGAAGGCGAGCAGACCGAAGGTGGCGACGCAGGCGGTGACGGCGAGCACGACCGGCAGCAGGGCGGCGACCAGAGCGCCGAAGACGACCAGCAGGATGCCCAGGGCCAGCGGAACCGCGGTGATCTCCGCCGTCTTGAGATCACTGGAGAGCAGATCATCCAGCCACTTCTTCGAGCTGGCGTCGCCGAACTCGTAGACCTCGACGTCCGTGCGGTCCGCGGTGGCCTCGACGACGTCCAGGACCGGCTGCACCCGGTCGGCGGCGGTGTCCGATTCTCCCTTGATCTCAAAGCTGATCAGGGCCTCACGACCGTCCTCGGAGCGAACCGGGGGCTGGATCCGCTGGGTCTCACCGGTCTTCTCCAGCCGCGAGGTCAGCTCGCGGGCCGCCTCCCGCCAGCCGTCGGGGGCGGCGCTGCGGACCATCACCATCTCACCCGCGGGGGTGTCGAGCCCGGCGTCCTCCAGGATCTTCTGGGCGCGGGCCGAGTCACCCGCCCCGTTCTCCGACGTGGTGGTCTCGCGGCTGCCCAGGGCGCCGCCTATCGCCGCGACGACCACGACGAACAGCAGCCAGCCGATGATCGCGGTCTTTCGGTGGCGGGTGCTCCAACCGCCGAGCCGTACCGCGAGGTTCTGCCTCATGACGTGTTTCCCCCGAAGGTGAGGACTGGGTGGGTGAGGACTGCGTGCGTCACGGCCCCGTCGAGGACCGCGTGCTTCACGGCCCCGTCGAGGGCCGCGTGCGTCACGGCCCCGTCGAGGACCGCGTGCTTCACGGCCCGATGGAGGCCGAGTGCGTCACGTCTTCGACGGTAGAAACCGGCGCGGCGCCGGCCCAGCCGGTTAGCCCCCGAGCGCCCGAGGCGTAGGGCGAGGGTGGGGGGTGGTGCTAGCACCACCCCTGCACGGGTGCCGGGCCCAGTGACCGATCATGGTGGGGAATCCAGACTGGTCGTGTGCCCGAGATCCGGGCGCGGTGCCCGGGTGCGGGCGCGGACGTACGGGGAGAAGACAGCATGAAGGTCCGGAGTGCGCTGACCTCCGCCGTGCAGGGGCTGGCGATCGCCCACATGGCGGTGATCTGTTCGATCACGCTGTCGGCGCTGACGCTCGTGTCCATCGCGCTGATCCCCGTGGGCGTCGGCCTCATCACCACCCCGCTCGCGGTGACCGCGCTGCGCGGCTACGCCGACTACCGGCGGCGGCTGGCCCACGCCTGGGGCGAGCTGCCGATAGCGTCGCCCTACCGATCGACCCCCGCCCCGCTGCACGGCGGGTTCGTGGGGTACGTGAAGCAGTGCTCGGCACTGCTCAGGGACCGGGCCACCTGGCGGGATCTGCTGTGGCTCCAGATCGACGCGACGGCCGGATTCACCACCGCGATCCTGCCGTTCGCGCTGCTCGTCGAGGGGCTGTTCGGCTATGTGTTGGCCGCCGGGGTCTGGGAGCCGATCGTCAGGGCCGAGGACACGTACTGGTACACGTTCCTGCCGGTCACCGGCCAGGACACGGCCTTCCTCGCGGCCGCGCTGGGCACCGCCTGGATCGCGCTGGTGCTGGGCGCCGGGCAGGCCATCATGCACGGGCACTATCTGGTCAGCCGCGCCTTCCTCGCACCGACCCCCGCCATGGAGCTGAGCGCCCGGGTGCGGCAGCTGACCGAGACCCGGCACGACGCCATCGACACCTCCGCCGCCGAGCTGCGGCGCATCGAGCGCGATCTCCACGACGGCGCGCAGGCCCGGCTGGTCGCCGTGGGCATGAGCCTCGGCACCGTCGAGGCGCTGATCGAGAAGAACCCGGCCAAGGCGAAGGCACTGCTGGCGGCGGCGCGCGCCGACTCAGCCGAGGCGCTGTCCGAGTTGCGCGACCTGGTCCGTGGCATCCACCCGCCGGTCCTGGCCGAGCGCGGCCTGGGCGACGCGGTGCGGGCCCTCGCGCTGCGGATGCCGCTGCCCATCGAGGTGGACGTGGAGTTGGCAGGCCGGGCCGAGGAGCCGGTCGAGGCGGCCGTGTACTTCGCGATCAGCGAGGTGCTGACGAACGCCGCCAAACACTCGGGCGCCGGGCGGATATGGGTGGACGTGCACCACGCGGACGGCTCCCTGCGGATCGCGGTCACCGATGACGGGCAGGGCGGGGTCGACATCGAGGCCGGAACCGGAATCCGGGGCGTGGAGCGGAGGTTGGGCACCTTCGACGGGGTGTTGGCGGTGAGCAGCCCGCTCGGCGGACCCACGATGGTGACCATGGAAATACCGTGTGAGCTTCGTCCGCAAGGGATATGACGGTGCGTTGGATCAGGCTCCACAGCACACACCGTCATACCGGCTGGCAGGTAGGGGTTCTGGCGCCGATAGGGGGGCGTCACGGTGGGAATTCACCGGAATGAGGGATTCAATGGTTGCGGCAGGCATCTAAATGCCGCCGTGCACCACACCCCACAGGAAAGGCCCCTCATTCCCATGACCACAACCCCCCACGAAGTGGCCATGCCCATAGCGCCGGAGGAGACCGAACGCACCCTTCGCTTCGCGGGCCCCGCGACCTTCGGCCGCATCCCGCGCCTGGACCAGGTCGGAAAGACGGACATCGCGGTGGTCGGCGTACCGTTCGACTCCGGTGTCTCCTACCGCCCCGGCGCCCGCTTCGGCGGCAACGCCATCCGTGAGGCGTCCCGCCAGCTGCGCCCCTACAACCCGGCCCAGGACGCATACCCGTTCCACTACGCCCAGGTCGCGGACGCCGGCGACATCACCGCCAACCCGCACAACCTCAACGAGGCGATCGAGAACATCGAGGCGGGCGCCGAGGAGCTGCTGTCCACGGGCGCGCGGCTGATGACGCTGGGCGGCGACCACACCATCGCGCTGCCGATCCTGCGCGCGGTCGCCCGTAAGCACGGCCCGGTCGCGCTGCTGCACTTCGACGCGCACCTGGATACCTGGGACACCTACTTCGGCGCCGAGTACACCCACGGCACCCCGTTCCGGCGCGCGGTCGAGGAGGGCATCCTCGACACCTCCGCGCTCTCCCACGTCGGCACCCGCGGCCCGCTCTACAGCAAGGAGGACCTGGACGAGGACACCAAGCTGGGCTTCGGCATCGTCACCTCCGCCGACGTGATGCGGCGCGGGGTCGACGAGGTGGTGCAGCAGCTCAAGGAGCGGATCGGCAAGCGGCCGCTCTACATCTCGATTGACATCGATGTCCTCGACCCGTCGCACGCCCCCGGCACCGGCACTCCCGAGGCGGGCGGGCTCACCTCGCGGGAGCTGCTGGAGATCGTCCGCGGGCTCTCCGACTGCCACCTGGTCTCCGCCGACCTGGTCGAGGTCGCCCCCGCGTACGACCACGCCGAGATCACCTCGGTCGCCGCCTCGCACACGGCGTACGAGCTGGTCACCATCATGTCCCGGCAGATCGCCTTCTTCCGCTGGCTGGAGGCGCAGAAGCAGCCGTAGCGCGTGCCGTAGCGCGCACCCTCCCGCCCGGCGCCGGGACGACCGGCCGGCATCAGGATGACCAGCCGGCACCGGGACGGCCCGCCGGCACCCGGACGACCGGCCCGGCAAACGGACGCCCCGCCCGGCAACGGACCACGGCCCCGGGCCGGCCCCGCCGCCGGCGCCGTGACCGGACGATCCGCCGCCGGGCGAGGCGAGGGTAGATTGGCGGCCGTGCGTGTAGTCCTTGCCGAAGACCTCTTCCTGCTCCGCGACGGCCTGGTGCGCCTGTTGGAGGCGTACGACTTCGAGATCGCCGCGGCGGTCGAGAGCGGCCCGGAGCTCAGCCGCGCGTTGGCCGAGCTGAAGCCGGACGTCGCCGTGGTGGACGTCCGGCTTCCCCCGTCCTTCACCGACGAGGGGTTGCAGTGCGCGCTGGCCGCGCGGCGCGCCACGCCCGGACTGCCGGTGCTGGTGCTCTCCCAGCACGTGGAGCAGTTGTACGCGCGCGAGTTGCTGGCGGACGGCAGCGGCGGCGTGGGCTATCTGCTCAAGGACCGGGTGTTCGACGCCGACCAGTTCGTCGACGCGGTGCGGCGGGTGGCGGGGGGCGGCACCGCGATGGACCCGCAGGTCATCTCGCAGCTGCTGACGCGGCGTTCGCAGGACAAGCCGATGGGTCATCTGACGCCGCGTGAGCGCGAGGTGATGGAGCTGATGGCCCAGGGCCGGTCCAACGCCGCGATCGCGTCCCAGCTGTGCGTCACCGAGCGGGCCGTCGCCAAGCACACCTCGAACATCTTCGCCAAGCTCGGCCTACCGCAGTCCGACGACGACAACCGCCGGGTGCTGGCCGTCCTGGCCTACCTCGACCGCGGGGTGTGACCTCCGGCCCCTCCCGCCCCTCCCCGCCCCCCCCTTCCCGCCCCTCACCACCCCTCCGGCGCCCGTACCCAGCGGTTTCCTCCGTACGGCCCCATTGCTCCCGCCCGTAACGGATGGTTAACGTGCCGTGCGCACACGAACGTTGGCCTGTGTTTTCCATGGTTCTTTGGGGGCACGCGTGAGTGATCTGACCAGACGTACGCTGATCGGGGCTGCCGGGGCGGCCGGAGCCGGAGCCGCGCTCGGGAGCCACTCCCCCGCCGTGGCCCAGGGCGCGGGAGGACCGCGGATGGCCGACAGCGGCACCACCGCCGACGACGAGCAGGACGGATTCGACACCTCTCCGGCCCACGCCGCGCTGGAGCGGCTGCTGCCCGACCACGCCGACCAGTTCCGGCTCACCGCGCTCGAAGGGGGGCCCGAACGGTTCCGGGTCGGCGGCCGGGACGGCCGGATCTCCGTCGCCGGCACCAGCCCGGCGGTGCTGCTCACCGGTGTCCACTGGTATCTGAAGTACACCTGTCGCGCCCATGTCTCCTGGTCGGGGGACCAGCTGGAACGGCTGCCGGAGGAGCTGCCCGCCCCGCGCCGCCCCGTCGAGCGCTCCACCGCGCTGCGGCACCGGTTCGCCTTCAACGACACCCACGACGGCTACACCGCCCCGTACGCGGACTGGGACCGCTGGGAGCGGCTGATCGACGTGGCGGCGCTGCACGGCTGCAACGAGCTGCTGGTCACCACCGGCCAGGAGGCCGTCTACCACCGGCTGCTCCAGGACTTCGGCTACACCGAGGCCGAGGCGCGCGCCTGGCTTCCCGCCCCCTCCCACCAGCCCTGGTGGCTGCTGCAGAACATGAGCGCCTACGGCGGCCCGGTCAGCCCCGAGCTGCTGGCCAGGCGCACCGAGCTGGGCCGCCGCATCGCCGACCGGCTGCGCGAGCTGGGCATGGCCCCGGTGCTGCCCGGCTACTTCGGCACCGTCCCCGACGGGTTCGCCGGCCGCAATCCGGGCGCCCGCACCATTCCGCAGGGCTCCTGGGCCAATCTCAAACGTCCGGACTGGCTGGACCCGCGCACCGCCGCCTTCCAGGAGGTCGCGGCCGCCTTCTACCGCCACCAGCGGGAGCTGTTCGGCCCGGTCGAGTACTTCAAGATGGACCTGTTGCACGAGGGCGGCAGCCCGGGCGACGTGCCGGTGCCGGAAGCGGCCCGCGCCGTGGAGCGCGCGCTCCAGACCGCGCGGCCCGGCGCGACCTGGGTGATCCTGGGCTGGCAGGAGAACCCGCGGCGCGATCTGCTGGACGCGGTCGACCACAGCCGGATGCTGGTCGTGGACGGGCTCTCCGACCTGGAGACGGTCACCGACCGGGAGCGGGACTGGGGCGGAGTGCCGTACGCCTTCGGCACCATCCCCAACTTCGGCGGCCGCACCACGATCGGGGCGAAGACCCACATGTGGACCCCGCGGTTCTTCGACTGGCGCGACAAGGCGGGCAGCAAGCTGGTCGGCACCGCCTACATGGCGGAGGCGGCCGAACGCGACCCCGCGGCGTTCGAGCTCTTCAGCGAGCTCGCGTGGCACGACGCGCGGATCGACCGCGAGGAGTGGTTCGAGTCCTACGCCGACCTGCGGCTGGGCGGGCGGGACGACGACGGCCGCGAGGCGTACGCGGCGCTGCGGGAGACCGCGTACGCGATCAGCAGCCGGGACGGTCGGCCGCACGACAGCGTGTTCGCCGCGCGGCCCAGCCTCGCGGCCCGCTCCGGCACCTACTACGCCACCCACACCCCCGCCTTCGACCCGGCCGGCTTCGACGCGGCCTTCGCCTCGCTGCTGGCCGTCCGCGCCCCGCTGCGCGACAGCGACGCCTACCGCCACGACCTGACCGACCTGGGGAGGCAGGCGCTGGCCAACCGCTCCTGGCAGCTCATCGGCCAGTTGCAGGCCGCCTACCAGCGCAAGGACCGGGAGACGTTCAAGGCGCTGGCCCGGCTGTGGCTGAAGCTGATGCGACTGAGCGACGAGATGGCGGGCGCGCACCGCCGCTTCCTGCTGGGTCCCTGGCTGGAGGACGCCAAGCGGCTGGCCTCCAGCGAGGCCGAGGCGGAGCGGCTGGAGTGGACCGCGCGGACCCTCATCACCACCTGGGCGGACCGGACCACCGCCGACGGCGGACGGCTGGCCAACTACGCCAACCGCGACTGGCAGGGCCTCATCGCCGACTTCCACCTCCCCCAGTGGCAGCGCTACCTGGACGAGCTGGAGGACGCGCTCGCGCAGGGCCGCGAGCCCACCGCGATCGACTGGTTCGCCGTCGAGGAGCCGTGGACGCGCGAGCGCACCGCCTATCCGGTGCGACCGGTCAGCGACGCGTACCGCACCGCGCGCCGGGTCCACGACGTCCTGGCCAAGGCCCCCTACCAGGGCACGGTCACCGTCACCGCCGAGCCGGCGGCGCTGCCGCCCGGCGCCACCGGGACGCTGACCGCCGCCTTCCGCAACGTCAACGGGCTGCGCGCCACCGGCCGCGTCGACTTCGCGCTCACCGGCCTCGACGCCGCCCCCGACGGCGCGAGCTCGGTGCGCCGGGTCCCGGCCGGCGGCCGCGCGGAGGTGCGCTGGCGGGCGACCGCGCCGGACGCCGCGTTGGAGCGCCCGTTGAAGCCGCTCCCCTACGAACTGGCCGTGGAGTACGGGCCACGCGGCGAGGACCGGGTGCGCGCGGTGCACTCCGACACGCTGTGGGTGGGCGGTCCGCTGGCCGAGGGCTGGCGGACGGTCAGCACCAACGGGGCCGTCTTCGGGCAGCTGGCGGACCGCTTCGCCATCGACGGCTCCGGCCTCGACCTGTGGAAGACGGTCGCCGAGTTCGGCGCCGTCTACCGGGAGGGCGCGCTGGCGGTCGGTGGCCGGATCACGGTCGCGGTGGACAGCCAGGCGGCCACCGGTCCCTGGGCCCGCGCGGGCATCGTGGTCCGCGACAGCCTGGCCACCGCGGGCGCGCCCGGCTTCCTGAATCTGGCGGCCACCCCCGCGAGCGGCGTCGTGCTCTCCTACGACTCCAACGGCGACGGCACGCTGGACACGTACAAGCGGGTCACCGGCGTCAAGGCCCCGGTCCATCTGCGCCTCACCCGCGCGGCGGCGACCTCGTACACCGGCGAACTCTCCACGGACGGCGGCACCACCTGGCGGACGGTCGCCACCGTGGCCGTCCCCCGCGCGGCCGCCACCCAGGACGCGGGGCTCTTCATGAGCGCCGCCCACGGCGGCAGCGGGGTGCGCGGCACAGCGGAGTTCAGCGGCTGGCGCCTGGGCTGACCCCGGCTCCGGGGGCGGCGGTGGCGGACGCCGCCGCCCCCGATACGGGCTCGTCAGGGGCTTGTGGTGACGGTGACGGCCCGCTGATCATGGAGGGGTGAACGCTTCGACTCTGCGAGGGATGCCGCGGCTCGCGCCGGCGTACGTGGGCGGCGTGCAGCTCGGGGCGTACGCCGCCCGACGATGGCTGACACCGGCGGCCCGGGACCGGCTGCTGCGCGCGTGCTCGACCAACGTCGACAACCTGAGCCAGGGCCGCTGGAACACGCTGGCCGGCAGCGCCCTGCTGGTCGAGGAGCCGATGGAACTCCCGTACCTGCTGCTGCTCCTGGCGGTACTGGGGTACGCGGAGTACGCGCACGGGGCGTGGTGGGCGGCGGCGGTGTTCGTGCTGGGGCACGTGGGCGCCACGCTGCTCGTCTACGGCGGCCTCCGCGCGGGGCGCCCGTCGGAGGAGACGCGCTCCGCGCGGGACGTCGGCACCAGCTACGGCTTCAACGCGGTGCTGGGCGCGCTCGCCGGCGCCCTGCCGCGCGGCCGCGTCCGCACCTCGGCCACGGCCGCCCTGCTCGCCCTCGGAGCACAGCCGTTGCTGCGCGGGCCGAGGCCGACCTTCACCGACGTCGGGCACTTCGCGGCCCTGGCCATCGGCCTGGCGCTCACGGCGGGCCGCCGGCCCCGCTGAGACGGAGGGTCCCGACGGCCGCCATCCGCCGCGGGCGGTCTCTCGGGCCGGCGCGGGCTGTCGGCATCCGCCGTGGACGCGCCACAACAACCGCGACGCGACCGCCAGAGGCCCACGCCCTGTCCGATATGTCGCGAGTGACCAACTCGCCCAACCACTCGTTCTACGGATCGTGGAGCAGCAGCAGGCGACAACCACCCTTCCCGGGCCCTTCGCCCCCGTCGATGTCGAGCAGGCCGAGGCGGCCATCGTCGAGCACTACCCGCGGCTCGTCAGGATCGGCTATCTGATCCTTCCGCCCGGCATGGCGCGCACCCGCCGGGTGCTGACCGCGCACGCGGTGGCGCAGCGGTCGCTGCCGCGGTCCCGCGCCAACGGCACCGACGTCGAGCTGCCCGAGCAGCGCACCGCGGACGGACTGCCGGCCGACCCCGGCTACGCGTTCGTCCGGCTGCGAGTGGTGCGCGGCGCGCTGGCGGCCGCGCGGCTGCGCCGGCCCTGGCGGCTGCCGCGCCGGGGCCAGCTGCCCCCGCTGCTGCCGCAGGTGTGGGGGCTGCGACTGTTCCCCCGCTCCGGCGGGGCCGACGAACTCGCCCTGGACCAGGCGCTGGCCCAGCTGAGTGCCCCCGCCCGGGCCGCCTATGTGCTGCGTGGCCTGGAGCGACTCACCGAGGACGAGGTGCGCGCGGTGCTGCGCGCCGCCGGGGCGCCCGACCCGGACGCGGCGCTGGACGAGGCCGCCGCGGTGCGCACCCCGGCGGGCAGCCACGACGGCTCGCTGTTGCAGTCAGCGGAGTTCGACCCCTGCGCCCTCCAGGCGCGGCCGACCGATCTGATGCGGCGCCGCCAGCACACCCGCGCGGCGCTGGCCGCCGCCGCGGCGGTCGTGGTCTGCGGCACGCTGCTGGGGATGCCGGGCGAGGGCTGGGGCCCGGACGGCGCGGCCGCCCCGCCGTACGCCCAGAACGCGGCGGTCGAGCAGGCACTGGAGCCGGCGAAGCTGACCCGGGCCGCCCCCGACACCTGGCGCCGCGCCACCCGCGCGGACTTCGCCGCCTGGCCGGCCCGCGGCGACCGCCTCGACGACACCGCGCTGCTGCGCCGCGCGCTGGCGGTGTGGGCCCGCCCCGGCAGCTCGGTGCAGGTCGCGGCCACCCCCGGCACCCAGGCGGGGCCGCCGGCCGGCCCACCGCAGCTGCTGTACGCGGGCAAGGTCGACCAGGCGGCGGTGGTGCTGCTCTACGACGGACTGCGGATCGTGCGCTACGCCGAGGCGGCCGACGGCGCGGGCGGCAGCGCGGCACTGGACTTCGCCCGCGCGGACGCCGGGAACGCGGCCTCCTCCACCGCGGTCATCGTCGGTCGCACCGACGGCAACGTCCGCTATCTGACCGCGCCCTGGGTGCGCGACGCCGCCGTCCGGGACCTGCTCGTCCCGGACGGGCCGGCGCGGCCGCTGCGTCGCTCGGCCGACGGGGTCACCGCCCCCATCGGCAGCCCCGCCCAGTCCCGCGACTGCAAGGAGTGGAACGCGCTGCAGTTCGGCTCCCACCTGGTGACCGATCTGGGCGAGCTGATCCCGGCCCGGCTGACCTACGGGGCGCCGGGCGCCCCGCGCGACGTCGCCGGCCCCGAGGCCCGCACGGGCTGGGCACGGTCCGCGTGCAACCTGGCGGTGATGCGCTCGCGCGGGGTGCGCTCCGTGAACTCCTGGCAGTACGCCCAGCAGCCGCTGCCCGACGGCACCGGCATCGCCGACTGGGCGTGCGTCCGCGCCGAGACCTGGCGCGGCACGGGCAGCCGGGTGCTGTCCCACTTCCAGCCGCCGGGAGGCAAGCCGGGCGCGTCCGGCGCGGTCGCCGCCGCGGCCGACGACTCCCCGGCCTGCGGCCCGCGCGAGCCGCATGTGCTCTCCGGGGTGCTGTGGAAGTCCCAGGCGGGCCGGTGGTTCGTGCTCGCCGCGGGCGGCGGCGAGGTCACCTCGATCGCCGCCAGCGGCGGCGTGGAGGGGGCCGAGGCCGGCCAGCTCCTCGCCCTGCCCGCCAAGGCCGGGGATCGGGCCGAGCTCCGCGCCCGCCTCGCCGACGGCCGTCGCATCACGTCCCTGCGCTGACCCGATCCACGGCCGCCCCGCCGCCCCACCGCCCGGCCGGTGGGGTGGTGGGGCGGTCCCCCATGCGGTCCCATGCGGTGACCATGCGGTCACTGCGGCCACCGCTGGTCGCCGCGGTCGCCGCGGTCCCCCCGGTCCCTTGGCGCCGGACCCGAGGGCGGAGGCGGGTTCGGCACGGCCGATCTCCACCGTGGGGGTCCTCACCGTCGCGGCGGGATGTTCTCCCCTGACCCGCCCCTTCCCGAATCCGAGGGCTCTCGCCCCCAGCCCCGTCACGAAACCAGGGCTCCGCCCCGGCTCTCGGCGCGCTGCGGTGTCCGAACACCGCAGCGCGCGGCGGGCGGCGGCTAGCTGCCCCGGGTGAACACCGCGACCGTGCGGGCCGGTACGGAGAAGGTCCCGGCGTCGGAGTCGTAGGTCGACGTCTTGACGACCTCGTCGGCACCGCCGGCCTGCACCCGGTGCAGGGCGTAACGGGTGCCGGCGAGACCGGTGACCGTCTGGGTCCGGCGCTCGGGGGTGGCGTTGAAGACGACGACGAGGCGGCCGAGGCGCATGGTGATCACGCCCGGGGTCTCGTCCTTGCCGGAGAGGGGGAAGGACAGGGCCGACTGGACGCCGGCGGCCGTGGTCTGGCTGAAGGCCGGCTCGGTGGTGCGGATGCGCAGCAGGTCCCGGTAGCCGGCGGAGGCACCGCTGATCTCATGGCAGCCGGGCCGCAGCGCCGGGTCGGTCAGCAGCGGGGTCGCGTACTTCCACTTGGGCTTGTTGTCGGCGGCCGGCGGCAGCCCGCGGCCGAAGCCGTTGCCGTCCCGGCAGTCCCAGTGGAGGGCGTTGAACCAGTCGCCGCTGTCGTAGGAGTTGCGGTCCAGCGACTTGGAACGGAGCAGGTCGCTTCCGGCCTGGCTGAGCGTCGGGCCCTGGGAGAGGGTGGCGGTGGCCATGGCCAGGACCTGCATCCGGGCGCGGTCGCCCGGCGAGGTGCGCCGCGGGAGCTTGAACGCGAGCGCGTCGTAGAGGGACTCGTTGTCGTGGGCGTCGGCGTAGGCGAGCGCGTCGCCGGGTGCCGCCGCGTAGCCGGCCGGGGAGCCGTTGTAGTCGACCTCGGAGCCCTTGACGGTGCGGCCGCGGGAGTCGGTGAAGGAGTAGGAGGCCAGGTTGCCGCTCAGACCCACCTTGATGAGGTCCTGGTCGTGCAGCAGCCGCGCGCGCTGGTCGGCCGGGGAGCCGTTGCCGGGCGCGTCGTTGGGGTCGGTGTACAGACCGGAGGCGAAGCCCTGGAGGCGCGGGTCCTCGTCGAAGGGTCCGCCGCCGCGCACCGCGTCGCGCGCCCGGTCGGAGAAGGTGGCGATGCCGGTCCCCGCCATGTTGCGCTGGGTGGCCTGCTCGAAGCGCGCGTCGCCCGCGACCTCGCCGAAGTCCCAGCCCTCCCCATAGAGGACGATCTTCTTGCCGTCGACGCCGTCGCGCTCCGGGGTGAGCGCGTCCAGCGCCTTCCGCACGGCCAGGATGTTGGCCTTCGGGTGGTGCCCCATGAGATCGAAGCGGAAGCCGTCGACCTTGTACTGCCGGGCCCAGGTGACCACCGAGTCCACCACGAGCTTGCCCATCATCGCGTTCTCGGGTGCGGTGTTGGCGCAGCAGGTGGACGTGGCGACGGAGCCGTCGGCGAGCAGCCGCTGGTAGTAGCCGGGCACGATCCGGTCCAGTACGGACTTCTCGTCCTGGCCGCTGGCGACGGTGTGGTTGTAGACGACGTCCATGACGGTGCGCAGCCCGCTGCCGTTGAGCCCCTGGACCATGCGGCGGAACTCCACCGTCCGCGCGGTGCCGTCGGGGTCGGTGGCGTAGGAGCCCTCCGGGACGGTGTAATGCAGCGGGTCGTAGCCCCAGTTGTAGCCGTCCTTGGCGGCCGTCGCGGCCACGCACTCCTGTTGCCGCTCGGAGTCGGCCGGCGACGCGGCCAGGTCGCAGTCGGGTTCGGCCTGGTCGGCGCGGCGTTCGGGGATGGTGCCGATGTCGAAGGCCGGCAGCAGGTGGACGTAGGAGGTGCCGGAGGCGGCGAGCTTGCGCAGGTGCCGCGTCCCGTCGGAGGCGCGGTCGGTGAAGGCGAGGTAGCCCCCGGGGTGGCTGCTGGTGCGGTCCGCGATGGAGAAGTCGCGGATGTGCAGCTCCTGGATCTGGGCGTCGCGCAGCGGCACCGCCTTGGGCTTCTTCAGCCGCGACCAGCCCTTGGGGGCGAGCTTCGGGTCGTTCAGGTCGACGACCAGGCTGCGCGCGGAGTCGGCGGTCAGGGCGGTGGAGTAGGGGTCGGTGACCTTGTTGGTGACCACCCGCTGGACCGTCGGGGCGTAGACCCGGACCTGGTAACGGTAGGGCTTGCCCCTCCAGTCGCGCTGGCCGGTGACGCTCCACACCCCGCTGTCGGCCGCGCGGCGCATCGGGATCGTCCGCCCGTCGATCTCCAGGGAGACACGCTGCGCGGTGGGCGCCCACACCGAGAGGGTGGGGCGGCCGTGCCGGAAGACCGGGCCGAGCTCGGCGCGGCGGGCGGCGCCGGCGTACAGGTCGTCCAGGACGCCGGGGATCTGTACGCCGGTGGCACGCAGCGGCTCGCCGTCGGAGGCACGACGCTGGACGGCGAGCACCTGGCCGCGCAGCGCCGTGGCGGCCAGGTGGCGGTCGCGCGGATCGACGGCGAAGGCCGGATAGTCCTTCAGGTGCGGGTACTTGGCCCGCTGCGCCTCGGTCAGCCGCGTCGGCGCCAGCCGCAGGGTGCCGCCCGCGCGGGCCCCCGCGTCGGCGTCGCCGTCGGCGGTCTCGCCGAGCGCGCCGCCGTCGGGTGCGTACCGCAGCTCCTCGGTGGTGTCGCCGTCGGTCGCGGTCTTCCAGACCACGGTGGAGCGGTCGATCCACTGCGCCTCGGCCGCCGTGGGGGTGACCGGTCCGGGGGCGGGTGGTGGCGCGGCCTGCGCAGGCGTTGCGGCGGGTACGGCCACCGCGCCCAGCATCAGGGCCAGGGCGACGGTGCCCCGGCGGAGGGTGCCTCTCACGACGGACATGACGGGATGGGCTCCTTCGGGAAGGGAGGAGTGGGGCCGCCCGGCGCGGCGGGGATATGCGCCGGGCGGCCGGTACTGGGGGTGCGTCCACCAGCCGTGCGGTGGTGCGGGCACCGGCCGTGCGGTGGTGCGTGGTGCGGGCGCGGGTCGTGCGGTCATGCGGTCCTGCGGTCACCGGTCCCTCGGTGGTTCGGCCACGCGGTGGTGCGATGGTGCGTGGTGCCCGCACCGCGCACCGGTACGGCGGTACCGGCACCGGCCGTTCGGTGGCGCGTGGTGCGGGCACCGGTCCCGCGGTCCTGCGGGTCCCGGTCCTGCGATCCTGCTGTCCTGCTGTCCTGCGGTAGTGCGAGCACCGGGCCTGCGGTGGCGCGGCGCCGGCCCCGCGGTCCTGCCGTCGTGCGTGGCGCAGGCACCGGCCACGCGGTCTTGCGGGTCTCGGTCGTGCGGTCGTGCGGTCGTGCGGGCACCGATCCCGCGGTCCCGCCGTCGTGCGTGGTGCGGGCACCGGCCACGCGGTGGGGCGTGGCGCAGGCGCAGGCGCCGGCCCCGCGGTCCCGCAGTCCTACAGGCACCGGCCACGCGGTGGGGCGTGGTGCGGGCACCGGTCTCTTCGGGCCGACCGGCCGGGGTGGCCAGCTTCCCGTGCCGGTTACGGCGTCCCGTGCCGGTACGGCGGCTGGGCCGTACCGGCGCGGGGGCACGGAGGCCGGTCGGATCAGCCGCAGCCGCGCGCGCCGACGTGCAGCGCCACCGCCGTGTTGGCACCCAGGGTCGCGGTGAAGCGGCCGGAGCCGTCCACGGTCACCGGCCGGTTGGACTGCACGTCGCAGTAGCCGCCGGCCGGCAGCGAGGTCTGGAAGGTGCGGGTCAGCGCGGAGGTCTCGTGGTTGATGGCCACGTACGCCTTGTCACCGCGCCCGAAGGCGATGGCGTCGGCGCCGTTGTCCCACCAGTCGGTGACCCCCTGACCGCGGGCCACGTTCCGGAAGGCGACCATCGAGGAGATCTCGCGCCAGGCGTGCTGGCACTTCCAGCCGTCCTGCCAGCAGGCGTTCACCGTGCCGCCGTTCGGCGGACCGGCGTCCTTGTCGGACCACTCGTAGCCCGAGTGGACGTCCGGGGCGCCGTAGGGCCAGGCGAGCATGAAGACGTTGGCGAGGGTGTAGTTCGCACCGTCCTTGTAGTTGAGGGTGTCGCCGCCGCGCTCGGTGTCGTGGTTGTCGACGAAGACTCCGGCCTTGGCGGAGGGCATGTAGGACCAGCCCTCGCCGTAGTTCTTCAGGTAGGCGAGGTTCTCGTTGTTGAAGACCCGCTTGAGGTCGCGGGCGTAGCGGAACTCCTGGACGTCGCCGTTGCCGAGGTACTCGTCCGGCTGCACCGCCTCGTCCTGTCCGTGGATCGCCTCCTGCTTCCAGTAGACGTTCGGATTGCTGAGCTTGGCCTTGATGGCGGCGAGGTCGGCGGCGGGCATGTGCTTGGCGGCGTCGATGCGGAAGCCGTCCACGCCGAGCGAGAGCAGGTCGTTCATATAGCCGGCGATCTTCGTGCGGACGTACTCCTCACCGGTGTCCAGGTCGGCGAGGCCGACGAGCTCGCAGTGCTGGACGTTGTAACGGTCGCGGTAGTTGTCGCCGATCTGCGAGGTGCAGTCGTCCATGTCCCAGCGCGCGTAGGTGCCGGGGTAGTCGTACTTCGTATACGGCGAGCCGCCGGTGCCGGTGCCGGATCCGGCCGCCATGTGGTTGATGACGGTGTCGGCGACGACCTTCACACCCGCCTTGTGGCAGGTGTCCACCATGTTCTTGAAGGCGGTGCGGTCGCCCAGTCGGCCGGCGATCTTGTAGCTGACGGGCTGGTAGGAGGTCCACCACTGGGGACCCTGGATGTGCTCCTGCGGCGGCGAGACCTGGACGTAGCCGTAGCCCGCCGGGCCGAGGCTGTCGGTGCACGCCTTGGCTACGGAGGCGAAACGCCATTCGAAGAGGACGGCGGTGACGTCCTTGGTGCCGGGCGGGGCCGCTTGCGCCTGGTGGGGCAGGGCAAGCACCGCCGTCGCACCCGCCGTGAGGGCGAGGGCGGCGGCAGCGGTTCTGCTGGCCATCGGTACTCCTGCATGGGGGAAGCTGTCGCTGATGAGATGAGCCTCATGCGGCAACGCGCCATGCCCGTAAGGCCACTGAAAGGTTTCCGAGGTCCTTCAGGTTCTTGCTGAAAGACGCCAGTCGCTTGCTGGCTACCGGACGGTACCTTTGACGTTCTCTTGGTGCAAGACCTTTCGCAAGGCATTGCGGCGGTGTTACGTTCTGCCGCAGACTCCGGTCCGGCCGGCCGGGGGTCCGGGTTCGGACCCCACGCGCCCGGCCGGCCGGACCGGTCCCTACGGCCCCGTACGAGCCGCCCCGTGCGCGGGCGCCCGCACGGGCCCGCGGCCCGGGTCAGTTGCTCTGTCGCGGCTGCGCGGTCGAGCCCCGGACGACCAGGTCCGGTTGGAAGACGAACTCCGTCGGCGGCACCGGGTTGCCCTCGATCTCCTCCAACAGGGCGCCGACCGCCGCCGTGGCCATGGCCTGCACCGGCTGCCGGACCGTGGTCAGCGGCGGGTCGGTGAACGCGATCAGCGGGGAGTCGTCGAAGCCCACGACCGAGACGTCCCAGGGGACCTGGAGCCCCCGGCGGCGCGCCTCGCGGATCGCGCCCAGCGCCATCAGGTCGCTGCCGCAGACGATGCCGGTGCACCCGCGGTCGAGCAGCGCGCCCGCGGCCACCTGTCCGCCCTCGACGGTGAAAAGCGTGTGCTGCACCAGCCCGCCGGCCTCCTCGGCGGAGCGGCCCAGCTCGGCGCCGAGCGCGGCGACGAAGCCCTCCGCCTTGCGCCGGGCCGGGACGTAGCGCGCCGGGCCGACCGCGAGCCCGATCCGCTCATGGCCGAGCGCGACCAGATGGCGCACCGCCATCCGTGCCGCGGCCCGGTCGTCGGGGGAGACGAAGGGCGCCCGGACGTGCTCGTTGTAGCCGTTGATGAGCACGAACGGGACGCCGCGGGCGGCCAGTTCGGCGTAGCGGGTGGGGTCGGCGGTGGTGTCGGCGTGCTGCCCCGACAGGAAGACGATGCCGGTGACGCCGCGCTGCTCCAGCTGCTCCACCAGCTCGTCCTCGGTGGCCCCGCCCGGCATCTCGGTGCACAGCACCGGGGTGTAGCCGTGCCCCGCCAGCGTCTGCTCGATGACCTGCGCGAACGCCGGGAAGATGGGGTTGGTGAGCTCCGGGATCACCAACCCCACCAGTCCGGCGCTGCGCCGCCGCAGCCGCACCGGGCGCTCGTAGCCCAGCACGTCGAGGGCGGCCAGCACCCGCTGCCGGGTGCTGCCCGCCACGCCCGCCTTGCCGTTGAGCACCCGGCTGACGGTGGCCTCGCTGACCGAGGCCTGCGCCGCGATGTCCGCGAGTCGCGGAGTGGTCACGCCGCCCACCAGACCGCGGTGTCCGCGGGCAGCTCGTAGGACGCCCCGGCGGCCTCCGGGGCCGGGCCGCTGGCCAGCAGCACCCGGCCGGGCGCCGGGATCCGCACCGGCCCGCCGGTGGTGTTGACGGTGCAGACGAAGTCCTCGCGGCGGAAGGCCAGCACGCCCTCGGGGGCGTCCAGCCACTCCACCGACTCCCCCGCGCCCAGGGCCGGGTGCTCGCGCCGCAGCGCGATGGCGGAGCGGTAGAGCTCCAGGGTGGAGCTCGGGTCGCCGGTCTGGGCCTCGACGCTGAGCGCGGCCCAGCCGTCGGGCTGCGGCAGCCAGCTCGGGCCGCCGGCGACCGGGCCGAAGCCGTACGGGGCCTCGCCGCCCGACCACGGGATCGGCACCCGGCAGCCGTCGCGCAGCCCCTCCTGCCCGGACTCCCGGAAGAAGGACGGGTCCTGGCGGACCTCGTCGGGGAGGTCGACGACCTCGGGAAGGCCCAGCTCCTCGCCCTGGTAGATGTAGGTGGAGCCGGGCAGCGCCAGCATCAGCAGCGCCGCCGCCCGGGCCCGCCGCAGCCCCTGCTCCGGGCTCTCCTCCGCGTAGCGCGTGGTGTGCCGCACCACATCGTGGTTGGACAGCACCCACGTCGTCGGCGCCTCGACCGGAAGCATCGCCTCCAGGGACTCGTCGATGACCTCGCGCATCTTCTTCGCCTCCCAGGGGGTGCCCAGGAAGTGGAAGTTGAACGCCTGGTGCAGCTCGTCCGAGCGCAGGTAGAGCGCGGTGCGGTCGGCGCTGGGGGTCCACGCCTCGGCGACGCCGATCCGGTCCCCGGCGTACTCGTCGAGGACGGTGCGCCAGGAACGGTAGATCTCGTGCACCCCGTCCTGGTCGAAGAACGGCATGGGCTGGTTGCCCAGCAGCTTCAGCTGCTCGTTGTGCCCGAGGTCCGGCAGCCCTGCGGCCTTGACCAGGCCGTGCGCGACGTCGATCCGGAACCCGTCCACGCCCAGGTCCAGCCAGAACCGCAGGATCGAGCGGAACTCGTCGTGTACGGCGGGGTGGTCCCAGTTGAAGTCCGGCTGCTCCGGGGCGAACAGGTGCAGGTACCAGTCGCCGGGGGTGCCGTCCGGGTTGACGGTGCGGGTCCAGGCCGGGCCGCCGAAGAGCGACTCCCAGTCGTTCGGCGGCAGCTCCCCGTCCGCGCCCTTGCCGGGGCGGAAGTGGAAGCGCTCACGCAGCGCGGAGCCGGGGCCCTCGCGCAGCGCCTGGACGAACCACGCGTGCTGGTCGGAGCAGTGGTTGGGCACCAGGTCCACGATGATCCGCATGCCCAGCCGGTGCGCCTCGCGGATCACGGCGTCGGCGTCGAGCAGGGTGCCGAACATCGGGTCGATGGCCCGGTAGTCGGCGACGTCATAGCCGGCGTCGGCCTGCGGGGACGCGTAGAAGGGGCTGAGCCAGACGGCGTCGACGCCGAGGTCCTTCAGGTACGGCAGCCGGCTGCGCACGCCTTCGAGGTCGCCCATGCCGTCGCCGTTGCCGTCGGCGAAGCTGCGCGGATAGACCTGGTAGATCACCGCGTCGCGCCACCAGCCCGGTCTGCCGGCCGTGGTGACGGTGGCCGTGCCGGTGGTGGGGTCAGCGAGGTGCTGCGTCATGGCTTCCTTGGTGTCGTGTGAAAGGTTGCGGTCGGCCCCGGGGCACCCGGCCTTCGACCGGATGTCCTCCGGACGGGCTGGGGTGCCGGATACGACGGCGGCGCGCTGGATGTGACACCCGGCGCGTCGGCGTCGAGCCGGGTGTCAGGACTTGGTCGCGCCCGCCGTCAGGCCGGCCACCAGGTGGCGCTGCGCCCAGGAGAAGACCAGTGCCGCGGGGATGGCGATCATGACGGCGGCGGCCGTCATCGCGCCCCAGTCGGAGCTGTACTGGTTGACGAAGGTCTGCAGTCCGGCGGCGAGGGTGAGGTTCTCCTCGCCGGTCATGAACGCGGAGGCGTAGGCGACCTCGGCCCAGGCGGTGATGAAGGTGTAGAAGGCGGTCACCGCCAGGCCCGGCCGGGCCAGCGGGACGATCAGCCGCCAGAAGGTGCCGAAGGGGTTGAGGCCGTCCACCCGGCCGGACTCGTCGATCTCCACCGGGATGGTGTCGAAGAAGCCCTTCATCATCCAGGCGCAGAACGGCACGGCGACCGTGAGGTAGGTGACGATCAGCGAGATCGGCTGGTTGAGCCAGCCGAGCGTCGACATGATGTTGTACAGCGGCACGATGAGGATGGCCACCGGGAACATCTGGGTGAGCAGCAGCAGCCACATCAGCGGGCGCATGCCGGGGAAGCGGAAGCGGCTGACGGCGTAGCCGGTGGTGGCGGCGACGAAGACGCCGAGGACCGTGGTGATGGCCACGACGAAGAGCGAGTTGCCGAACCAGGTCAGGAACTCGGTGTCGTTCAGGACGTGGTCGTAGTTCTCCAGGGTCGGGTTCTTGACCATGTCGGTGCTGAACGACTCGCTCTTGGGCTTGAGCGAGGTGACCAGCAGCCACAGCGGCGGGAAGACCGCGACGGCGGAGGCGATCAGCAGCGTGAGGTGCAGCCCGACGGAGGCGAGCGGGGAGCGCTGGTGGCGCTGGCGGGGGCGGGTCGTGCGTGCGGCCATGGCTACCACACCTCTCCCTGCTTGCGGAGCGAACGGCGGTAGACCACCGCGAAGAGCAGAAGGATGAGCAGGATGAGGACGCCCCAGGCGGAGGCGCCGGCGAAGTCGCGGGGGCTGTTGACGAAGGACAGCCGGTACGCGTACGTCACCAGGATCTCCGTGCTGTCCCCGGGCCCGCCGCGGGTGAGCAGGAAGATCACCGGGAACATGTTGAAGGTCCAGATGGTGGAGAGCAGGATGACGGTGCTGCTCACCGAGCGCAGTCCGGGCATGGTGATGTGCCGGAACCGCTGCCAGGGGCTCGCGCCGTCCATCTCGGCGGCCTCGTAGAGCTCACCGGGGATGGACTGGAGCCCGCCCAGCAGGGCGACCAGCATGAACGGCACGCCGAGCCAGACGTTGACGGCGATCACCGAGACCTTGGCCATGGTCGGGTCGTTCAGCCACGGCACGGCGTCGATGCCGCCGCCCTCGAGGATCTTGTTGAGGATGCCGTTCTTCTCGTTGTAGAGGAGTCGCCAGGCGAAGACCGAGACGAAGGCGGGGACCGCCCAGGGCAGGATCAGCAGCGAGCGGTAGAGGGTGCGGCCGGCGAACTTGCGGTTGAGCATGACCGCGAGTCCGAGGCCGAGGCCGAAGGAGAGCGCCACACAGCTGACGGTCCAGGTCACCGTCCAGCCGAGGCGGTCCCAGAAGAGGCCGTCCTTCAGGATGGCGGTGAAGTTGTCCAGGCCGACGAAGTCGTAGGTGGCCGGGATGTGGTTGACGCCGATGGTGCGCTCGACGTTGGCCTCGTTGGCGTCGGTCAGCGACAGGTAGACGCCGCGGACCAGCGGATAACCGATGATCACGCCGATCACGATCACCACGGGGGCGACCATGGCCCAGGCGTACCAGTGGGTGGTCAGGGCGCGGCGGATCCGGCCGGGAGCGCCGGCGGACCGGGAGGAGTGCTTGTCAGTCCCGCGGCCCCGGCCGGGGGCGTCCGTCTCGACGCCCCCGGCCGGTCCCGCCGACTGCCTGGTCTCGACAGTCATCGGTGGTGTCCCGCCCCTACTTCCAGTCGTCCTTGAGGAGCTTGCGGTAGGCGTCGCCGACCGACTCGGCCGCGTCCTCGGGGGAGGTCTTGCCGGTCACCACGCCCGGGAACTCGACGAGGATCGCCTGGAAGAGGCTGTTGCCCTGGGGGATCCAGGGACGCTCGACGGCCTTGTCGACGGCGGCCTTGAAGAACTTGACGTTCGGGTTCTCGGCGACCGACTTCTGATCGTAGACGGAGGTCCGGGTGGGCAGCAGGCTGAGCGCCTCGGTGGTCTTGGCCTGCACCTCGGCGGAGCTCATGTACTTCGCGAAGAGGTAGGAGGCGTCCAGGTTCTTGGAGCCGGCGTAGACGGTGAGGTTCTGGCCGCCCTGCGGGGCGCCCTGGCCGGCGCTGCCCGCCGGGACGGGGACGACGCCGAGGTTGTCGCGGTCCTTGAACGCCTTGCCGGACAGGGTGTCCTCGATCGCCCACGGTCCGTTGACCGTCATCGCGACGTCGCCGTTCTTGATGGCGTTCTGCATGTTGTTCCAGCCGTCGGTGGCGTCGGTGACCGCCGCGCCCGACTTGACCAGGTCGCGGGCGGCGGCGAACGCCTTGACGCCCGGCTCCTCGTCGACCGTGACCTTCTTGTTCTTCGTGTCGAGCAGGTCGCCGCCCTCGCCGTAGATGAAGGGCAGGTACCAGTAGGCGTCGTCGCCGCGCAGGTAGAGGCCGGTCTTGCCGGTCTTCTCCTTGATCTTCTTGGCGGCGTCCTTCAGCTCGTCGAGCGAGGTCGGCGGCTCGACCCCGGCGTCCTTCAGCAGCTTCTTGTTGTAGAAGAGGCCGAGGGTGTCGATGACCTGCGGCACGGCGTAGGTCTTGCCGTTGAACTTGGTGGAGGCGGCGGCCTTGGGGAGGTAGTCCTTCTCGTTGTCGAGGGCCGGGGTGCCGTCCAGCGGGGCCAGGTAGCCGATGTTGGCGAGGTCCTGGGTCCAGGCGACCTCGGCGCGCAGCACGTCCGGGGCGCCGGAGCCACCGGAGCCGGCGGCGTTCTTGAACTTGTTCAGCGCCTCACCGAACGGCACGTTGACGTACTTGACCTTCACCTTCGGGTACTTCTCGGTGAACGCCTCGGCGAGCTTCTTGTACGTGGCCTTCTCAGCGTCGTTCGAGGTGTCCCAGTACGTCACCGTGCCGGAGATGTCGCCGGGGGCCTTCTTGCCGCTGTCGTCACTGTCGCTTCCGCCGCAGGCGGTCGCGGCGAGGGCCATCGCCGCGACGAGCGCAGTGGCCGCTATGCCACGTCGCATGTGAACTCCTTCAAAGCCGGCCGCGCCATCGCGGCGCCGGGTTGTCGAGGAACGTAACAGGGATGCAAAAGACTCGAAAGAGCTTGCGGCAAATTTCTGCAAGGGCCGGGGATCGTTACATCCGCGTGTCCTGGCAGTTGCCGATGATGCCCTTGACACGGGCGTGACGGTGGCACACTGAGGCGCCCCGGCAACTCTGCAAGCCTTTTGCAAGGCATTGCAGAGCTGTTACGTTCCATGACGTTCCAGGCAAGGCTGCCGAGACCGACAGGGATCGCTCACATGACCCAGGAGCTCACGACCTCGGCGCGCGCCGCCGCGCGCGCCGCCGCCCCCGCCCGGACCCCTCAGCCGTCGACCGGCCTCGACGACTCCCCCCGGCCGGCCCGCGCCGCGGAGCCCACCGGTCCCGGCTGGTGGCGCGACGCCGTCATCTACCAGGTGTACGTCCGGTCCTTCGCCGACAGCGACGGCGACGGGGTGGGCGATCTGCCCGGCGTCCGTGAGCGACTGCCGCACCTGGCCCGGCTCGGGGTGGACGCCGTCTGGCTCACCCCCTTCTACGCCTCGCCCCAGGCCGACGGCGGCTACGACGTGGCGGACTACCGCGCCGTGGACCCGCTCTTCGGCGACCTGTCCGACGCCGACGCCCTGGTCCGCACCGCGCACCGACTCGGGCTGCGGGTCATCGTCGACATCGTCCCCAACCACACCTCCGACCGACACCCGTGGTTCACGGCCGCGCTCGCCGCGGGGCCGGGCTCGGCGGCCCGGGCGCGCTACCACTTCCGCCCCGGTCGGGGCGGAGACGGCGCGCTGCCGCCGAACGACTGGGAGTCGGTCTTCGGCGGCCCCGCGTGGACCCGCACCGAGAACCCCGACGGCACCCCCGGCGACTGGTACCTCCATCTGTTCGCCCCCGAGCAACCGGACCTCAACTGGGACTGCCCGGAGGTCGTCGAGGAGTTCGACTCGGTGCTGCGGTTCTGGCTGGACCTGGGCGTGGACGGGTTCCGGATCGACGTCGCGCACGGCATGGTCAAGGCCGCCGGGCTGCCCGACATCGGCCGCAAGGAGCAGGCCAAGCTGATCGGCGCCCAGGTGCTGCCCTTCTTCGACCAGGACGGGGTGCACGAGATCCACCGCTCCTGGCGACGGCTGCTGGACTCCTACGACGGGGACCGGATCGGCGTGGCCGAGGCATGGGCGCCCAGCGCGGAGCGGCTCGCCCTGTACGTCCGGCCCGACGAACTGCACCAGGCGTTCAACTTCCACTTCCTGCGCTGCCCGTGGGACGCGGCCGCCATGCGCTCCGTCATCGACGAGTCGCTGGGCGCGACCGCGTCGGTGGGGGCGCCGACGACGTGGGTGCTGTCCAACCACGATGTGGTGCGGCACACCACGCGCTACGCGGAGGAGAGCCCGGAGCAGGGGCTGCGGCGGGCCCGGGCGGCGGCGCTGCTGATGCTGGCGCTGCCCGGCTCCACCTACATCTACCAGGGCGAGGAGCTGGGCCTTCCCGAGGTCGTCGACCTCCCCGACGAGGTCCGCCAGGACCCGGCGTTCTTCCGCTCCTTCACCGAGGACGGCCAGTCCGGGCAGGACGGCTTCCGCGACGGCTGCCGGGTGCCGATCCCGTGGTCGGGCGGCGAGGCCCCGTACGGCTTCGGCCCGGTCGCCGGCGGCCCGAGCTGGCTGCCGCAGCCCGACGGCTGGGCCGCGCTCAGCGTCGAGGCCCAGACCGGCGACCCGAGCTCCACCCTGGAGCTCTACCGCTCCGCCCTCGCGCTGCGGCGCCGACTGCCCGGGCTGGGCGACGGGACGATGGCGTGGCTGGACGGGCCGGCCGCGCCCGAGGGCGTGCTGGCGCTCTCCCGGCCCGGCTTCGTCTGCACCCTGAACACCCTGGGCCACCCCGTCGAGATGCCCGCCCCTGGCCGCCCCGTACTGTCCTCGGCGCCGGCGGAGTTCGAGGGCCGTTCCGTCCGTATTCCCGCTGATTGCTGCGTGTGGTGGGCAATCTGACATGCGACCGGTACAGTCCAATCCCATGACCGCACGGCTTGCCGACATCGCAGCCCAGGCGGGGGTCAGCGAAGCCACAGTCAGCCGCGTGCTCAACGGCAAGCCGGGAGTGGCCGCGGCCACCCGCGAATCCGTGCTGGCCGCGCTCGACGTGCTGGGCTACGAACGGCCGGTCCGGCTGCGGCAGCGCAGCGCCGGACTGGTCGGGCTGATCACCCCGGAGCTGGAGAACCCCATCTTTCCGGCGCTGGCGCAGGTCATCGGACAGGCGCTGACGCGCCAGGGGTACACCCCGGTGCTGGCCACCCAGACCCCCGGCGGCTCCACCGAGGACGAGCTGACCGAGATGCTGGTGGACCGCGGAGTCGCCGGGATCATCTTCGTCTCCGGGCTGCACGCCGACACCAGCGCCGATATGCAGCGCTACGACCAGCTGCGCGGGCAGGGCGTGCCGTTCGTGCTCGTGGACGGCTTCTCGCCCAAGGTGCGGGCCCCCTTCATCTCCCCCGACGACCGGGCGGCGATGCTGCTGGCGGTCACCCACCTCGTCTCGCTGGGCCACACCCGGATCGGGCTGGCGCTGGGCCCCAAGCGGTTCGTGCCGGTGCTGCGGAAGATCGAGGGGTTCCAGCGCGGCATGCGGGAGCAGCTGGGGCTGACGGCCCGGCAGTCCGAGGAGCTCATCCAGCACTCCCTCTACACGCTGGAGGGCGGCCAGGCGGCGGCGACCGCGCTGATAGAGCGCGGCTGCACCGCGATCATCTGCGCCAGCGACATGATGGCACTGGGTGCCATCCGGGCCGCCCGGCAGCAGGGGCTCGCGGTCCCGCGGGACATCTCCGTCGTCGGCTTCGACGACTCTCCCCTCATAGCGTTCACCGATCCGCCGCTGACCACCATTCGAAAGCCGGTGCAGCCGATGGGGCAGGCGGCGGTGCGGGCGCTGCTGGAGGAGATCGGGGGCACTCCCGCCCCGCACAGCGAGTTCGTCTTCCTGCCCGAGCTGGTGGTGCGCGGCTCCACCGCCTCGGCCCAGCGGAGCGCCCCCGGCGGCGAGGCGAACGCGGCCGACGACGCCCCCACCAGATGGGCCGACTCCACACCGAAGTCGGACAGAAGCGACGAAGACCGTACCTCCGGATGATCTGGCATAGCCAGGTCTGGCAGACTGTTGCCCTATGGGTGACGTGACTGCGAGGACCCCGGAAGGACGGACGGCCACCCCCTCACCCATCGAGGAGGCCGAGGACCGCCCGGCGGTGCGTCATACCCTGCTGGCCCGGCTGCGGGCTCCGCGCAGACCGCGACTGTGGTTCGAGATCCTGCTCATCGCCGCCAGCTACTGGACGTACTCCCTGATCCGCAACGCGGTGCCGGAGCAGCGCGGCGAGGCGATGCGCAACGCCGACTGGATCTGGGACTGGGAGCACCGGCTCGGTCTGGCCTTCGAGCGCTCCGTCAACCACGCCGTCGACTCGGTCGACTGGCTCGTCGTCGGCATGAACTACTACTACGCGACGCTGCACTTCATCGTCACCATCGGCGTCCTCGTGTGGCTCTACCGCTGGCATCCGGGGCGGTATGCGGCAGTTCGCCTGATCCTGTTCGCCACCACGGGCGTCGCCCTGCTCGGCTACTACCTCTTCCCACTCGCCCCGCCACGTCTGATGACCGGCGGGGGCTTCATCGACACGGTCGTGCTGCACCACACCTGGGGCTCGATGGCCTCGGGCAACCTGGCCGACATGTCCAACCAGTACGCGGCGATGCCGTCGATGCACATCGGCTGGTCGCTGTGGTGCGGCGTCACCATCGCCGTGCTGGCCCGCCCGGTGTGGGTGAAGACGCTGGGGCTGCTCTACCCGGTGGCGACGCTCGTCGTCATCGTCGCCACCGCCAACCACTTCTGGCTGGACGCGGTCGGCGGCACGCTCTGCCTGAGCTTCGGTTTCACGCTGTCGTACGCGTGGTACGGGGCGCTGGCGCACCGACTGCCGAAGCGGGTGGCGGTGGCCGGGCCGGAGCCGACGCCGGAGCCGACGAGGGAGCCGGAGCCGGCCGCGACGGGGCGGTCCACCGCGGTGTGGGAGCGCTCCCACACCGAGCCGGGGCGGCCGGCGCCCCAGCCGGTCGACGCCGAGGCCGTGTCGTCCCCGCCCGCGGCTCCCGCCCGGGCCGAACGGGTCCAGCCCTGACCCTCGGCGGGTCCGGTCCCCGCCGGTGGGCCGAGCGCGCCGAGCGGGCGGAGTCCGAGCGATCCGGCCGACGGAGCGGGTTCCGTCCGAGACGGCTCCTTCCGAGCGCGGCTCGGCCAGCGGCTCAGGGCCGGCTCGGGTGCCTGCTCAGGCGCCGTAGAAGAGTCGCTCCACCACCCGGCGCGCGCGCCGGGTGGTGCGGCGGTAGTCGTCCACCATCTCGCCGACGTGCCCCGGTTCGTACCCCAGATAGCGCCCGACCGCGGCCAGCTCGCGCGCTTCGCCCGGGAAGGTGTCGCCGGGGCGGCCGCGCACCAGCATCACCGCGTTACGCACGCGGGTGGCCAGCAGCCATGCCTCGTCCAGCGTCTGCGCGTCCTCGGTGGTGATCAGCTCGGCCGCATGCGCGGCGGCCAGCGCCTCGCGGGTGCGCGTGGTGCGCAGGCCCGGCTCGGCCCAGCCGTGCCGCATCTGGAGCAGCTGCACGGTCCACTCGATGTCGCTGAGTCCGCCCCGGCCCAGCTTGGTGTGGGTGGTCGGGTCGGCGCCGCGGGGCAGCCGCTCGGTCTCCATTCGCGCCTTGAGTCGCCGGATCTCGCGCACCGCGTCCTCGCCGAGGCCCTCGGCCGGGTAGCGCAGCGGGTCGATGAGGTCGACGAAGCGAGCGCCCAGCTCCGGGTCGCCCGACACCGGCTCGGCGCGCAGCAGCGCCTGGCTCTCCCAGACCAGTGACCAGCGCCGGTAGTACGCCGCGTACGAGGCCAGCGTCCGCACCAGCGGTCCGGACTTGCCCTCGGGTCGCAGATCGGCGTCGATGAGCAGCGGCGGATCCGCCGTGGGAAGCTGGAGGAGCCGTCGCATCTCGTTGGCGACGGCGAAGGCGGCGCGGGACGCCTCCTGCTCGTCGACGCCCTCGCGCGGCTCATGGACGAAGAGCACATCGGCGTCCGAGCCGTAGCCCAGCTCGTGTCCGCCGAACCGGCCCATGCCGATCACCGCGAAGCGGGTGGGCAGCTCATCGCCCCAGGTGTCCCGCACCGCCGCCCGCAGGGCGCCCGCCAGGGTGGCCGCGTTGATGTCGGTGAGTGCCTCGCCGATCCGGTCGACGACCGCGCCGAGGTCGTCGTGGTCGGCGGGGGCGGGGACCGCGCCGCCGGCCGGGCCCGCCGGGAGCCCCTGCCCCCGCCCGTTGCGCGGGGCCGTGCCGGAGGCTCCGGACCCGTTGCGCCGCAGGCCCGCCCCGGCGGCCGTCCCCTTGCCGGCGCGGCCCGGGAAGCCGCCCGGTCCGCCGGCATCGCCGTCGCGTCGCCCGCCGTCGCCCTGGAGGCCGGGGGCGCCCGCCGGAGCGCCCCCGTTGCGATAGGCGCCGATGAGGTCGGCGGCGGCGGTACGGAACAGCTCCCGGCGGCGTACGCCCCGGGCGGCGGCCACGGCCTGTTCGCCGCCGTCCGCACGGCCGACGGCGGCGAGGATCTCCTGCTCCAGCGCGGCGCGGCCGCGCGGCCGCAGCCCCTCCGGATCGCCCAGGATGGCGACCGCCTCGGGGGCGCGCAGCAGCAGGTCGGGGGCGAGCCGCCCGGCGGACAGCACCCGGGCGAGGTTCTCCGCCGCCGCGCCCTCGTCCCGGAGCAGCCGCAGGTACCAGGGCGTCTTGCCCAGCGCGTCGGAGACCTTGCGGAAGTTGAGCAGCCCGGCGTCCGGGTCGGCGGAGTCGGCGAACCATCCCAGCAGCACCGGCAGCAGGGTGCGTTGGATGGCGGCCTTGCGGGTCACACCGGAGGCGAGGGCCTCCAGGTGGCGCAGCGCGGCTGCCGGGTCGGCGTAGCCGAGCGCCTCGAGCCGCTGACCGGCGGCCTTGGTGGAGAGCCGCGCGGCGCCCGGCTCCAGCTGGGCGAAGGCGTCCAGCAGCGGCCGGTAGAAGAGCTTCTCGTGCAGCCGGCGCACCTCGCGTGCGTGCTGCCGCCACTCCTTGCCCAGCTCGGTGACGGGTTCGGTGCGGAAGCCGAGCGAGCGGCCCAGCCGGCGCAGGTCGGCCTCGTACTCGGGGACCAGGTGGGTGCGCCGCAGCTTGTACAGCTGGATGCGGTGCTCCATGGAGCGCAGGAAGCGGTAGGCGTCGTTCAGCGCGGCCGCGTCGGCGCGCCCCACGTAGCCGCCCGCCGCCAGCGCGGCGAGCGCGCCGAGGGTGGAGCCGCCGCGCAGCGTCGGGTCGGTGCGGCCGTGCACCAGTTGCAGCAGCTGGACGGCGAACTCGACATCGCGCAGCCCGCCGGGGCCCAGCTTCAGTTCGCGGTCGACCTCGGCGACGGGGATGTTCGCCACCACGCGGCGGCGCATCTGCTGGACGTCGGGGACGAAGTTCTCCCGGTCGGCGGCCTGCCAGACCAGCGGTGCCACGGCGTCGACGTACGCCGCGCCCAGGTCGGGGTCGCCCGCCACCGGGCGGGCCTTCAGCAGCGCCTGGAACTCCCAGGTCTTGGCCCAGCGTTGGTAGTAGGCGAGATGGCTGGACAGGGTCCGCACCAGCGGGCCGTTGCGGCCCTCCGGGCGGAGGTTGGCGTCCACCGGCCAGATGGTGCCCTCGACGGTGACGTCCGAGCACAGCCGCATCATCCGGGCGGCGAGCCGGGTGGCGGCGCGCAGCGCCGTGGCCTCGTCGACGGCTCCCTCCCCGCCGCCCGCGCCGTCGCCGGGGGCCGGCTCCGCCACGAAGATGACGTCCACGTCGGAGACGTAATTGAGCTCGTGGCCGCCGCACTTGCCCATCCCGATGACGGCCAGCCGGCAGGCCGCCGCGTCGTCGGGCGCCTCCTCGGCCGCTATCCGCAGCGCGGCCCGCAGCGTGGCGGTGGCCAGGTCGGCGAGTTCGGCGGCGTTCTGGGCGATGTCGACGGTGCCGCACACATCGCGGGCGGCGATCCCGAGCAACGCCCGCCGGTAGGCGGCGCGCAGCGCGTCGGCCCGCGGCCGCTCCGCGCCCGGCCCGCTCCACACCCCCTCCCGCAGCGCCCGCTCGAATTCGGCGGTACCGGGGTTGAGGTCGGCCGACTCGTACGTCGCCAGCGACTGCCAGTCGCGTGGGTGCCGCGCGAGGTGGTCGCCGAGCGCCTCCGAGGCGCCCAACACCCCCAACAGCCGGTCCCGCAGCGGCTTGGCGGCGACCAGCGTGCTCAGCAGCGCCTGCCGCGAACCGACGTCCACCGCCTCGCCGGTGGCGCCACCGGCGTCGGCGCCTCCTTCGGGCAGCGCCTCCACCAGCCGCACCAGCCCGCGCAGGGCCAGATCGGGATCGGCCGTCGCGCCGAGCGCGTCGAGCACCACCGGATCGCCCTGTACGCAGGCCAGCTCGGGCAGGTCGAGCAGGCGCTCGGCGGCGGCCGGGTCGGTGAACCCGTACCGCAGGAGCCGCCCGAACCTGCTGTCCCGTCTCCCGTGCAGCACGGCATACCGCCTCTCGACCGCTGCCCTGATCACCGTGGACGTCGTGACCGCGATGGATCCCTCATGATCGTTTCCGCGAGGCGAGCCCAGCCCCCGCCCACCGCCGCGGAAACGCACACCTCCACGCTACGCCGGGGGTGCGCCGCCACCGGCACCGGACCCGCGGCGCGAAGGGACTAGAGCGCCGGCAGGTTCTTCCGCAGCTCGTACGGGGTCACCTCGGAGCGGTACTCCTCCCACTCCTGCTTCTTGTTGCGCAGGAAGAAGTCGAAGACGTGCTCGCCGAGGGTCTCGGCGACCAGTTCACTGCGCTCCATCAGGGCGATGGCCTCGCCGAGGTTCTGCGGGAGCGGCTCGATGCCCATGGAGCGGCGCTCGGCATCGGAGAGCGCCCAGACGTCGTCGTCGGCGCCGGCGGGGAGCTCGTAGCCCTCCTCGATGCCCTTGAGGCCCGCCGCGAGGAGCACGGCGTACGCGAGGTAGGGGTTGGCGCCTGAGTCGAGGGAGCGGACCTCCACCCGGGTGGAGCCGGTCTTGCCGGGCTTGTAGAGCGGCACCCGGACCAGCGCGGAGCGGTTGTTGTGGCCCCAGCAGATGTACGAGGGGGCCTCGCCGCCGGCGCCCGCGGTACGGCCCTGGGCGATGCCCCAGATCCGCTTGTAGGAGTTGACCCACTGGTTGGTGACGGCCGAGACCTCGGAGGCGTGCCGCAGCAGGCCGGCGATGAAGGAGCGGCCGACCTTGGAGAGCTGGAACTCGGCGCCGGACTCGTAGAAGGCGTTGCGGTCCCCCTCGAACAGGGAGAGGTGGGTGTGCATGCCGGAGCCGGGGTACTCGGAGAACGGCTTGGGCATGAAGGTGGCCTGGACCCCCTGCTCCAGCGCGACCTGCTTCATCACCACCCGGAAGGTCATGATGTTGTCGGCCGTGGAGAGCGCGTCGGCGTAGCGCAGGTCGATCTCCTGTTGGCCCGGGGCGCCCTCGTGGTGCGAGAACTCCACCGAGATGCCCATGGATTCGAGCATGGTGATCGCCTGGCGGCGGAAGTCCATGCCGACGTTCTGCGGGGTGTGGTCGAAGTAGCCGGAGGAGTCGGCCGGGATCGGGCGGGTGCCGTCCACCGGCTTGTCCTTGAGCAGGAAGAACTCGATCTCGGGGTGGGTGTAGAAGGTGAACCCGAGGTCGGAGGTCTTGGCCAGTATCCGCTTGAGCACATAGCGCGGATCGGCGTACGAGGGGGACCCGTCCGGCATCAGGATGTCGCAGAACATGCGGGCGGTTCCGGGGGCCTCGGCGCGCCACGGCAGGATCTGGAAGGTGCTGGGATCCGGCTTGGCGATCATGTCGGATTCATACACCCGCGCGAAGCCCTCGATCGCGGACCCGTCGAACCCGATGCCCTCGTCAAAGGCCTGCTCAAGCTCGGCGGGGGCCACCGCGACGGACTTCAGGAAGCCGAGGACGTCGGCGAACCACAGCCGCACGAACCGGATGTCGCGCTCTTCGAGCGTACGGAGCACGAACTCCTGCTGCTTATCCATGGTCCCCTATCCTTGCAGGTCAGACAGCTCTTTCGATGGGCGCGAGGGCGCCGCCGGGCCCCCAGTATCACGCGACGCGGTTTCGGATGCGTTTCGTGCCAACTCTTTACCTGCCCCCGTGCTGTAAGCATCGTACGTTCGCACGGAGCGGAGCGATCCGGCCAGCGGGGCGGCAATACCCCGTCGGGGTACTCTTTCGCCGGAGGGAAGCCAGGGGAGCCAGGGGAAGGCGGGGGAAGACAGATGCCGCGCGCACCGCAGTCGCCGACCGCCGCCTGGGGCGGCCGCCTGGTGCTGCTCGCCGCGCTGCTCTTCGGCATCGTCACCATGCACACGCTCGGGCACCCGACGGGTCACGGGAGCGGCGGGCAGGACGGCTCCCACGCGACCGCCGCGCACCACGGAAACCGTGCCGCGCACGAGGGGACGGCCGGGGAGCACGTCGGCCGAACGACCGGGGAGCACGTCGGCCGGACGGCCGGGGTGGCCGTGGCAGCGGACGCCCCGCACGCCCCGCACCCGCCGCGCCTCCGGGGCGCCGCGCACCCGCCGCACGCCCAGCACGGCTCGCACGCCCAGCACGCCTCGCATCGTTCGCATGGTTCTGATGGCTCGCTCGCCATGGATTCCGCGGCGGACGCGGGCACCTCGCGCCACCCCGCCACCGCCTCCGCGGCCGGCCCAGGCGCCTCGTACGACCCGGGCGCCTCCGTCGACGAGCCCGGGCACGGCGGTCTCCACCCCCTCTCGGTCTGTCTGGCGGTGCTCGCCACCTGGTCGGCGGCGCTGCTCGCGGTGCGTCTGCTGCGGCTCGCCCGGCGGCTCGCCGTCACCGCGCCCGGCGCCCCCCGGGCCTCCCTGCCGTACGCCCTGTGGCCCATGCCGCCACCACGTGGAACGAGACTCACCCAGCTGTCGGTGCTGCGCGTATAGGAGCGCGGACGCCTCCGCTCCGCCTGCTCAGACCACCGACAAGACCTGAGGTATGTCCGTGACGCACATCCACTCCCGCCGTGCCGTGCTCGGCGCGGGAATCACCCTCGCCGGCGGCGGCCTGCTCGCCGCCTGCTCGTCCGGCCGCGACGACACGTCCGCTGGCGGCCACCCCGCGGGCCACCGCTCCGGCTCCGACGACGGATCGGCCGGCGAGGGCCCGGCCGACCAGAAGATCGCTCTGACCGCCGCCGCCACCCGGCTCGACCTGGGCGCCGGCCGTACGGTCCGGTCCTGGGCCTACGGCGACGACCTGCCCGGCCGGGAGATCCGCGCCACCGCCGGGGACACCCTGGCGGTCACCCTGGCCAACCACCTCCCCCAGGCCACCTCCCTGCACTGGCACGGGATCGCCCTGCGGAACGCCATGGACGGGGTTCCCGGGCTCACCCAGCGGGCCGTCAAGCCGGGTGCCTCCTTCACCTACCGCTTCGCGGTCCCGGACCCCGGCACCTACTGGTTCCACCCGCACTCGGGCACCCAGCAGGACCGGGGCCTGTACGCCCCGCTCATCGTCGAGGACCCGAAGGAGCCGCTCGCCTACGACAAGGAGTGGGTGGTCGTGCTGGACGACTGGGTCGACGGGGTGGACGGCAGCACCCCCGACGCGGTGCTGGCCGAGCTGAGCAAGGGCATGGGCTCGGGCTCCGACGAGGGCATGGACCACGGCGGAGGCCACGGCGGACAGGGAGGAGGGAACGGAGGCGGGCACGACGGGCACGACATGAGCGGCATGGCCGCTCCGGCCGCTCCAGCCGCCCCCGCTGCCCCGGACGCCCCGCGCCGGAGCCCGGACCCCACCGGCCCGTCCCGGATGCTGATGGGCGCCACCAGTGAGCTCCTCGGCGGCGACGCGGGCGACGTGGCCTATCCGTACTACCTGGTCAACGGGCGCTCGGCGGAGGATCCGCAGACCTTCCGGGCCAAGCCCGGCGACCGGATCCGGATCCGGTTCGTCAACGCCGGCGGGGACACCGCCTTCCGGGTCGCGCTCGGCGGCCACTCCATGACGGTCACCCACACCGACGGCTTCCCGGTCACCCACGCGCGCACCGACGCGCTGCTGCTGGGCATGGGCGAGCGGTACGACGTCCTGGTCACGGCCGGGGACGGGGTCTTCCCGCTGACCGCGGTCGCCGAGGGCAAGCGGCGGGCGGCGCGGGCACTGCTGCGCACCGGCGGCGGCGCGGCGCCGGCGCCCTCCGCCCGCCCGAAGGAGCTGGACGGCAGGGTGCTCACCGCCGATCGACTCAAGGCCGCGGAGGGGGTGCGGCTGACGCGGCGCGAGCCGGACCGGACGGTCACCCTGCGGCTGAGCGGCTCCATGGCGGCGTACGACTGGGCGATCAACGGCAAGCGGTACGACCCGGCCGAGCGCCTCCCGGTCCGTTCGGGTGAACGGGTGCGGCTGTCGTTCGTCAACGGCACCGGGATGTGGCACCCGATGCACCTGCACGGGCACACCTTCGCGCTGCCGGGCGGTGGCCCCCGCAAGGACACCGCGATCGTGCGGCCCGGCGAGACGCTCGACGTCGACTTCGACGCGGACAACCCGGGACTGTGGATGATCCACTGCCACAACGTCTACCACGCGGAGGCCGGGATGATGGCGGTGCTCGGCTACCGCGACTGAGCGCTCCGCGGGAAGTGTCGTGACGGGCCCGTCGTTCGCCTGCGGGCCCGTTGTGGCTGGTCGCGCCCACGCGGCGGAGCCGCACATGTCACAGCCCCGCGCCCCTTCAGGGCGCTTCCGAACCGCAGCCGAATGCACCAGATCCGCTGAGGCCCCGACCCGACGGGCGATCCGGCCGACCGTCCGACGGGTGATCCGGCGGCTGTCCGACGGTCGGGGCGCCCGACCGTCCGGCAGGGCGTCCGACGGGTGATCCGGCGGCTGTCCGGCGGGCGCGGGATGGCCTCGCGCGGGGTGTGGCGCTCCCCACGCGAGGCCATCGCGTCAGATAGACGATTAATCCCGGTCGGGCCGCTTACACTGGCACCGTGCCTCAACTTCGCCTCGCTCTGAACCAGATCGACTCGACCGTCGGCGACCTGGCCGGCAACGCCGAGACGATCGTCCACTGGACCCGGCACTCCGCCGAGCAGGGCGCCCACCTGGTGGCCTTCCCCGAGATGGCGCTGACCGGCTACCCCGTCGAGGACCTGGCCCTGCGGTCGTCCTTCGTCGAGGCGTCCCGCGCCGAGCTGCGCGCGCTCGCCGCCCGGCTGGAGCGCGAGGGCCTGGGCGAGCTGCCGGTCGTCGTCGGCTATCTGGACCGCGGCGAGCAGGCCGCGCCGCGCTACGGCCAGCCGGCGGGCGCCCCGCAGAACGCGGCGGCGGTGCTGCACCGGGGCGAGGTCGCCCTCACCTTCGCCAAGCACCACCTGCCCAACTACGGCGTCTTCGACGAGTTCCGCTACTTCGTCCCCGGCGACACGCTGCCCGTCGTCCGCGTCCACGGGGTCGACGTCGCGCTCGCCATCTGCGAGGACCTGTGGCAGGACGGCGGCCGGGTGCCGGCCACCCGCTCCGCCGGCGCCGGGCTGCTGCTCTCCATCAACGCCTCCCCGTACGAGCGCGAGAAGGACGACACCCGGCTGGACCTGGTCCGCAAGCGGGCCCAGGAGGCCGGCTGCACCACCGCCTATCTGGCGATGATCGGCGGCCAGGACGAGCTGGTCTTCGACGGCGACTCGATCGTCGTGGACCGTGACGGCGAAGTGATCGCCCGCGCCCCGCAGTTCGCCGAGGGCTGCGTGCTGCTGGACCTCGACCTGCCGGCGGCGGGCCCGGTGCCCGAGGGCGTGGTCGACGACGGGCTGCGCATCGAGCACGTCACCCTCTCCGCCGATCCGCTCCCCTCCTACCAGCCCGAGCTCTCCGGCGGTCAGGCCCCCCGCCTCGGCGACGAGGAGGAGGTCTACACGGCGCTGGTGGTGGGCCTGCGCGCGTACGCCGCCAAGAACGGCTTCCGCAGCGTGCTCATCGGCCTGTCCGGCGGCATCGACTCCGCACTGGTCGCCGCCCTCGCCTGCGACGCGCTGGGCGCGCACAACGTGTACGGCATCTCGATGCCCTCCCGCTACTCCTCCGAGCACTCCAAGGCGGACGCGGCCGAGCTGGCCCGCCGGACCGGGCTGAACTTCCGTACCGTCCCCATCGCCCCGATGTACGACGCGTACATGGGGTCGCTGGGCCTCACCGGCCTCGCCGAGGAGAACCTCCAGGCGCGGCTGCGCGGCACCCTGCTGATGGCCGTCTCCAACCAGGAGGGGCACATCGTGCTCGCGCCGGGCAACAAGTCCGAGCTGGCGTGCGGCTATTCGACGCTCTACGGCGACTCGGTGGGCGCGTACGGCCCGATCAAGGACGTCTACAAGACCTGGATCTTCCGCCTCGCCCGATGGCGCAACCGCGCCGCCGAGGAGCGCGGCCAGACCCCGCCCATCCCGGAGAACTCCATCACCAAGCCGCCCAGCGCCGAGCTGCGACCGGACCAGGTGGACACCGACTCGCTCCCCGACTACGAGGTCCTCGACCGGATCCTGGAGCTCTACGTCGACCAGGACCGGAGCCGCGCGGAGGTCGTGGCGGCGGGCTTCGACGACGAGCTGGTGGCACGGGTGCTACGGCTGGTGGACACCGCCGAGTACAAGCGCCGCCAGTACCCGCCGGGCACCAAGATCTCCGCGAAGGGCTTCGGCAAGGACCGACGACTGCCCATCACCAACCGCTGGCGCGAGCACACCTGAGCGCGCCCCGCGGCGTCCACGACGACGGCCCGTCGACCGCTTCGGTCGACGGGCCGTCGTCGTGCGGGAGGTGTGCGCGGGGTGTGCGCGGGGCGCGCCGCCTCGCGCTACCGGGAGCCGTCGGCCCCGGCCCGCGCCGTCGACGCCCCCGCGGCCACCGCCCCGTGGCCGGCCCCGGCGTCGGACGCGTGGTCGACCCCCTGGCCGACCGCCACCACCCGGGAGCCGTCCCCGGGCGCGCCGCGGTCCAGGAGGCCGGCGGTCACCGCGATGGCCAGGCCGGTCAGGGCGAGGGCGGCGCCGACCAGGGTGGGCGAGGTCCAGCCCCAGCCCGCGGCGATCGCGACACCCCCGAGCCAGGCGCCGCCCGCGTTGGCCAGGTTGAAGGCGGAGTGGTTGGAGGCGGCGGCCAGGGTGGGGGCGTGGCGGGCCTTGTTCATGACCAGCATCTGGAGCGGGGTGGTGGTCATGAAGCCGACCGCGCCCAGCACCACCACGGTGGCCATGGCCGCCCACTTCACCTGGACCGTGAAGTGGAACGCGACCAGCACCACGGCGAGCGCCGTCAGCGAGCCGTAGAGGGTGGGGCGCAGCGCGCGGTCGGTGAGCGGGCCGGCGACGAGGGCGCCGAGCGTCATGCCGATGCCGAACAGCGCCAGCACCACCGTCACGGACGACTCCGCGAAGCCGGTGACCTCGGTCATCATCGAGGCGAGGTAGCTGTAGACGGCGAAGACGCCCGCGAAGCCGAAGACCGCGGTCAGCAGGCCCAGCAGCACCTGACGGTCGCCGAGGGCACGCAGCTCCCGCCCCAGGCCCGCCTGGGCGTCCGGCTCCATGTGCGGGACCAGCGCGGCCAGCGCGGCCATGGCGAGCACGCCGATCGCGGTGACGACCAGGAAGGTGGCGCGCCAGCCGAGCTGTTGGCCGAGCAGGGTGCCGAACGGGACGCCGACGATGTTGGCGACGGTCAGCCCGAGGAACATGGTGGCCACCGCCCGCGCCTGCCGCCCCTCGGCCACCAGCCGGGCCGCCACCACCGAGCCGACGCCGAAGAAGGCGCCGTGCGGCAGCCCGGCGAGTACCCGTCCGGCCAGCAGCAGGCCGAAGTTCGGCGCCACCGCGGAGGCCAGGTTGCCGACCGTGAAGAGCGCCATGAGCCAGATCAGCATGGTCTTACGTGGGACGCGGGAGCCGAGCGCGGTCAACAGCGGGGCGCCGACGACGACGCCGACGGCGTAGCCGGAGACGAGATACCCGGCCGTGGGCACGGAGGTGCCCAGATCGTCCGCGACGTTGGGCAGCAGACCCATCATCACGAATTCGGTGGTGCCGATGCCGAATGCCGCCACGGCCAGGGCGAGCAGGGCGAGGGGCATGAGAGACCTTTCGCGGGAGAGGTGCGGCGAGGAATATGTTCAATGACTGAACAAATGCTCTCACGCATCCGGGGCTCAGAGAGAATCCCCAGGTGAACGCCGCGTTACGAGTGCCGGAGGCGCGCCGCGGGCGCCCGGGGGCAGGGCGGCGGCGCCCCGTGACGGCGACCTTCCGAACAACGGCGGCCGGACGGCGGCGCCCAGACGGCAGCGCCCCGGACGACGGCGGTCCGGACGGCGGGCAGCACCCCGGACGACTGCGGTCCGGACGGCAGCACCCTGGACGACGGCGGTCCGGACGGCGGCGGTCCCCGGACCGGTGGAGCGCCACCGGTCCGGGGACCGACCTCAGCGGCCCGCCGCCGTCAGAGCTCCACCGACGCCGCCACCGGCAGGTGGTCGCTGTTCGTCCGCGGCAGCGTCCACGCCGAGACCGGGTCCATGCCGCGCACCATGATCTGGTCGATCCGGGCCATCGGGAACGAGGCCGGCCAGCTGAAGCCGAAGCCGTCGCCCGCCGCGCCCTGCGCCGAGCGCAGCTGCGAGGTGACCGGGGCCAGCGCCCGGTCGTTCATGGTGCCGTTGAGGTCGCCGAGCAGGATCACCTTGTCCACCCGCTCCGCGGCGATGGCCTCGCCCAGCGCCTCCGCGCTGTCGTCCCGCTGCCCGGCGGTGAAGCCGGCGTTGAACTTCACCCGCACCGACGGCAGGTGCGCGACGTAGACGGCCACGTCCCCGCGCGGGGTGGCGACGGTGGAGCGCAGCGCACGGGTCCAGCCCATCTTGATGTCCACCGGCTCGCTGTCGCGCAACGGGTACTTGCTCCACAGCCCCACCGTGCCCTTGACGGTGTGGTACTTGTACGTGTCCCGCAGCGCCTGCTCGTACGTCGGCACCGCCGAGCCGCGCAGTTCCTCCAGCGCCACCACGTCCGCCCCGGAAGCCGCGACCTCGCGCGCGGTGGCGGCGGGGTCGGGGTTGTCCGCGTTGACGTTGTGGGTGACGACGGTGAGGTCACCGCCGGCCCGCGACTTGTCGGCGAACATCAGCCCGCCGAAGAGGTTGAGCCAGACGACGGCCGGCAGCAGCAGCGCGATCAGGGCGGTCGCCGAGCGCCGCACCAGGGCGAGCACCAGCAGCAGCGGAACGAACAGCCCCAGCCACGGCAGGAAGGTCTCCAGCAGACTGCCCAGGTTCCCCACGTTGTTGGGGATCTGCGCGTGGAAGATCATCACCAGCGCCAGCACGGCCGCGCAGCCGGCCAGCACCGTGCCCCGGCGCCAGGTGCCGGGGTCGCGCCGCCACCGGTCGAGGTGGTCGAGCAGGCGCCGGACCCGGGAGCCGGTCTGCTCGGGGATGTCCCCGTGTCGTCCCGTCTCCTGCGTGTCTGCCTGCGCCATTCGCTGTGTCCTCACTGCCTCTCGTCTCCGCGCACCCCACCCGGCCGGAACCCACGCATGACCATAGGCGATGACCAGGGCGTTTTCGGCGTGCGGTGCCCCGTACGGGGGCCGCGTCCGATGCCGCCGACGACGGCGGGCGCCTCACGGGGGAAGACGTGCGACCGCGGGAGACGGGTTCCGAACTGCGCGACGGACGGGGCCCCTGTGACACAACCGGCACATATCCGTCGATCTTGATCTCGCCCCCGGAATTCCTCCGAACGGCCCAGCGCGTGGGGGCTCGCGCCCGGTCCGCCGCCCCCGGTCCGCCGCCCCCGCTCAGTCCCGGTCGTCGCGTGGCCGGACGCCCTCCAGCACCGTGTCGACGATCCGTTCGGCCAGCCCCTCCGGCAGCGCCTGCCACTCGTACAGCATCGAGCGGGACAGCATCGGGCCGGTGAACAGGTCGGCGAGCAGCTCCAGGTCCTCGTCGGCGCGCAGCTCCCCACGGGCCACGCCCCGCCGCAACACCGCCAGCAGCGTCTCCCGACGGACGGCTATCACGGTCTCGTGGTACTGCCGCCACAGCCCGGGATGGGCCCGCACCTGGCCCACGACGGCACGGAGCAGCGCGGAGTGACGCTTGGCCAGCCCCCGACGGCGGATGAACTCCAGCATGGTGACCAGGTCGTCCCGGACCGAGTCCCCCGTCGGCTCCGGGTACGGCTCGTCGAGTGAGCGCATGACGTCCAGCATCAGCGCCTCCTTGCCCCGCCAGCGGCGGTACACGGTGGCCTTGCCGACGCCCGCCTCGCGGGCTATCCGCTCCATCGACAGCTGATCGAGGGTGACGCCGTCCTCCAGCAGCCGCAGCACGGTCTCGATCACGGCGGTGTCGACCGCGGCGCTGCGCGGCCGCCCGGGCGGGCGCGGGACCGATGCCGGTATCGGCCCGCGCGCCTCGTCGGCTTCCGCCCCGTTCACCGGTCCACCCCCGTCGACGTCCGCTCGGGCTCGGGCCCGCCCTCGCGGCCCGGTCCGTCCGCCGACTCCGGCCCGGACACCGCCGGCCCGGTTTCCGCGGCCCGGCCGGCCGGCGCCACCCGCTCCCGCTGCCACGCCTGCTCCTGCTCCCACGCCTGCTCCCGCTCCTGGTCCTGCTCCTGGTCCCGGGCCCGTTCCCGCTCGGACTCCGGCCGCGGCGGGGTCTCCGCCCCCGCCGGCGCCTCCTGCCGCCCCGGCAGGAAGAACCACACCACCAGCGCGCCGATCAGCGCGATGACCGCCGCGCTGAGCGCGGTGGTGTGCATGGCGTGCAGGAACGCCTCCTTGGCCGGGTCGGTCAGCGCCCGTCCCGCCGGCCCCAGCTCCTCGGCCACGGCCAGGGTGGCCTCGATGGACTCCCCGGCCGCGTGCCGCTCGGCGCCGGTGAGGCCGGGGAAGGCGGCCAGCTCGCCCTCGATCCGCGTGCGGTAGACGGTCGACAGCAGCGAACCGAGCACCGCGACCCCGAGCGCGCCGCCGACCTGGCGGAAGGTGTTGTTGATCGCCGAGCCGGAACCGGCCTTCTCGCGCGGGAGCGCCTGCATGATCGACACCGTGACGGGCGGCATGGTGTGCGCCATCCCGCAGCCCTGCGCGAAGAACAGCGCCTCCAGCACCCAGAGGGGGGTGTCCCGGTCCAGCAGCAGGAAGCCGGCGAGTGTCCCGGCCACCATGAGCATGCCGCAGGCGCACACCACCCGGGCTCCGTACCGCTCCACCGCCAGCGGGGCGCGGGGCGCGAAGACCAGCTGCGCCACCGCGATCGGCATCAGCAGCAGACCGGCCTGGAAGGCGGTGAAGCCGCGCACGCTCTGGGTGTAGAAGACCATGAAGAAGGTGACGCCCAGCAGCGCGAAGAAGACCAGCGCGATGGCGGTGACGGCGGCGGTGAAAGAGGGCTTGCGGAAGGAGCGGACGTCCATCGCCGGGTGGTCGCCGCGCCGCTCGTGCAGCACGAACAGGACCAGCACGGCGAGCCCGCCGCCGCCCGTGAGCAGCACCTCGGGGTGGGTGAAGTCCGCGAGCTGGCCGCCCTTGATGATCCCGTAGACCAGCAGCACCAGCCCGACCACGGACAGCAGCACGCCCATCGGGTCCAGCCGGCCGGGGGCCGGGTCCCGGGTCTCGGGCACGATCAGCACCATGGCGACGAAGCCGGCCAGCACGATGGGCACGTTGACCAGGAAGACCGAGCCCCACCAGAAGTACTCCAGCAGCACCCCGCCGGTGACCGGGCCGATGGCGATGGCGACGCCGACGGCGGAGACCCAGATCCCCATGGCCCGGGGCTGCTCCTCGCGCTCGAAGACGTTGACCAGGACGGCGAGGGTGGCGGGCAGGACGCCGGCCGCGCCCAGGCCCATGAGGGCGCGGAAGGCGATCAGCTCCCCCGGCGAGCCGGAGAACGCGGCGAGCAGCGAGCCCAGCCCGAACACCGCCATGCCCGCCAGCAGCACCTTCTTGCGGCCGTACCGGTCGCCGAGCACGCCCGCGGTGAACAGCAGGCCCGCGAAGACCAGCGTGTAGGCGTTGATCGCCCACTCCAGCTGACTCTGGGTGGCGCCGAGCCCCTCGGGCGCCGGCGAGGCGATGGTCTTCATCGCGACGCTCAGTATCGAGTTGTCGATCACCACGACCACGACGCTGCACATCAGCACGGTCAGGATCGCCCAGCGCCGGCGGTGCACGGCCTCGGGGACGCCGGAGTCGGCGCCCGGATCGGGCTCGGGCCTGGGCTCGGGATCCAGGTCGGAGGGGGTCGCCATACGGTTTACGGTAACCCCATTCCGATACGGATCCGTCTCGTATCGACGGCCCGGCGTCGCGCGAACTGAAGACTTCGCGAACCGGGACCCTGCGAGCGACGTCACCGACCGGCTGCGCCTCGCTCACACTTTCGCGTCACGGGCGGCGCGTGCCAGCATGGGGGGTGGTCCGGAGACACCGTGAGGGTGCTTCGAGATGACATGAGGAGCCGTTGCAATGACGCACGTCAGCCCTGCCCATTCGGCTGCGCCGAAACAGCCCGACAGCAGCAGCAAGGCGCTGTACGGGGGGACGAGTTCCCGGCGCATCACCGTCCGCGACATCGCCGCGGCCAAGCAGCGCGGCGAGAAGTGGCCCATGCTGACCGCCTACGACGCCATGACCGCCTCCGTCTTCGACGAGGCCGGCATCCCGGTGCTGCTGGTCGGCGACTCGATGGGCAACTGCCACCTCGGCTACGAGTCCACCGTGCCGGTCACGATGGACGAGGTCACCATGCTGTCCGCCGCCGTCGTGCGTGGCACCAAGCGCGCCATGGTCGTCGGCGACCTGCCCTTCGGCTCGTACCAGGAGGGCCCCGTCCAGGCGCTGCGCAGCGCCACCCGGCTGGTGAAGGACGCCGGCGTGGGCGCGGTGAAGCTGGAGGGCGGCGAGCGCTCGGCGCACCAGATCGAGCTGCTCGTCCAGTCCGGCATCCCGGTCATGGCGCACGTCGGCCTCACCCCGCAGTCCGTCAACGCCTACGGCGGCTACCCGGTGCAGGGGCGCGGCGAGGAGGCCGCCCAGCAGTTGCTCCGGGACGCCAAGGCGGTGCAGGACGCGGGCGCCTTCGCGGTCGTGCTGGAGCTGGTGCCGGCCGAGCTGGCCGCCGAGGTGACCCGCTCGCTGCACATCTCGACCGTCGGCATCGGCGCCGGGTCGGAGTGCGACGCGCAGGTGCTGGTGTGGACGGACATGGCCGGCATGACGGGCGGCCGGGTGCCGCGCTTCGTCAAGCAGTACGCCGAGCTGCGACAGACCCTGGGCGACGCCGCCCGGGCGTTCGGGGAGGACGTCGTCGGGGGCGCCTACCCGGCGGAGGAGCACTCCTTCCACTAGCCGAACCCGGCACCCGGCGCCACCACCGCCGCCCGCCGGCGGCGGGCCGGGTGCCCACGGTCCCGGGGGGGCGCGCCCGACGAGGCGGCGCGACGCCGGGACCACGCGTCGGGCCGGGGTCCGCAGGGCGCCGCACCGGTGCGCGGCCCCTTGGCGCCGGCCGCCCGGACAGCGGTGCGCGGAGCCGCCCCGACGCCTCGACAGCCCGCCGATATCCCCCGTCGGCGGGCTGTCTGTCGCTTGTCGGTGATCTGTCGGTGACGGCTGGCACCGTGGTGGACATGACGCGAACGGAAATGAACCTGGGCGGGCGCAACGCCGTCGAGGTACGGGGGCTGGTCAAGCACTTCGGTGCCACCAGGGCTGTGGACGGCGTGGACCTGGACGTGCGGGAAGGCACCGTCCTCGGCGTCCTCGGCCCGAACGGCGCCGGAAAGACCACGCTCGTCCGCTGCCTGTCGACGCTCCTCAAGCCCGACGCCGGTACCGCGATCGTGGCCGGCTTCGATGTCGTGCGCCAACCGCGGGCGCTGCGCCGCACCATCGGCCTGACCGGGCAGTACGCCTCGATCGACGAGAAGCTCTCCGGCTGGGAGAACCTCTACATGATCGGGCGGCTGCTCGACCTGTCCCGCAAGGAGGCGCGGCGCCGCTCCGACGCGCTGCTGGAGCGGTTCTCGCTCACCGAGGCCGCCAAGCGAGCCGCCCACACCTACTCCGGCGGCATGCGCCGCCGGCTCGACCTGGCCGCCTCCATGATCGGCCACCCCTCCGTGCTCTATCTGGACGAGCCGACCACCGGCCTGGACCCGCGCACCCGCAACGAGGTGTGGGACGAGATCAGGCATCTGGTCGCCGAGGGCTCCACGGTGCTGCTCACCACGCAGTACATGGAGGAGGCCGAGCAGTTGGCCAGCGAGCTGACCGTGATCGACCGCGGCAAGGTCATCGCCGAGGGCCGGATCCACGAGCTCAAGGCCAGGGTCGGCGGTCGCACCCTGCAGATCCGCCCCGCCGACCCGGGCGAGCTGAACCGGATGGTCGGCGCCCTGGCCCAGTCCGGGCTCGACGGCCTCGCCGGCGCCACCCCCGACCACGAGGAGGGGCTGGTCAACGTGCCCATCGTCAGCGACGAGCAGCTGACCGCCGTGGTCGGGCTGCTCGGCGAGCGCGGCTTCACCATCGCCGGCATCGACACCCATCTGCCCAGCCTGGACGAGGTGTTCCTGGCCCTGACCGGCCAGAAGACCTCCACGCCGCAGGACGCGGCGACGGACACCGAGGAGGTCGCCGCATGACCACCGTCACCACCACCAAGGGAGACGCCGCCGGGACGGCCCGGACCCCCGGGGCCTCGGGGGCCTCGGGGGCCCCGGGATCCGCCGCGGCCCGCGCGGGGCGTGCGCCGACCGACGAGGGCCGGATCGGGCTGCGCGCCAATCTGCGACACATCGGTGCCCTGGTGCGGCGCAACGCGCTGAAGATCAAGCAGGATCCGGAGTCGATGTTCGACGCGGTGCTGATGCCGCTCATCTTCACGCTGCTGTTCGTCTACGTCTTCGGCGGCGCGGTCGCCGCGGGCGACCGGGCCGCGTATATCAACTACTTCATCCCCGGCATGATGGCCATGGGCGGTCTGCAGATCGCCATGGGTGTCGGCAGCGGCGTCCACGAGGACTTCAACACCGGTGTGATGGACCGTTTCCGGACCATGCCCATCGCCCGCTCCTCGGTGCTGATCGCCAAGCTCATCGTGGAGACCGGCCGGATGCTGGTGTCGACCCTCATCCTGCTCGCCCTCGGCTTCGCCATCGGGTTCGATCTCAAGACCGGCCCGCTGGAGCTGCTCGCCGCGGTCGCGCTGGCGCTGTTCTTCGGCTCCTCGCTGACCTGGATATTCATGCTGCTGGGCATGTCGCTGAAGAGCGCCCAGGCCGTGCAGGGAATGGGGTTCCTGGTGCTGATGCCGCTGCAGTTCGGCTCCTCCATCTTCGCCAACCCCGGGACCATGCCGGGCTGGCTGGAGAGCTTCACCAAGTACAACCCGCTGTCGCAGCTGGCCGACGGGGCGCGGGCGTTGACCCAGGGCGAGGGCGCGGTGGCGCACCCGGTGATGATGACCCTGCTGTGGGCCGTCGGCATCACCGCCGTGACGGCACCGCTGGCGGTGCGGAAGTTCCGCGACAAGCAGTGACGTGGCACGGAGCGACAGGTCGGGGTCAGACCAGGGCGGCCGCGTCGTGCAGCGACAGCGCACCTCCCGCGGCGTGGGCGCGCTCGTAGGCGAGGTCGCCGAGCGCGCCCCGCGCCGCCCGCTCCGCCGCGGTCCGGTTGCCCCGCTCGATCGCGGGAAGCCACTTCACGGGGGGCCGCAGGGTGTCGTAGGCGCCGATCAGCCGAGCCGCGCGGTCGGCCTCGGCGCCCGCGTCGAGGTCGACGAGGGCGCGGGCGGCGGTCAGCAGCAGGTTGATCGGGAGGTGGGGGGCGACCATCTCGGTCACGGGGTCCAGGGTGCGGGCGAGCGCCCCGCGCACCTTGGGCAGTGCCTCGTCGGGCCTGCCGTCGAGCACGTCCAGCCAGCCGAGCAGCCCCTCCACCAGGCCCTGGAAGAGGCCGACGGAGCGGTTGGCGAACGCGGCCAGCGCGTGCAGTTGGGCGCGCGCCTCCTCGGTGCGGCCGGTGCCGGCGCAGCGCAGGGCGAGTTGCAGCCGGGCGTAGACGAGCGCCTCGGTGTCGGTGTGGTGCTCGGCGGCGAGCACGGCGCGCAGCGCCCGCTCCCCCTCGGCGGCCGCGGCCTCCCCGCCGGCCTCGATCTGCGCCCCCGCCAGCCGGGCCCGCAACAGGTCGACCTGGGCCAGGGCGCCGAGCTCCTCGGCGTAGCGGATCGCCGCCCGGTAGTCGTCCGCGGCGCGCTCGTACTCGCCGCGCTGCTCGCGCGCCTCGCCTCGTCCGGACAGCGCCTCGGCCGCGCCCCAGGCGTCGCCGGCCCGGATGAACAGCTCCAGGCTCTCGTCGGAGTCGTCGTCCGCCGTCCGGCCGTGCCGCTGCCGCCACTGGACGATCTTGGCGCGCAGATGCAGGGCGAAGGCGAGCTCCCAGACGAGTCCCAGCTCCCGGCAGGTGCGCACCGCCCCGTCGATCGCCGCGTACAGCTTCGCCACGTCGCCGGCGAGGATCAGCGCGTAGAACCACATCACGCCCGGTATGCGGCAGGTCTGCGGCAGGCCGGGGCGGTACACCGTCACGATGCCGGCCAGCCGGCGCTGTGCCTCGGCGCCCGCCAGCAGGTGGACGTCGCCGTCGAGGTTGGCCAGCTCGATCAGCCGCGCCCCGCGCCGCGCCTCCTCCAGCAGTTCGGGCGGCATGGGCGGGGGCGCGTCGGTGGGCCGCGTCAGCAGCGGCGGGGCGGGCGCGACGGGTGCGGCGTAGGGGTCGGGGCCGAGCCGGGCGGCGGCCGCGGACCAGTGCCGGGCGTCGCCGGAGTGGCCGCGCAACTGCCAGAACCAGCCCAGCGACAGCACCAGGCAGAGCGCCTCCTGCTCGTCGCCGGCGGCCACGGCGCGGCGCAGCGCGGCGCGCAGGTTGTCGTGCTCCCGCTCCAGCCGGTCCAGCCAGCCGCGCTGACCGTGGCCGCGCAGCAGGGGGTCGGCGGTGCGGGCGAGTTCGCGGTAGGTCACCAGGTGTCGGCGCTCCACGACGCCTCGCTCCCCCGCCTCCGCCAACCGCTCCGCGGCGTACTCGGCGACCGTCTCCAGCATCCGATACCGCATGGTGTCGCCGCCCGCGCCGGGCCCGGCGAGGTCGGGCGCGGCGACCACGAGCGACTTGTCGACCAGCGAGCCGAGCAGCGCGGCGACGTCACGGGGGTCGACGTGCGGGGCGGCGGGCGACGCGCCGCCGGACGGACGAGCGCCGGACGGCCCGGCCCCGGACGACCCGGCACCCACCGGACCGGCCCCGGACGGCGCGGCATCCATCGGCCCGGCTACGGACGGCACGGCCCCGGACAGCGCGGCACCAGACGGCCCGGTCCCGGACAGCGCGGCACCCACCGGCCCTGCTACGGACGGCGCGCCACCGGACGGACGACTGCCGGTCGGACCGCCACCGGACGGCCCGGCACCCGTCGGGCCAGCACCAGACAGCCCAGCACCAACCGGACCAGCACCGGACGGCACGGCACCAGACGGCCCGACCCCGGACAGCGCGGCACCCACCGGCCCTGCTACGGACGGCGCGCCACCGGACGGACGACTGCCGGTCGGACCGCCACCGGACGGCCCGGCACCCGTCGGGCCAGCACCAGACAACCCAGCACCAACCGGACCAGCACCAGACAACCCAGCACCAACCGGACCAGCACCAGACAGCCCAGCACCAACCGGACCAGCACCGGACGGCACGGCACCAGACGGCCCGACCCCGGACAGCGCGGCACCCATCGGCCCGGCTACGGACGGCGCGCCACCGGACGGACGACTGCCGGTCGGACCGCCACCGGACGGCCCGGCACCCGTCGGGCCAGCACCCATCGGACCGGCACCCACTGGCCCGGCACCCACCGGACCAGCACCGGACAGCCCGGCGCCCACCAGACCAGCACCCGTCTGCCCGGCACCCATCGGCCTGGTACCGGACGGTCCCGCCGCGGCGTTCGTGTCACCCGTGCCGGCGGTGCCCGCGCCGGGTGCGTCCGCGGCCGGGGCGCCGGCGGACCCGGCGCCCAGGACGTGGCCATCGCCCAGCGGCGCCCCGGACCCGGGTATCGCGCCGATGGCGCCCTCCCGGGGCTCGGCGGGGCGGGTGGGCGGCCCGCCGACCGGCCACGCGGGCTCCGCGCGGTGGGCCGGCGGCGCACCGCCGGTGGTCCCGGCCGCGGGGGCCGCGGCGGGCGGCGGGTCGGCGCAGACGGCTTCGGCCGCCGGCAGGTCGCAGCCGCCCGCGAAGACCGACAACCGGCGCAGCACGGTGCGCTCACGCTCGTCCAGCAACTCCCAGGACCAGTCCACGACCGCGCGCAGCGTCTGCTGGCGCGGCAGCACCGTACGACTGCCGCTGGTCAGCAGCCGAAACCGGTCGTCCAGTCGGTCCGCCAGCTGACGCGGGGTCAACAGCCGCAGCCGGGCAGCCGCCAACTCGATCGCCAGCGGCAGCCCGTCCAACCGCCGGCAGATCTCGGCACTGGCCTCGGGGTCCTCGTCGGTGCGGAAACCGGGCCGGGCGGAGGCCCCGCGGTCCTGGAGGAGCCGCAGCGCGGTCGCGTCCGTCAGCGGCTCCACGGGCCGCACCGACTCACCGGGCACCGCCAGCGGCTCGCGGCTGGTGGCCAGCACGGTGACGCCCGGGCAGCGGGTGAGCAGCGCCTCGGCCAGCCGGGCGGCGGCGTCGATGACGTGCTCGCAGTTGTCGAGCACCAGCAGCAGCCGGCGCTGGGCGCAGTGCTCGGCGAGCCGGGCGAGCGGATCGCGCGCGCCCGGGTCGGCCGCGGCGCGCAACTCCTCCACCGCCGTGCCGCGGATGACCGTCTCCCGACCGCCGAGCGTGGTCAGCACCGCCTCCGCGACGGTGTCGGGGTCCTCCACCGGCGCGAGTTCGGCCAGCCACACCCCGTCCGGCCAGTCGCCGGCGACCGCCTCCGCCGCCTCCTGGGCCAGTCGGGTCTTCCCCGAGCCGCCGGGGCCGGTGAGCGTGACCAACCGATCCGTCGTCAGATCGGCGCGGAGCGCGGCGAGATCGACCTCGCGCCCGACGAAGCTGGTGAGCCGGGCCCGCAGATTGCCGTGACCGCCGTGGCCGCCGCGCCCGCCGGGGCCGGGGGCGGTACGGGCGGCGCCCGGGTCAACGGCGTCCGGGGCGCCTCCGGGGCCCGCCTCCAGCAGTTCCTTGTGCAGGGCGCGCAGTTCGGCTCCGGGGTCGGCGCCGAGGCGCTCGGCGAGCTCTTGGCGTACGTCCTCGTAGGCGGCCAGGGCCTCCGCCGGACGCCCCGCGGCGCGCAGGGCGCGGATGCGCAGCGCGTGCAGCGGCTCGTCGAGCGGGTGCGCGGCGCAGAGCCCGGTGAGGGCGAGCAGGGCGGCCTCGGCTCGGCCGCGGGCGAGGTCCGCCTCGGCGCGGAGGCGGCGGGCGCCCAGCCGCCGGGCCTCCGCGTGGGCGGCCGTGGCGGTGCCGCCGGGGAGGTCGGCGAGGGCCGGGCCACGCCACAGCGCCAGCGCCTCGTCCAGGAGGGCGCCGGCCCGCTCCGGGTCGCCGTCGGCCAGCGCCCGCGCTCCGTCCTCGGCACCCCGCTCGAAGCGGTGCAGGTCCACGTCGTCGGAGGCGGCGGCCAGTTGGTAGCCGCCGGGCACGGAGAGTACGGCCTCCCTGCCGAGCGCCCGACGCAGCCGGCCGACCAGCGCCTGGAGCGCCGCGGGTGCGTCCTGCGGCGGCTCCTCGGGCCACACCTCGGCGATCAGCGCCCCGATGGGGCGCGCCCGCCCCGGCCGCAGCGCCAGCGCCGTCAGCAGGGCGCGCAGCCGAGCGCCGCCGAGGGCAACGGGGTTGCCGTCGGGACGGTGGACCTGGGTGGTGCCGAGGATTCCGTAACGCACCGGCCCATTGTCCGGGGCGCCTTCGGCGCACGTCGCAGCGGGTTCAGACCCGCATGAACGTCGAGGAGTCCAGCACCAGGGTCTGGTCGCCGACCGGGATGCGGATCTCCTCGCCGAACTTCCCGGATTCCGAGTGCTGGTAGTCGTCGTTCTCGGGGAGTGTCAGCAGGGTCCACCGCGCGGTGAGAACGTTGACGACCAGATACGCCGGGATGCCGCGCATCGCGTAGTGATCGGCCTTCGTGCTGTAGTCCCGGCCCTCGCTCTCCGGCGAGACGACCTCGACCACGAAGGGCAGCTGGTCTTCCATGATCTTGCTGTCACCGGGCTTGAAGCGCTCGCTCGGCACCGCCGACGCGTCCGGCTCGGGGCTGTGTCCCTCACGCGGCGGAGTGACCGCGAACCCGCCCACCGGCTCCCACCCCGGCAACCGCTCCTCGATCTGGTTCTCGATGCGACGCCGCGCGGTCCGGTGCGCGCCGGTGACCGGCACCAGCGTCAGCCCGTTCCCGGTCAGCCGGAGTCGCATGTTCCTGGGCAGCCGAAGCTGCTCCCGCAGACCGTCCGAGCCCTCGTCGGCGACCGTCATGATGGCTACCTCCCTGGCCGGGTCGCCCGCAGAATAGCCCCGGGCCACACGCCGAGGCCGCCGCTGGGAGGCACCCGCATGAACACCGCTACAATCCGCCGCCGCGACCGGCGGATCAGTCCCGTCTTCCTCGCCCTGGTCGCGGTCATGGCCGCGTCCGGGTGGGCGGTCTGGCACCGCGCGGCGGGGAACACGGGGTTCGCGGTGTTCCTGTTCGTGGTGTCGGGCTGGGTGGTGTCGCTGTGCCTGCACGAGTACGCGCACGCGCGGACGGCCCTGCACAGCGGGGATCTGTCGATCGAGGCGAAGGGCTATCTGACCCTCGACCCGCTGAAGTACACCCATGTGGCGCTCAGCATCGTGCTGCCCGTGATCTTCGTGATCATGGGTGGGATCGGGCTGCCGGGCGGGGCGGTCTTCATCGAGCGGCACCGGATCCGGGGGCGCTGGCGGCACAGCCTGATCTCGGCGGCGGGCCCGCTGACCAACGTGCTGTTCGCGGCCGCGCTGACGGCGCCGTTCTGGCTGGACGCGCTGGCGGGGGTGCCGGACACCTTCCGCTACGCGCTGGCGTTCCTGGCGCTGCTCCAGGTCACCGCCGCGATCTTGAACTTTCTGCCGGTGCCCGGTCTGGACGGCTACGGGGTGATCGAGCCGTGGCTGTCGCACCGGGTGCGGCGGCAGGTCGAGCCGTTCGCGCCCTTCGGGCTGCTCGCGGTCTTCGGCGTGCTGTGGATCCCGGAGGTCAACGTCGCCTTCTTCGACGCCGTGGACGCGCTGCTGCGGGCGCTGGGCGTGCCGGAGGGGGACACCTTCTGGGGGTACGAGTACTTCCGCTTCTGGCGCGGCGAGCCGCAGCCGCCGACCTTCGGCGGCTAGGCGGGTCCTTTCGCGGAAACGGGCGGCACGGGTCGGCGGACCGGCCCGCGGCCGGGGCTCAGCTCGCGGCCTGGGCGCTCTCGGCCCGCGCCGCCTTGTCCAGCTTCGCCTTGCGGGCGTAGAACCAGATCATGTTGAAGGCGATGCCGGCGAGCAGGACCCAGATCACGCCGAGGAAGCTGCCCTGCGCGAACGACACGACGGCCGCGGCGACGGCGAGGACGCAGACGATCAGGGCATAGAGGGCGAGGCGGGGCATGGGGGCGGCTCCTGTCCGGGACATTCGGTCCGAACCATTGTCCACCACCCCCCGGGGCGGACGGGGGTGCGCCCCGCCATCGGGCCCGCACCCCGCCCGCCAGGCCGCTCAGCGGCGCCTCACACGTCGGTGACGCGCAGCCCCGCGTGCGCCTTGTACCGCCGGTTCACCGAGATCAGGTTCGCCACCAGGGACTCGACCTGGTGGGCGTTGCGCAGTCGGCCGGCGAAGACGCCGCGCATGCCGGGGATGCGCGCCGCCAGCGCCTGCACCAGGTCGGTGTCGGCGCGGGACTCGCCCAGCACCATCACATCGGTGTCGATCTGCTCGATCTCCGGGTCCTGGAGCAGCACCGCGGAGAGGTGGTGGAAGGCGGCGGTGACCCGCGACTCCGGCAGCAGGGCGGCGGCCTGCTCGGCGGCACTGCCCTCCTCCGGCTTCAGCGCGTAGGCGCCCTTCTTGTCGAAGCCCAGGGGGTTGACGCAGTCGACGACGAGCTTCCCGGCCAGTTCCCCGCGCAGCGCCTCAAGGGTCTTGGCGTGCCCCTCCCACGGCACCGCGATGATCACGATGTCGCTGCGCCGGGCGCACTCGGCGTTGTCGGCGCCCTCGACGCCCAGGCCCAGCTCGGCGGCGGCGGCCTCGGCGCGCTCGGCGGCCCGCGAGCCGATGATCACCTTCTGGCCCGCCCGGGCGAGTCGGTAGGCGAGGCCGCGGCCCTGGTCGCCGGTGCCACCGAGCACGCCGACCACCAGCCCGGACACATCCGGAAGGTCCCAAGGGTCCTTCGCCGGGGCCTTCTTCGCATGCTCCGCAGGAGCGTCAGCAGTAGTCATGACAGCGATACTGTCACGCTCGCCTCAGGCCTTGACGCTGCCCTCGGTCAGGCCGGTGCGCCAGTACCGCTGGAGCACTCCCATCAGCACCATCAGCGGGAGGACGGAGAGGAACGCCCCGCCGACCGTGTACTGGTACAGCACCGGCTGTCGGTCGGCGTACCCCTGCCACTGGGTGAGGCCCAGCTGGAGGGGGTACAGCTCGGAGTCCGAGAGCATGACCAGCGGCAGGAAGAAGTTGTTCCAGATGTGCACGAACTGGAACAGGAAGACCGTGACCAGGGCCGGGGTCATCAGCCGCAGCCCGAGCGTGGTGAAGATCCGCACCTCTCCCGCGCCGTCGATCCGGGCCGCCTCCAGCAGCGAGTCGGGCACCGCCGCGGCGGCGTAGATGCGGCACAGGTAGACCCCGAAGGGGCTGACCACGCTGGGGATGAGGACGGCCCAGTAGGTGTTGGCCAGCCCCACCTCGCTGAAGAGCAGATACAGCGGAAGCGCGAGGGCGGTGCCGGGCAGCAGCACCCCCGCCAGCACCACGCTGAAGATCGCCTCCCGACCGGGGAAGGAGTACTTCGCCAGCGCGTAGCCCGCGGCCGCCGAGAGCAGGGTGGCGGCGACGGCGCCGATTCCCGCGTACCCCAGGCTGTTGAGGAACCAGCGCACGTAGATGCCGTCGTCGTGGGTGAGGACGTCGCCGAGGTACTCGACGGGGTGTGGGTCGGAGAACCAGAAGCCGAAGGTGCCGAACAGGTCCGCGCTGGACTTCGTCGCGGAGACGGTCAGCCAGTAGACGGGGATCAGGAAGTAGATCGCGGCGACGGTGAGCAGCGACGCGGTGATGATGCGGTAGCGCAGCGGCGGCTCCTGCGCGGAGCGCCGGGCCCGCCGCGGCTCGGACCGCCTACGGTCCGGCTCCCGGGCCGGGCTCGGCCGGCTCGCCGTGGACACCCGGCTCATGGGCCGCTCTCCTCTCCGCCGCCGCGCGGCGCCCCGCCCCGCCGCCCGCTGGCGCGCCCGGCCCCGCCCTCCGGCCCGCCGCGCTGGCCGACCAGCCGCAGGAAGCCGAAGGACAGCACGCACGCCACGAGCGCCAGCAGCACGGCCTCCGCCGCCGCGATGTGCTGGTTGTTGCTGGTGAACGCCTCGTTGTAGGCGGCCAGGTTGGGGGTGTAGCCGGAGTCGATGGAGTTGGTCAGCGGTCGCAGCACCATCGGCTCGGCGAAGAGCTGGAGGGTGCCGATGATGCTGAAGACGGTGGTGAGCACCAGTGCCGGGCGGATCAGCGGCAGCTTGATGTGCCGGGCCACCTGCCAGGCGTTCGCCCCGTCGATCTTCGCTGCCTCGTAGAGGTCCTCCGGGACCGCCTTCAGCTGGGCGATCAGCACCAGCATGTTGTAGCCCGCGAACTGCCAGGTGACGATGTTGGCGATGGACCACAGCACGGTGGAGCGGTCCAGGAAGTCGACGTCCCAGCCGACCGAGTGCGCCATCTCCACCAGCGGGCTGATGCCCGGCACGTACAGGAAGCCCCACAGGATCGAGGCGATCACCCCGGGCACCCCGTACGGCAGGAAGAAGGAGGTCCGGAAGAAGCCGACCCACCGGGCCGAGGCGGAATCCAGCAGCAGCGCCAGCGCGGTGGCCAGCGCGATCATCACCGGGATCTGCACCGCGCCGAAGATCAGCACGCGGACGAAGCCGGCGGTGAAGCGGTCGTCCTGGAGGGCGTGGGCGTAGTTGGACAGGCCCGCCCACACCTCCTTCGTCTCGCCGCCGAGGCCGAGCGGCCCGGTGCGCTCCACCCTGAGCAGGCTCTGGTAGACGGCGTAGACGATGGGTGCCAGGAAGCAGAGCCCGAAGAGGGCGAGGAAGGGCAGCAGAAAGCCGGCCGCCGCGCGGGCACCGCGGGCCTCGGTGGGGGTGAAGCGCCGAACGCGCGGGGCGCCGGGGGTGCGGGGACGGCGCTCGGCGTCGGGGGCGCGGGCGGCCGTACGGCGGGCGCCCCTCACCCCGACTCCACCTTCAGCCCCTTGTCCTTCAGGTCCTGGACGGTGGCGCGCTGGACCGTCTTCAGCACCGAGCGGAAGGAGTCGCCCTCGGCGAGCGCCTCGGTGAAGGAGTCGCCGAGCCGCTGGTAGAGGGTGTCGACCGCCGGGCCCCACTTCCAGCTGGTGTCCACGCCCCGGCCCGCCTCGGCGAAGACGCTGCTGTACTCCTGTCCGCCGAAGAAGTCCTTGTGGACGTCGAGGTCGGCGGTGCGGTAGCCGCCCTTGGCGGCCGGGAAGCCGTAACCGCCCTCGATCAACAGCTTGATCGACTCCGGGTCGGTGTTCAGCCAGACCGCGAAGGCCAGGGCGTCCTTGGGGTAGCGGGAGTGGGCGAAGACGGCCGTCGTGGAGCCGCCCCAGTTGGCGTAGGCGGCCTCTCCCTTCTTCCACTGCGGCATGGGGACGACCCGCCATTTGCCGGCGGTCCGGGGGGCGTTGCCGACCAGCAGCGCGTCGCCCCAGCTGGCGCCCAGCCAGGACGTCATGGCGCCGGTCTGGATGTCCTTGTACCAGGCGTTCTGCCGGTCCGGGATGGTCTTGACCAGCTTCTGTCTGACCAGCGCCTCCCAGTAGTCGGCGACCTTGCGGGTCGGCTCGTCGTCGACGCTGACCGTCCAGGCGTCGCCGGCCGTGCCGAACCAGCTCGCCCCCGCCTGCCAGGCCAGCCCCGCGAAGCGGTTGCCGTTGGTCGGCGAGAAGGTCTCGATCCAGGCGTCCCGCCTGCGGATCTCCTTGGCCGCCGCCGCGTAGTCGTCCCAGGTGGCGGGCGGCTCGACCTCCCAGCGGTCGAAGAGGTCCTGACGGATGAACAGCCCCATCGGGCCGGACGCCTGAGGGACGGCGTAGACGCCCTCGCCGAAGACGGACTGCTGCCACTGCCAGCCGACGAACTTGCCCTGCTGCGCCCGCACGCCGTACTTCGTCAGGTCGGCCAGCCCGTTGTCCAGCAGGAAGCTGGGGACCACGGGGTATTCGATCTGGCCGAGGTCGGGCGGGTTCCCCGCCTTGATGGAGGCGTGCATCTTCGCGTACTGCGCGCCGTTGACCGCGGAGACCTTCTCCAGCTTGATCCGCACATCCGGGTTCCTGGAGTTCCACAGGTCCACGGACTTGTCGATGCCCGGCACCCAGGACCAGAAGGTGAGGGTGACCTTCTCGCCCTCCTTGCGCCCCTTGGGCTCGTCACCGCCGTCCCCGTCGGAGCCGCAGCCGGTCAGTCCGGCCATCCCGGTCAGTGCGAGACCGGCCGCGACGGCGGCCGAGCCGCCCAGGACGGCCCGCCGGCCCGTTCGGTGGTCGTTCGGGGGGTTGGCGCTCATAGCAGCTCCTCCACCGGAATCCGCCGGAAGGTGATCGTCGAGTAGGCGCTGAAGTCACCGGTCTCGTAGAGCAGCCCGACCGTCTCGTCGTCGATCCGGACCAGGTCGGAGTAGGCGGCCGGCAGCCCGTCGACGGTGTACGCCGGGCGCCAGGTGACGCCGCCGTCGTCGCTGGCCCGCACCGTCATCAGGGCCCGGAAGCCGGGGTCGGCGGGGCCCGAGTAGAGCAGCAGGTCCGGGTCGCCCAGGTGCAGCACGCTGCCCTCGACCACCGGGCCGGTGAGCCCGGCCTGCGGCCGGAAGGGCTTGGCGAGGGTGGCGCCGCCGTCGAGGGAGTAGGCGTCGGCGCGGGTGCCGGGGGCGGGCGAGTCGTTGCGGGCGTTGAGGTAGATCCGGCCGTCGGGGAGCTCGGCCGCGGTCGTCTCGTTGACGTTGACGTAGTTGTCGGGGTTGTCGTCGGTGTATCCGATCCGCCAGGTCTCGCCGCCGTCGTCGCTCAGCAGCCCGTGACCGCCGTTGTACGCGCCCTCGGTGCCGTTGTCCGCGCCGGTCGGGGGCAGCGAGTGGTTGGCCGAGACCAGGATCCGGCCGGCGTGCTCACCGTGGCGCAGCTGGAGGGCGTGGCCCGGGGTGGTGGCGTACCAGCGCCACTCGGCCCGCTTGGTCTCCTTGGTGATCTCGCGCGGGCGGCTCCAGCCGCGGCCGTGGTCGTCGCTGTGCTGGAGCCAGACCCTGCGCCCGTCCTCCTCCGGCACCTGGCCGCGTCTGATCCGGTCCTCGGTGGCGGTGGCGCCGCTGCGGACGTGCACCAGGACGATCCGCCCGCCGTCCAACACCACGGGGGCGGGGTTGCCGGCGGTGCCGGTGCCGTTCTGGGTGACGACCTGTAACCGGCCCCAGGTGCGGCCGCCGTCGGCGGAGCGCCGGAGCACCACGTCGATGTCGCCGTGGTCGGCGGCGGAGCCCACCCGCCCCTCGGCGAAGGCGAGCAGCTCGCCGCTGTCGGCCGCCACCACCGCCGGAATCCGGTAGCTGGCGTACCCCCCGGTCCCGGCCCGGAACGGCACGGACTCCTCAGGGGTAGGCGTCGCCACACCGTCTGTCATCAGACCCTCCCGATGCCGCGTCGCAATCGAGCGTGGTGCCGACCGTGCCGGTCCGGCCGAGGAGCGTCACCGCCCGCCGGGCCGCGCCCTGCGGACCGGACGTAGGACGTCCTCTGTGTGCGGTGACCATAGGGATTGCCTGATAGGGCGTCAAGGTACGGCACATGAACACTTGGCGACCCGGTCAGACCCCACCTCCCCTGCGCGGTACGCGGTCACCGTGCCTCCCGTCCCTCGCGTCCTTCGCGGACGCCCTCCGCCCGCCCGCGGGTCCCCCGAAGGATGCAGTCCGACTCCGTCGAAGTCGTACACACGGACGAAGATCCATGCGCGCCCGCCGCCCTACGGTGGGGCGATGAACACGGCAGTGAAGAACCTCGTGGAAGGCGCCGGCACCCTCGCCGTCGGAGCGGCGCTGTGGCTGCTCGGCGAGGACGTCCACGTCCCCGTCATCGACCTCGACAAGACCGGCGTCGTCGTCGCCTGCGTCGGCGCGGCGCAGGTGCTGTACGGCGGGTATCTGACGGCGGGGCGCGCCTCCCGCACACGGGGGTAGCCCGCGCCGCCCCCTCGAAGGAGTGACCCGTTCCGGATACCGGCCACGAGCGCGGCGGCGCCCGGCAGGATGCGGCGCATGGACGCGGTACGGGTCGCGCTGCTGCGCGAGGTGCTGGCCGGGACCGAATGGCTGCGCGACACCCGACGCTTCGCCGGGTCGCTGCGGGCCTCGGTGGGTCCGCACGGCGGCGGGCTGCTTCTGGTCGGGAGCGCGGAGTACGAGCCGTGGCACCTGGCCGCCCACCTGGACGACGAGGCCGCCTGGTCCGGGCTTCCCGAGCTGTCCCCCACCCTCGTCCGGCACCGCGTCCCCGATGGTGTGCCGGCGCACCTGTCGGTCGGACTGGGGAGGCTGGAGGCCGCCGGGCGCGGCGAGACGCTGCTGGTGGTGACCCCCGAGGCGCCCGGTGCGGGGCTGTTGGAGCGGGTCCACGACGCACGGCGCGGCGGGGCGCGGATCCTGGCCCTGGACGGCGGCGACCCGGACCTGCGCGGCCTGTCCCACGACGCCCTCGCCGTGCCGCCGGACGCCGACCTCGACCTCGACACCGTGCAGCACCTGGTCAGCGCGGCCGCCGGCGAGAACGGCGGCCCGGCCGCGCACTCCGGCCGCGCGAGCCGTGGCCGACGCCGCTTCCGGGACCGGCTGACCCGGCTGGCCGACGGGCTGACGGCGCCGCCGCCCATGCGGTGGTGAACGGCGCGTTCGCGCTCGCCGTGCCGGGCTCGGGCGCCGGACCCGCCAGGCCGCCGGACCTGCCAGGCGGCCGGACCTGCGAGGCCGCCGGACCTGCCGGGCGGCCGGACCTGCCAGGCCGCCGGACCTGCCGGGGCCGGACCCGAAAATTCAGTTGCCCGTAGCACGTACCGGCGCGGATGATGACGGATTGTGACCGCCGACGATCAGCCACCCCGGAAGGGGCGGCTCCGCGCCCTGTTGCCCGACATCTCGCCCTGGCGCTCCTCGCGGGACTTCCGGCTGTTGTGGGTCGCCGGCCTGGTGACGTCGTTCGGCAGCTTCCTGAGCCTGGTGGCGCTGCCGCTCCAGATCAAGGAGCTGACCGGGTCGGCGTTCGCGGTCGGCGCCATCGGCGCGGTGGAGTTGGTGCCGCTGATCGTCTTCGGGCTGTACGGCGGGGCGCTGGCGGACGCCGTCGACCGCCGCAAGGTCATCCTGCTCACCGAGGCGGGGCTGGGCCTGATGGCGGTCGTGCTGCTGGTCAACAGCCTGCTGCCGGACCCCATGCTCTGGCCGTTGTACGTGGTCGCCGCGGTGACCAGCGCGCTCACCGGACTCCAGCGCCCGGCGCTGGACGCGGTGGTGGCCCGTATCGTGCCGCACGACCAGATCACCGCGGCCGCCGCGCTGAACGCGCTGCGCTGGCAGGTGTCGGCCGTGGCGGGACCCTCGCTGGCCGGTGTCATCGTCGCCTACCTGGGGCTGCCGTTGGCGTACGGGCTGAACATCCTGACCTTCGTGGCCTCCGTCCTGCTCAGCCTGCGGCTGACCGCCGCGCCGCCCGCGCACGACGCGGAGAAGCCCTCGCTGCGCGCGATAGCGGAGGGCGCCGCCTATGCCTGGCGCCGCAAGGAGCTGCTGGGCACATACGTGGTCGACATGGCCGCGATGTTCTTCGCCTTCCCCACCGCGATCTTCCCCTTCCTCGTCGACGACTTGGACGCGCCCTGGGCCCTGGGGCTGCTGTACGCCGCCATGCCGGCCGGCTCCATGGTGGTGAGCGCGACCAGCGGATGGACCTCACGGGTGCACCGACACGGGCGGATGGTGGCGCTGGGGGCGGCGGTCTGGGGCCTGGCGATGGCGGCGGCGGGCCAGATGACCAACATCTGGCTGGTGCTGCTGTGCGTGGCCGTCGCGGGCGCCGGCGACATGGTCAGCGGACTGTTCCGGTCGACGATGTGGAACCAGACCATCCCCGACGAACTGCGCGGCCGGCTCGCCGGCATCGAGCTCCTCTCCTACACCGTGGGCCCGCAGCTGGGTCAGGTCCGCGTCGGCACGATGGCCGGCCTGACCGGCGTGCGCACCGCCATCTGGTCCGGCGGACTGGCGTGTGTCGCCTCCGTCGGCCTGCTGGTGCTGACCCTGCCCAAGCTGATGGCGTACGACGCCCGGACCGACGACCACGCGCTGCGGATGCGGGCGGCGCGGGCGGAGCGCGCCGAGCGGGCCGAGGTGGCCTCGTAGCCGGGCGCCGTGGTGGGCCGGGGACCGCGCCGCCCCGCCGCGCCGCGGCCCCCGGCCCCTGACTTCCGAGGAGCCCCTGACTTCCGAGGACCCCTGACTTCCGAAGAGGGGGACAGGGGTCGCCTCGTGGCCTTACTCCGTGTCGTCGCCCTTCGGTGAACCGTCATGCCAGCGCGGGTCCGTCTCCCACTCCACGTTGCGCTCCCGCGCGGTGGCCATCGCGTGGGACGCCTCCTGGCGGGTGGCGTACGGGCCGAAGCGGTCGGCGGCCCTGCACTGCGGGCCCTCCTCGACGGTTCCGTGCTTGAGGCAGTAGTACCACTCGCCGGGCTTGCCGGCCGTTCTCCGCTTGAACAGCGCCATCCGACTCTCCTCCACCGGGCCGTCGTCCTTGCCGCCATGCTGCCCGATGCCCCGCGGATACACTCGCTGACATGTCTGGCCAGTCGCTTCTCACCCCGGGGACGCTCTCCCCCACCCGCCTCGTCCCCGCCTCGATCCCGCGCCCCGAGTACGTGGGCAGGGAGGCCCCCACCCCGTACACGGGGCCCGAGGTACAGGACGCCGAAACGATCGAGCGGATGCGGCACGCGGGGCGGATCGCCGCGCAGGCCATGGCGGAGGCCGCGAAGCGCATCGCGCCGGGCGTCACCACCGACGAGCTGGACCGGGTCGCCCACGAGTTCCTGTGCGACCACGGCGCCTACCCGTCGACGCTGGGTTACCGCGGCTTCCCCAAGTCGCTGTGCTCCTCGGTGAACGAGGTCATCTGCCACGGCATCCCGGACTCCACGGTGCTGCGCGACGGCGACATCGTGAACCTGGACGTGACCGCCTACGTCGGCGGTGTGCACGGCGACAACAACGCCACCTACCTGTGCGGCGAGGTGGACGAGGAGTCGCGGCTGCTGGTGGAGCGCACCCGGGAGTCGCTGAACCGCGCGATCAAGGCCGTGAAGCCGGGCCGCCAGATCAACATCATCGGCCGGGTCATCGAGTCGTACGCCAAGCGCTTCGGCTACGGGGTGGTCCGCGACTTCACCGGCCACGGCATCAACTCCTCCTTCCACTCCGGCCTGATCGTTCCGCACTACGACTCCCCGCACCACACCACCGAGATCAAGCCGGGGATGACCTTCACCATCGAGCCGATGCTGACGCTGGGCACCTACGAGTACGACATGTGGGAGGACGGCTGGACCGTGGTGACCAAGGACCGGAAGCGGACCGCGCAGTTCGAGCACACGCTGGTGGTCACCGAAACGGGTGCGGAGATCTTGACTCTGCCGTAGCATTTTTACCGACAGCGCGTCGGAAAGCGATTGACTTAGGTAAGCCTAAGTAGGGACAATCGACTTCCCGTCACCTCTTGGTACCCGGAGGCCGCCTTGGACGCCGCATCCAGCTCGACGCCGTTCTCCTCGCTGATCCGCACCGCCTCGCATGTGCAGCACACCGAGGCGGAGAACTCGACGTTCATGAGCGACATGCTCGGCGGCCGCCTGGGCATCGCCGCGTACCGCCGCTACACCGAGCAGCTGTGGTTCGTGTACCGCGCGCTGGAGTCGTTCTCCACCGCCCTCGCCGCCGACCCGGTGGCGGGCCCGTTCATACGGCCCGAGCTGGCCCGCGCCCCGGAACTGGCCCGCGACCTGGCCCACCTCGGCGGGCCCGAGTGGCGGTCGAGCCTGACCCCGCTGCCCGCGACGGCCGCGTATGTGGCGCGGATCGAGGAGTGCGCCCGCGACTGGCCGGCCGGCTATGTGGCGCACCACTACACGCGCTATCTGGGCGATCTCTCCGGCGGCCAGGTCATCCGCGGCACCGCGGAGAAGACCTGGGGCTTCGCCCGCAAGGGCGACGGCGTGCGCTTCTACGTGTTCGAGGACATCGCCAACCCGGCCGCCTTCAAGCGGCACTACCGCGAGCTGCTGGACGCGCTGCCGGTGGACGACCTGGAGAAGCAGCGGGTCGTCGACGAGTGCAAGCGCGCGTTCCGGCTGAACACGGCGGTCTTCCAGGAGCTGGGCCGGGAGTTCTCGCTCAGCGCCTGAAGCCCGAGGACCCTTACGCTCCGCCCACCGTGCCGTTCGGCCCGGTGGGCGGAGCGCTTGCGTGACATGGCTCGGCCGACGCCTCGATCGGCGGCGGTAACGGGGGGGTGGAAACGCGAGCGCCCGCACCCGCCGGGGGACAGGATCCGGCGGGTGCGGGCGCGATCAGGGGCGTCGCCCCGTGGGGCGTCAGCCCGTCACGGGTCGCACGCGGCGGCGGGTGGCGTACGCGGCGGCCGCGCCCCCCGTCACCAGCAGGGCCGCGGTGCCGAGCAGGACCTCGGCGGGAGCGCCGCTCCCGGTGCTGGCCAGCGAGGCGGTGCCGGTGCCGCCCGTGATGCCGCCGGAGCCCCCGGTGCCGCTGTCCGAGCCGCTCGCGGCGGCGAGGTCCGAGCTGCCGGAGTCACCGGAGCCCTCGGAGCCGTCGGAGCCGTCGGAGCCGCCGTTCCCGCCGGGCAGGGTGGTCTTACCGCTGAGCGAGACGGACACCTGGACCGGGTCGAGCGCCTCACCGGCCTGGTAGAAGCCGCCGAACGCCTTGGCGCCGTCCTTGGTCAGCTTGGCCGGGACGTTCTTGAGGGTGATGACGGAGCCCTTGGGCTTGAGGGCGCCCGACGGCACCTTCAGGTCGGCGACGGTCTGGTCGTTGGACTTGGTGACCTTGCCCGAGGTGCGGTCCTTGGACGAGACGTCGGCGACCAGCGCGCCCCGGGTGCCGTTGACCCGGATCTTCAGATCGCTGAACTTCAGGTCGAGCTTGCCCTCGTGCCCGGTGAAGCGGACGACGCCGGCGAAGCCCGCGTTCAGCGTCTTGGCCTTCAGGTCGTAGGAGCCCTTGCCGTCCGGGAAGCCGAACCCGCTCTTGGTCTTGGTGGCGCCACCGGACACCGCGATCTTGCCGTTGGCGATGGGGCCGGTGACGTACGTGCGGAAGGACTCCTTGACGCCCCAGCCGAGGTCACCATCGGCGATCTTGCCCTTGGCGGGCGGGGCGGTGGGGCGGGGGCCGCTGGGCGTGGGCTTGGGGGTGCCCGCCGTGGGCTTGGCGGTCGCCGTCTGGGTGGGCCGCGGCTTGGTCGTGGGCGTGCCGGTGGGCTGGGTGGTGGGCCGCGTGGTCGGCTGGGTCGTGGGCCGCTCCGTCGGCTGGGTCGGCGTCGGCGTCGGCCGGGTGGGCGGGGCCCCGCCCGCCTTCACCGACAGGGTGGCCGGGTCGAGCGGGTCGCCCTCCTTGTAGAAGCCGAGGAACGCCTTGGCGCCGTCGGCGGTCAGGGTGGCCGGGATGTCGGCGTAGGTGACCATCCCGCCCTCGCTGCCCGGCTTCAGGCCGGTCAGGTCGAGGTTGGCGAAGACCACGTCGTCCGAGAGCTTGCCCGACGCGGTGACGTCGACGACGATCGACCCCTTGGTGCCCTGGGTGCGCACCTTGACGTCGCTGAACTTCAGGTCGAGCTGGCCCTCGTGCCCGGTGAAGCGGACGCCGCCCTTGAAGGTGGTGTCGACGGCGTGGGTCGACAGGTCGTAGGAGCCCTTCCCGCCGGTGAAGGTGAAGGGGCCGTTGCCGGGGGCCTGGCTGGCGCCCTCCGCGGTCTCGATCTTGCCGTGGGCGATCGGGCCGGTGACGTACTTACGGAAGCGCTCCTTCACTCCCCATGTCAGCGTGCCGTCCGTGATCTCCAGCTTCGGCGGGGCGCCGTTCGCCACTCTCTCCTGCGAGTCGCTCGCGGCGCTGGCCGGAAGGGCGAGCGCGGTGGCGCCGATGGCGGCGCCGGCCGTGGCGACCGCCGCCGCGAGGGCGAGCGTGCCGCGCCGGGCCCGACGGGCGGCGGGCGAGGTTTCGGTCATGGTCGGGGTCTCCTTGAGGAGTGGGGATGGGGGTCGCGGGATCCGCCGCATGGTCGGTTCGGCGGTTCCCGGCGGGCCGACGACGGTGCGTCAGCTCTGGGTGGTGGTCGAGTCGTCCGGGCCCGGCGCGACGGAGCCGCCGGCCGCGGCGGCGCGGCGCCTGCGCAGCAGCAGGAGGCCGGCCGCGGCGGCGGCGAGCACCGCCGCGCCGGCTGCCGCGAGCACCACGGCGGTGGACGAGGAGGAGGAAGAAGAGGAAGCGGAGGAGGGCTTGGCGGTGGCCTTCGGGGTGGTGCCGGCGGCCTTCGGGCGCGGGCTGTCGGTCGGCGCCGCGCCGAGGTCCGGCAGCGGCGGGAGCTCGGCGCCCTTCGTCACCGCGACGGCCAGCGAGATCGGGTCCATCGCGGTGCCCGCCCGGTACATGCCGCCGAACGCCTTCGCGCCGTCCGCGGTGAGGGTGGCCGGCGCCTCGGCCACCGTGATCAGGCCGTCTTCTGGCTTCGGACGGCCGGCGTCGAAGGTGGCCAGCGGGACGTCCCGGCGAGTGAGGGCCTTGCCCGCGACGTCCGCCGCGAGCGTGCCCTTGCCGTCCTCGACCCGCACCGTCACGCCGCTGAGGGCGAGGTCCAGGTCCTTGCCCTGGAAGCGGAGCCGGCCCTGGAAGGTCGCGTCCAGACGGTGCCGCTCGGCGTCGTAGCTGCCCTTGCCGGCCGTGAAGCGGAACAGCGCGCCGCCGTCGCGGGCGCCCTCGGACAGCTCCCACCGTCCCTGGGCGATGGAGCCGGTGACGTACTCCCGGAAGGTCCGGCGCACGCCCCAGTCCACGGCGGCGTCGGTGAACGCGCCGCGCGGCTCGGCGGGTTCGTCCTTCTTCCTGTCCTTCGCGGAGTCCTTCGGCTTCGGTTCCGCGCTCGGCGCGGGCCGTTCGGCCAGCACGTCCGCCGACAGGGTCACCGGGTCCAGCCGGGTGCCCTCGGTGTAGTAGCCGGCGAACGCCTTGGCGCCCTGGGCGGTGAGGGTGGCCGGGATGGTGGCGAGTTGGACCGCGGAGCCGCCGCCGCGCATGTTCACCCCGCCCAGGTCGAGCGTGGCCAACGGGACCTGGGCGGCGGAGGTGACCTTGCCGGTGCCCTTCTCCTTGCTGGTCATGTCGGCGAAGAGGGTGCCGTTCCCACCGTCGATGCGGACCGTGGGCCGGGCGATGGTCAGGTCCATCTCATGGCTGCCGTCGGCCTTCTTGTGGCCGAGGAACCGCACTCCGCCGGAGAAGCCGGCCCGGAAGGCGCCGCTGTCCGGGTCGTAGGAGCCGGTCGCGGAGTGGAATCGGAACTGGCTGTCGCCCACCGTGGCCGCCCCGCCCTGGAGGCTCCAACTCCCGTTGGCGATCGGGCCGGTGACATAGCTCTGGAAGGACGCCTTGATGCCCCAGTCGAGCCGGCCGCCCGAGACCGTGTGGTCCGCGGCGTGCGCGCGGGCCGCCGGCAGTCCGCTCACGGCTAACGCCGCGAGCAGCGCGGCACAGAGCGCGCGAACCGGTCTCGATCGTGACCAGGGCAGCATCGGAGAGACCCCTCCCTATCCGGAATGACCAAGGTAAGGCTAACCTAAGTCATGATCCGTCAGGGAATCCAGAGCGAGAACGGAGCGACCAGAGTGAAAGGCCGGACAGTGGACCAACGGCAGTCGGCGGGTGGGGCCTTGGGCCGCCCGCGCACCCTCGGCGCCCTCGCCGCCGTCCTCACCCTGGCCCTGACGGCGGGTCTGACCGGCTGCGGAAGCGGCGGGGGCGACGGAGCGTCAGACACCTCCGCGGCGCGCTCCCAGACCGCCGACCGCGTGGAGCCGCTCACCGGCACCCCACCGAGGCCCGCGCTCCCCGTCACCGTCGAATCCGCCGACGGCCACACCGTGACCGTCCGCAGCACCGATCGCATCGTCCCGCTCACCGGCGCGGTCTCCGAGATCGTCTTCAGCCTCGGGCTCGGCGACCGGGTGGTGGCTCGCGATGTCACCGCCACCTTCGCGCAGGCGAAGAAGCTTCCGGTGGTCACCCGCGCGCACGACGTCTCCGCCGAGAGCGTGCTGTCCCTCAAGCCCACCGTGGTGCTCGCCGAGTCCTCCACCGGCCCCGACGAGGCGATCGAGCAGATACGGGACGCGGGAGTGCCGCTCATCGTGCTCGACCCGGCCAAGAAGCTGTCCGACGTCGGCACCCGGATCGACCGGGTCGCCGCGGCGCTCGGCGTCACGAACGCCGGCGACCGGCTGCGTCAGCGCACCGAGCAGCGGTTGCGGAAGGAGCGCGAACGGATCCCCGCCCGCGAGGAGAAGCCGCGCGTCGCCTTCCTCTACCTCCGCGGCTCGGCCTCCGTCTATCTGCTCGGCGGGGCCGACTCCGGCGCCGGCTCGCTGCTGGAGGCCGCGGGCGCGGTCGACGCGGGCAAGGAGTCCGGGCTGGAGAAGGACTTCACGCCCATCACCAGCGAGGCCCTCGTCAAGGCCGCGCCCGACGCGATCCTGGTGATGACCAAGGGGCTCGCCTCGGTCGGCGGCATGGACGGGCTGCTGAAGGTGCCGGGCGTCGCCGAGACCCCCGCCGGGATGGACCGCCGCGTCGTGAGCGTCGAGGACGGCGTGCTGCTCAACTACGGCCCGCGCACCGACGAGGTGCTGCGGAGCATCGTCGACCAGCTGTACGGGGACGGCTCGTGACCCTCCTGGACAAGGACGTCGCCGCGGGGCCGTCCGGCGCGAGCGACCCGAAGGCGGGGCGCCCGCGCCGCCGCGGCCGGGCCGCGCTGCTCACCGCCGGCCTGACGGCCGCCCTGGTCGTGTTGGCGCTGGTCTCGGCCAGCCACGGCGCCTACGAGATCCCGCTCCGCGACGTCCTGGACTCCCTGCTGCACCGCGTCGGGCTCGGCGGCGCCCCGCTGGACCGGGTCGCGGAGAGCGTGCTGTGGAACGTCCGGCTGCCGCGGGTGGTGCTGGCGCTGCTGGTCGGCGCCTCGCTCGGCTGCGCGGGGGCGCTGATGCAGGGCGTCTTCGGGAACCCGCTCGCCGAACCGGGGGTGATCGGCATCTCCGCCGGCGCCGCCGTGGGCGCGGTCTGCTCGATCGCCTTCGGGCTGCACTTCCTGGGCAACTGGACGGTGACCGCCTGCGCGTTCGTCGCCGGTCTGCTCACCGTGACCCTGGTCTACGTGCTGGCGCGGGCGGACGGCCGCTCCGAGGTCGTCACCCTGATCCTCACCGGCATCGCGGTGAACGCCTTCGCCGGCGCGCTCATCGGGCTCTTCGTCTTCTACGCCGACAACGCGCAGATCACCCAGATCACCTTCTGGCAGCTGGGCTCGCTGGCCCAGGCGACCTGGCCGAAGGTGCTGGCCGTGCTGCCGTGCGCCCTGGTCGGGCTGCTGGCCGCGCCGTGCTACGCGCGGCGGATCGACCTGCTGGCGCTGGGCGAGCGGCCGGCGCGCCATCTGGGCGTGGAGGTGGAGCGGCTGCGGCTGACGGTCATCCTGATCGTGGCGCTGCTGACCGCGGCCGCGGTGGCCGTGGCGGGGATCATCAGCTTCGTCGGACTGCTGGTGCCGCACGTGCTGCGGATGGCGGCGGGCCCCGGGCACCGCTTCCTCATTCCGGGCAGCGCCCTGGGCGGCGCGGTGGTGCTGGTCGCCGCGGACCTGGCGGCGCGCACCGCGGCCGCCCCCGCCGAGCTGCCGCTGGGCGTGCTGACCGCGCTCTTCGGCAGTCCGTTCTTCTTCTGGCTGCTGCGCGGGACGCGGCGCAAGCAGGGAGGCTGGGCATGACCCGCACCCGGACCACCCGCACCCCGGCCCGCGACGGGGCCCAGGCCGCCGCCCGGCCCCCGGGGCGCGGCCTGTTCGCGACCCGCACCCCCGGTCTGCCGGAGCCGCCCGCCCCCGGCGACACGGTCGCCGAGGTGGACGGGGCGCGGGTGCGGCTGGCGGAGCGCACCGTGCTCGTCGAGGTCGATCTGCGGGTCACGGCGGGCGAGGTGCTGGCGCTGGTGGGGCCCAACGGGGCGGGCAAGTCGACGCTGTTGGCCGCGCTCGCCGCCGATCTGGCTGCGGAGGGCGGGACCGTGCGGATCGCGGGCCGACCGGTGGCCGACTGGTCGGCGCGCGAACTGGCGCTGCGTCGGGCGGTGCTGCCGCAGTCCGCGACCCTCTCCTTCCCGTTCACGGTGGAGGAGGTGGTGCGGATGGGCCGTGCGCCCTGGGCGGGCACGGCGGCCGAGGACGAGGACGACGAGGCGGTGCGTGCCGCGCTGGCCGCGGCCGAGGTGGCCGAGTTCGCCGGGCGACCGTTCTCGGCCCTCTCCGGTGGTGAGCGGGCGCGGGTCGCACTCGCCCGGGTGCTGGCCCAGCGCACCGGCCTGCTGCTGCTGGACGAGCCGACCGCCGCGCTCGACCTGCGCCATCAGGAGCTGGTGCTGCGGCTCTGTCGGGAGCGGGCGGCCGCCGGGGACGCGGTGGTGGTGGTGCTGCACGACCTGGGGCTGGCCGCCGCGTACGCGGACCGGGTGGCGGTGTTGCACAAGGGTCGGGTGGCGGCCGACGGGCCGCCGGCCGAGGTCTTCGACGCGGAGTTGCTCAGCCGGGTCTACCGGCAGCCGGTCGAGGTGCTGCGACACCCACGGACGGGCGCCCTGCTGGTTCTGCCACGCCGAGATGGCTAAATCTTTGCCATTTATGGACTTATTTATGGGAAGGGAGGGGAACCAGGCAGGCAAGCCTCAGCTAAGTTAGGGCGGCCTTACCTGAACCGTCCGCTTTTTTGAGCCAGCCTGGAGCCCCGTATGAGAGCCGTTCGCTCCTCCGCCGTCACCGCCCTCGCGGCGGCCGCCGCGCTCACCGCCGTCGCCGGATGTTCCGAGAAGTCCGACGCCAAGGGCTCGGGCGCCATCCAGGTCAAGGCATCCGACGACGCCTGCGAGGTGTCGAAGACCAGCTTCCCGGCCGGCCATGTCGCGCTCGCCGTGGAGAACAAGGGCTCCAAGGTCACCGAGGTCTACATCTACGCCCCCGGCGACCGGATCGTCACCGAGCGGGAGAACATCGGGCCGGGCACCAAGACCACCATCACCGCCGAGGTGAAGGCCGGCAGCTACGAGATCGCCTGCAAGCCCGGCATGAAGGGCGACGGCATCCGGCAGAAGGTCACGGTCACCGGCAAGGGCACACCCGTCAAGCGGGACCCGCGGCTGGACGAGGCCGTGGCCGCGTACCGCGCCTACGTCCAGAAGCAGGCCGACGAGACCCTGCCGCTGGTCGAGAAGTTCGCCGCCGCCATCGAGGACGGCGACGTCGAGGCCGCCAAGAAAGCGTACGCCCCGTCCCGCGTCGGCTGGGAGCGCACCGAGCCGGTCGCCGAGTCCTTCGGCGACATCGACCCCAAGGTCGACCTGCGCGAGGACGGCGTGGAGAAGGGCGCGAAGTGGACCGGCTGGCACCGGCTGGAGAAGTCCCTGTGGGTGGAGAAGAAGATCACCGCTGAGGACAGGAAGCTGGCCAAGCAGCTCATCACCGACCTCGAGGACTGGCAGAAGCGGGTCGGCAAGGCCGAGCTCACCCCCACCTCCATGGCCAACGGCGCCAAGGAGCTGCTGGACGAGGTGCAGACCGGCAAGGTCACCGGCGAGGAGGAGCGCTACAGCCACACCGACCTGGTGGACATCCAGGCCAACGTGGAGGGCGCGGAGACCTCGTACTCCCTGCTGCGCAAGGTCGCCGGCGAGAACGACCCGGAGCTGGTCGAGGAGCTCGACAAGCAGTTCGCCGCCGTCAAGAAGCACCTCGACGGCTACCGCGAGGGCGACGGCTTCGTGGCCTACGACGACAAGATCAGCAAGGCGAAGCGCAAGCAGCTCTCGGACACCGTCAACGCGCTGGCCGAGCCGCTGTCCAAGCTCGCCGCCGCGGTCGTCAAGCCCGCCGAGTAGCCATCGGGCCCGCGCGGCGGTATGCCGCTCCCCAGGGGTGGCACACCGCCCGGGGCACCACATCCGTACCAACACCTCAAGGGGGGTCGGCCGTGTCCGAGTCTCAGGAACGCCAGGACCATCCGGAGCCGGAGCGCACGACGCCGTCGCGCCGGGCACTGCTCGGCTGGGGCGGGGCCGGACTGGCAATCGGCGCCGCCGCCGCGGGCGGCACGGCGGTCGCCCTGGCCGGCGACGGCGACCCGGCCGCCCAGCCGGTGGCCGAGGCCGGGGCCGCGGTGCCCTTCCACGGCGCCCACCAGGCCGGCATCGCCACCGCCGTCCAGGACCGGCTGCACTTCGCCGCCTTCGACGTCACCACCGACGACCGGGAGGCGCTGATCTCCCTGCTGAAGGAGTGGACGCGGGCGGCGGAGCGGATGACGCAGGGTCACCCGGTCGGCGAGGGCGCGGTCGGCGGGCTGGCGGAGGCCCCGCCGGACGACACCGGCGAGGCGCTGGGCCTCAAGCCCTCCCGACTCACCCTCACCATCGGCTTCGGCCCCACGCTCTTCGCCGACCGCAAGGGCAAGGACCGCTTCGACCTCAAGAAGCGGCGCCCCGAGGCCCTGGGGGACCTGCCCGCCTTTCCCGGCGACAACCTCGACCCGGCCCGCAGCGGCGGCGACCTGTGTGTCCAGGCGTGCGCCGACGACCCGCAGGTCGCGGTACACGCGATCCGCAACCTGGCCCGCATCGGCATGGGCAAGGTGGCGATCCGCTGGTCGCAGCTGGGCTTCGGCAAGACCTCCTCGACCACCCCGGAGGCCCAGACCCCGCGCAACATGATGGGGTTCAAGGACGGCACCCGGAACATCGCGGGCACCGACGACGCCGCCCTCACCCGGCACGTCTGGGTGTCGCCCAAGGACGGCCCGGACTGGATGGCCGGCGGCTCCTACCTGGTGGCGCGGCGCATCCGGATGCACATCGAGACCTGGGACCGCACCTCGCTCAAGGAGCAGGAGGACATCTTCGGGCGGGACAAGGCCGAGGGCGCGCCGGTGGGCAGGCGGCGCGAGCGCGACGAGCCCAACCTGAAGGCGATGCTGCCCGACGCGCACGTACGACTGGCGCACCCGGACGTCAACGGCGGGGCGACGATCCTGCGCCGGGGCTACTCCTTCACCGACGGCACGGACGGGCTGGGCCGGCTGGACGCCGGGCTGTTCTTCCTCGCCTACCAGCGCGACGTGCGCAGCGGCTTCATCCCCGTGCAGACCAGCCTGGCGCGCTCCGACGCGCTCAACGAGTACATCCAGCACGTGGGTTCGGCGCTGTTCGCCGTTCCGCCGGGCGTCCGGGACGCGGACGACTGGTGGGGCCGCGCGCTCTTCTCCTGATCTCATCGAAGGGACCCGACGTGTTCGCCAACTACCTGACCGGCCTGCGCGAGGGCCTGGAGGCGTCCCTGGTGGTCTGCATCCTGGTCGCGTACCTGGTCAAGACCGGCAACAGGGACAAGCTGCTCCCCATCTGGATCGGCGTGGCCATCGCGGTCACCGTCAGCCTCGGCTTCGGCGCGGGCCTGGAGTTCGGCACCCAGGAGCTGACCTTCGAGGCCCAGGAGCTGATCGGCGGGGGCCTGTCCATCGTCGCCGTGGGCCTGGTGACGTGGATGGTGTTCTGGATGCGGCGCACCGCCCGGCACCTCAAGGCGGAGCTGCACGGGAAGCTGGACGCGGCGCTGGCCGTGGGCACCGGCGCGCTGGTGGCCACCGCCTTCCTGGCGGTGGGCCGGGAGGGCATCGAGACCTCGCTGTTCGTGTGGCGCGCGGTGCACGCGGCGGGCGGCGGCACGGACCCGCTGGTCGGCGCCCTACTGGGCATCGCCTCCGCGGTGGTCATGGGCTGGCTCTTCTACCGGGGCGCGCTGAGGATCAACCTGGCGAAGTTCTTCACCTGGACCGGTGGGGCGCTGGTGGTGGTGGCCGCCGGCGTGCTCGCCTACGGCTTCCACGACCTCCAGGAGGCGCGCTTCCTGCCGGGGCTGAACAACCGGGCGTTCGACATCAGCGACACCGTCCCGCCGGACAGCTGGTACGGAACGCTGCTGAAGGGGACGTTCAACTTCCAGCCCAACCCGACCTGGTTGCAGGTCACGGTGTGGACGCTCTATCTGATCCCCACCCTGGCGCTCTTCCTCGCCCCCGGTAGGGTGGCGCCGAATCGAGCAGCGGCCACAGCAGCGCAGAAGGAGCCGGAGTCCCATGAGACGCAGGTCGCCCCGTCGACGGCGGATGACTCTGGCAGCCGCGGCGGCACTGCTGACGCTGGCGCCGGCGCTGACCGGATGCATGACGGTGCACGGGGAGCGGGAGAACATCCCCTCGGTGGACAGGGCTGAGGCGCCCAAGGCGCTCAAGAAGTTCACCGACACCTACAACAGGGCCTACCGCGAGCTCGACCCGGAGCTGATCCGCCGGGTCGAGACCGGCCCGCTGGCCCAGATCGGCGTCGCCGACCTCACCGCGCAGCGCGCCAACGACCGGGACGGCAAGGGCAACCCGGGCTTCGCGCCGCTGGAGCTGAGCGACGCCCGGTACCTCGTCCCCCGACAGGTCGGCTGGCCGAAGTTCTTCGTCGCCGACACCAGGAGCAACCGCGACCCGGCGGGCGTCAGTAACCGCTGGCTGCTGGTCTTCACCCGCGGCGGGGCGGACGAGCCGTGGCGGGTGGCGTATCTGTCGATCCTCGGCCAGGACGAGATGCCGCGGTTCGCGACTGACGAGAACGGCTGGGCGAAGCCGGCTCCGACCGGCGGCGGCTCGGGGCTCGCGGTCGCCCCGGGCGCGCTGAGCAAGGAGTACACCGACTATCTGATGACCGGTGAGGGCCGCGTCTTCGCGGACGGGCCCGCCACCTCGCGGATGCGGGCGGAGCGCAAGAAGCTGCTGCGCACGCCGAAGTTCTGGACCGAGTACATCGACACGCCGACGGAGGACGCCGGACTGGCGCCGGTGGCGTTGCGCACCAAGGACGGCGGGGCCGTGGTCTTCTTCGCCTCGCACCACCGCCAGAAGCAGACCATGGCCAAGGGCTTCCGGCCCAACCCCGACCCGCAGATCAAGGCGCTGATGACCGGCGAGGCGAAGAAGTCGGTGACGCTGACCCGGGTCTTCGAGTCCACGGTGCGGGTCCCGGCCAAGGGCGGGACCGACCCCCGCGTGGTCTTCCTCAACCGCCTGGAACAGGTCACGGCAGCCAAGGGCGAGTAACCCCGACCCCTGCGCCCCGAAGGGGCGCGGGGACCTGCGCGCTCAACCACAACCAACCCGCAGCCAACCGACCACCCATCGCGGCAGTGCGGCCCCTCCGCGGAGCGGATCCCAGGGTCGGGGCACGCCCCCAAGGGGCGCGGGGAACTGCGCGACCAGCCACAACCAACCCGCAGCCAACCGACAACCCATCGCGGCAGTGCGGCCCCTCCGCGGAGCGGATCCCAGGGTCGGGGCACGCCCCCAAGGGGCGCGGGGAACTGCGCGACCAGCCACAACCAACCCGCAGCCAACCGACAACCCACCGCGGCACCCGACAGCACCGCACCCCGACACCGCGGCACCCCGACAGCACGGCACCCCCCTCACGAGGCGCCCGGGCGCCAGCCCGAACCGGCTAGCGCCCCATCGGCCACGCCGCCGTACCGTGCTGCTCCTGCTGGTCGCCCGCGTACTGGGCGCAGGCGTCGGTGAGCGCCTCCAGCAGGGTCAGCGGGTCGGGTAGCGGCCGCTCGGGGCCGAGCAGCCAGGCCACGTGCCCCTCACCCGGCAGTCGGGCCGGCGGCATCAGCACATAGCTGCCCCGGCAGTGCCAGCGCAGCAGCGGGTGCTCGTCCATCGTCTCGGGGTGGCAGTCCAGCTCGCAGGGCCACCACTCGTCCTCGTCCTCGGGGGTACCGCGGGTGGCGGTGAAGAAGAGCATCCGGCTTTCGTGGAGATCCGCGCTGGTGGTGGCCACCGGGCCCACCTCGACGCCCGCCTCGCCGAGCCGCTCCAAGGCCTGTCGCCCGGCGTCCGCGGGGACGTCCAGCACATCGTGGGTGATGCCGGTGGCGGTGATGAAGTTGGCCTCCGGCTGGCTGTTCAGCCACTGGCCGACCTTCTCGGCGTCCGTGGTGGCCTGTGTCTGCCAGGCGAAGGAGATGGGATGTCGGGCCGGGGTGGGACAGCCGATGCGGTCACACGAACAGCCGTAGCCGTCCGGATGGGCGGCCGGAGCGAGCGGGAAACCGGCTGCGGCAGCGGCCAGCAGCAGGTCCGCGCGGGCGCCCGCCGCGCCCGCGCCCGGGCCGGAATCGCCGCCGGCTCCGCCCCTCGGTCGGCGCAGCCACTGGGAGAACCTGCCCTTGCGTTCCATCTATCGCCTCGCTTAACGGCTCGCTCTACGGCGCATCGCCAACCACCCGGTTACCCGATCAATGCTGCCACCATCCTGCTCCCGAGGTGGCCGGTGTCCGCATCCGGGGTGGCCGAGACACTTGTCTTCCGGGCACCATTACCGGGCATAACCGAATTCTCACGCCTAGCGTTCCTTTTATGGTCGCAAGATCTCTGCTCGCGGGCGTCGTCATGCTGGCACTCTCGCTGCCGATCATCGGTCCGGCCGCCCCGATCCAGCGAGAACGGCAGCGTGGACGGCAACTGGAGGCCGAGCGGGCGCACGACCACCGGGCCCGGCGCACACCCGGCCACAGCTCCCGCTCGCTGCCCGCGCTCCCGCGCGTCACCTACACCGCGCACCGGGGTGGCGCGCTGGAGGTGCCGGAGAACAGCATGGCCGGCCTGACCACCGCCTTCGTACGCGGCGAGGCCCAGGTGCTGGACTTCGACAGCCGGGTGCTGCGGGACGGGACACCGGTGGTGATGCACGACGCGACCCTGGACCGCACCACCTTCCAGAGCGGCCCGGTGAACCGGTTGACCCTCCCCCAGTGGCGACGGGTCGTGCTGCGCCCGGACCCGTCCCTGCCGAGCGACTGGGTGCCCGAGGCGCCGCCGACGGTGGCCGAGGTGCTGGACCGGTTCGGTGGCCGTAGGCGGCTGATGATCGAGGCCAAGGACCCGGCCGGGCTGCCCCGCCTCGCCGAGCTGGTGAAGGAGCGCCGGCTGACCCGCTCGGTCTTCGTCAACACCAACTCGCCCGAGGTGGCGCGCGAGGCCGCCGGGCTGGGGCTGATGGCACAGCTGTGGCGCTCGGCCGCGCAGCTGCGCGGTGACGACCCGGCGGCCTGGCGGGGCTTCGTCAAAGTGCTGGACGTGGACCACCGGGCCCGGGAGCGGGACCTGCGGCGGGCGCTGCGCTCGGGCATCCCGCGGGTGTGGGCGCACACGGTGAACACCCCGGGGGCGCGCGACCGGATGCTGGAGCTGGGCTGCGACGGCATCATCACGGACGCCCCGGGGCTGCTGACGCGCACCCCGGTGGCCGCCCGCTACCGGACTACCGCGGGGTGATGCCGCGCAGCGCCAGCTCCACCACCGCGTCGGCGTACGCGTGGGTCATCGGGCGGGTGCGCAGCAGCCAGCGGTGGGCCAGCGGGCCGACCAGCAGCTCCAGGGCGATCCGGGGGTCGAACGAGGGGTCCGCCTGTCCGGCCTCCTGGGCGGCGCGCAGCCGCTTCACATAGAGCTGGAGCTGCGGCTCCAGGACCCGCTCCACGAACTGGACGGCCAGCTCGGCGTTGATCACGCCCTCGGCGGCCAGCGCGCGGGAGGCCCGCTCGTACCGGGGGTCGCACATCTCGTCGACGGTGGCCCGCAGCACCATCTTGAGGTCCGCCTCCAGGTCCCCGGTGTCCGGGATCTCGTACTCGACGTCCGGGCCGCCCGCGGCCTCCTCGGTGAGCGCGATGAAGGCGTCGAGGAGCACGGCGGCCTTCGAGGGCCACCAGCGGTAGATGGTCTGCTTGCCGACGCCCGCGCGGGCGGCGATCGCCTCGATGGTGAGCTTCGGGTAGCCGACCTCGCCGACGAGTTCGAGGGCGGCGTCGAGGATCGCGCGCCGGGAGCGTTCGCTGCGGCGGCTGGCGTCGGGGGCTGTCTTGTTGGCCATGGATTCAATGTACCAAGCACGAGGCGAGACGTATCGTCTTGACAAGACGATACGTCTCGCTTCACACTCATCTCGGCGGACGTCGCAAGACGGACCGTCTCATGTGATGACGCACGACCCCGAGGAGATGAGCGGCATGAGCAAGGGCAAAGGAAGCGCGATGCTCGGCGTCGGCGGACCCCGCGCCAACGTCCCCCGTTCGGCGATGCGCGGCGGCCTCCGCGACAGCGCGGGCGGACGGGGCGGTATGGACCCCTTGGCGCAGAAAAGGGAGCTGCTGCGCAAGCTTCAACAAGGCCGGGACGGGGGATCTTTGAGGGAAAGTTAGACCACCCGTACGGTCCATGCGTAGCGGGGCGCGAGGGTGGACGATCTGAGCGCGCACGCAACCACGTGCGCGCTCGACACCCTCGTGAGGAGCCTCCCTTGTCCTTGCGTACCACCGTGCGCCGCGCCACCGCGCGCCGCTATCTGATGTGCCCGCCCACCTACTTCAAGGTGACCTACTCCATCAACCCCTGGATGGACCCGGCCAAACCGGTGGACCTCCGGCTCGCCCTCGCCCAGTGGGAGGACCTGCGGGACCGGTACCGCGCCCTGGGCCACACCGTCGCGGAGCTCGAACCCCGCCGCGATCTGCCCGACATGGTCTACGCGGCCAACGGCGCCACCGTCGTCGAGGGCCGGATCCTCGGCGCCCGGTTCGCCCACGCCGAGCGCACCGGCGAGGCCGTGGCGCACCGCGAGTGGTTCCACACCCACGGGTACACGGACGTCCGCGAGCCGGAGCACATCAACGAGGGCGAGGGTGACTTCGCCGTCACCTCCTCCTGGCTGCTGGCCGGCCGGGGCTTCCGCTCCAGCCCGCTCTCCCACCCCGAGGCCCAGGAGTTCTTCGGCCGCCCGGTCATCGGCCTGGACCTGGTCGACCCGCGCTACTACCACCTGGACACGGCGCTCTGCGTGCTCGACGACTCCACCGACACCGAGGTCATGTACTACCCGGGAGCGTTCTCCCCTGGCAGCCGGGCCGTGCTGGAGCGGCTCTTCCCCGACGCGCTCATCGCCACCGAGGCGGACGCGGCGGCCCTCGGACTCAACGCCGTGAGCGATGGCAGACACGTCCTGCTGCCCCAGGCGGCGGTGGGTCTCTTCGAGCCGCTGCGGCAGCGTGGCTACGAGCCGATCGGCATGGACCTGAGCGAGCTCCTCAAGGGCGGCGGCAGCGTCAAGTGCTGCACCCAGGAGCTCCGCGCCTAAGGGCTCCGCGGGAAGTGCCGTGACGGGCCGTCGTTCGCCTGCGGGCCCGTTGTGGCTGGTCGCGCAGTTCCCCGCGCCCCTTCAGGGCGCTGCCGAACCGCAGCCGACTTCACCAGAGCCGCTTAGTCGCGCGGCTCCGAGGGCGGCCAGGCGTCGCCCCAGTCGGCGTCACGGGCGGCACGGTACAGCGGACCGTGCCGCTTGGTGACGTTCTCCCGGCGCAGCCCCTCCTCCGCCGTGCACAGCTCCAACAGCACCTGTCCCTTGCGGATCTGGGGCTTGCGCACCACGCGGGACGGCGCCGGCGCCACCGGGAAGCGGGTGGCGGCGACGTAACTGAACTTCTCGTCCTCGTACGACAGCGAGCCGCCCTTCACCTGCCGGTGCAGCGAGGAGCGGCTCACCCGCGCCGCGAAGTGGCACCAGTCCGAGCCGGGCACGATCGGGCACGCGGCGCTGTGCGGGCAGGGCGCGGCGATGTGGAAGCCGGCGGCGACCAGCCGGTCGCGGGCCTCGATGACGCGGGCGTAGCCGTCGGGGGTGCCCGGCTCGATGATCACCACGGCCTGCGCGGCGGCCGCGACGGCGGCCACCAGGGAGCCGCGATCGGCCTCGGTGAGCTCGTTGAGCACGTAGGAGACCGTGACCAGGTCCGCCGCGTCGACGGCGAGCTGCGCCCCGATGCGGGCGCGGCGCCACTCGACGGCCTTCAGCGCCGGGTTCGCCGCGGCGATCTCCCGCCCCAGGGCGAGGGCCGGCTCCGCCCAGTCGAGCACGGTCACCGGCCGTTCGCCGCCCCAGGTCGCGGCCACGGCCCAGGTGGCGGCCCCGGTCCCACCGCCGACGTCGACATGGCTGCCCGGCGCCCAGTCCGGCACCGCGTCCGCGAACGCGGCCAGCGCCGCGCACACCGCCTCGTACGTCGCCGGCATCCGGTACGCGGCGTACGCGGCCACGTCCGATCGGTCCCGCAGCACCGGGGCGTCCGTCGGGATCCGCCCCCGGTAGTTCGCGATCAGCCGCTCCACCGCCTGGGCCGCCTGCCGGGGCGGCAGGCCGTCGAGCAGGTGCGCCAGGGTGGCGCGGAGGGTGTCGCCGGTGTGGGCGGCCTCGGAAGCGGATGCGTGCATTCGCACGAGTTTACCCGTCCGGGTGGGCCCGACCGAGGGGTCGCCCCCTCACCCCTTCCGGCCCTTCCGGCCCGCGCCGGGAGTCCTCCCCGCCTGTCCGTGCGTGCGTCCTTCCGGCGCCGCGCCGGGTGTCCTCCCCGCCGCACACCCACCCGTGCGGCGCCAACCCGCTGGGTCCGCGGGGCGGGCCGCCCGACGCGCCGGCCTCAGCCCGCCCCCGCTCCCACGGCCCGCGCCAGGGCAGTGGCCACCGCCGCGCGCGGTGCGTTCGCCGGGGGCCGCCGCCGTGGGTGGACGGTGTTGGCGAGCAGCACCACGAACGAGTCGGTCGCCCGGTCCACGACCAGGCTCGTCCCCGTGAAACCCGTGTGCCCCGCCGCGCCCCGGCCCGCCAGCTCACCCGTGAACCACGGCTGGTCGACCTCGAAGCCCAGCCCCGGGGCGGTCAGCATCAGCTCCACGGAGGACGCCGCCAGCACCCGGCGGCCCTCGTACGCCCCGCCACCCAGCAGCGCCCGGCACAGCCGCGCCAGATCGCCGGCGGTGGAGAACAGCCCCGCGTGCCCGGCCACGCCGCCCATCGCATGGGCGTTCTCGTCGTGCACCACCCCGCGCAGCATCCCCCGGTCGAGCTTGGCCCAGGGCCGTCGCTGGTCCTCGGTGGCGGCGATGCGCGGGAGGAGGTCGGCCGGCGGGTTGAAGCGAGTGTCGTCCATGCCCAGCGGCCCGGTGACGAGGTCCCGCACCAGCGCGTCCAGCGGCCGGCCCGTGACGCGCTCCAGCACCCGCTGCAGGATCAGCAGGTTCAGGTCGGAGTAGCCGCGCGCCGCCCCCACCTCGCCCACGGGCTCCTCCGTACGCAGCATCGCCTCCCGCTCCGCCTCGCCCGCGCACGCGTACAGCGGCAGTTCGGGCCGTAGCCCGGAGGTGTGGGTGAGCAGCTGCCGCGGGGTGATCCCGTGTCGGGCGGCGGCCGTGAACTCGGAGGCGTACGAGGCGACGCGGCCGTCCAGGTCGAGCGCGCCTTGCTCCACGCACCGCATGGCGACGACGGCGGTGAACAGCTTGGTCAGCGAGGCGAGGTCGAAGAGGGTGTCGGGCCGGGCGGGCACCCGGGCGGCCGGGGGCAGCTCCACGCCCCCGTCGGTCACCGCGTCGTAGGAGGCATAGCGCACCGCCCAGCCGACGGCCTCGTGGACGAGGGTGGTCCGGGACCGCCCGGCGTAGACGACGGCTCCGGCACACCAGGGCCGCGCTTCAAGGGCTGGAGGCACCGACGCGGAAGGCATCGGCGCGGGAGGCACCGACGCGGGGAGGCTCACCACCTCGCGGACCAGGTCGTCCAGTGCTGTCGCGCGTGCTAGCCCTGCCGCTCGTAGTCGCTCTGCTGCTGCCACGGGCGGCACAGTGCCACGAAGCACAGCGCGGCCGCGAGTGCGGAGCCCAACTGGACGGCGGCCATGGGCACGGCGGTGTGCTCGCCGGCGATCCCGACCAGCGGCGAGGCGATCGCCCCGACCAGAAAGGAGGCGGTGCCCAGCAGCGCGGAGGCGGAGCCGGCGGCGTGCCCGGCGCGCTGGAGCGCCTGGGCGTTGGTGTTGGGCAGCACCAGACCCATGGCGGACATGAGCACGAAGAGCGCGCCCGCCACGAGTGCCAGCCCCGGCCGACCGAAGACCCCGGAGACCATCACCAGCAGTACGCCGGCGGCGAGGGTGATGATGGCGAGTCCGGCCGTCACCACCCGGTCGAGGTTGACCCGGCCGACCAGCACCTTGCCGTTGAGCTGGCCGAAGGCGACGAGGCCGACCGAGTTGAGCCCGAAGAGCAGGCTGAAGGTCTGCGGGGAGGCGCCGTAGATCTCCTGGATGACGAAGGAGGAGCCGGAGATGTACGCGAAGAGCGCGGCGAAGGCGAAGCCGCCCGCGAGCGTGTAGCCGGCGAAGACGCGGTCGGCGAGCAGCCCGCGCATGGTGTGCAGGGCCTGGCCGAGCCCGCCGCTGTGCCGCCGCTCGGGCGGAAGCGTCTCGTCCAGCCAGCGCCAGACGACGACGGAGAGCACGGCGCCCACGACGGTGAGCACGATGAAGATGCCGCGCCAGTCGGTGAAGCGCAGCACCTGGCCGCCGATGAGGGGCGCGATGATCGGCGCGGTGCCGGAGATCAGCATCAGGGTGGAGAAGAAGCGGGCCATGGCCACGCCGTCGTACAGGTCGCGGACCACGGCGCGTGCGATCACGATCCCGGAGGCCCCGGCGAGCCCCTGCACCAGGCGGAAGCCGACAAGCAGCGGGGCGTTGGTGGCGAAGGCGCAGACGGCGGTGGCCAGGACGTAGATGACCATGCCGATGAGCAGCGGCCGGCGGCGGCCCCACTTGTCGCTCATCGGCCCGACCACCAGCTGGCCGAGCGCCATGCCGGCCAGGCAGGCGGTGAGGGTGAGCTGCACGGTGGCGGCGGGGCTGTGCAGCGCGTCGGTGACCTCGGGCAGGGCCGGGAGGTACATGTCCATGGAGAGCGGCGGGAGCGCGGTGAGGCCGCCCAGCACGAGGGTGGTGAGCAGCCCGGTGCGGCGCTGCGCGAGCGTGTGCGCGGGGCCGGCCGGATCGGAGGGGGCCACGGCGCCGGAACGGGCCGTCGTGCCGGAGGGAGCCGCGGCGTCGGAGGGGGCCGGGCCTGCGGGCCGGGCCCCCTCCGGAGCGGAGGTCGCATCGGGTGTGTCGGGTATGCCGTCGGGCGTGGTGGAGCGTCCGGTGTCCGCCATGCAGCAGCTCTCCAAGAGTCGTTGAAGCAGACACTATGTTCTCATCCGGCGCCGTCCTATTTACGGATCTTCGCCACGGATCGGACCGCTCCGCTCCGGGCCGGCCGACTCCGCTCCGGGCCGGCCGACTCCGCTCCGGGCCGGCCGACTCCGCTCCGGGCCGGCCGACTCCGCTCCGGGCCGGCCGACTCCGCTCCGGGCCGGCCGGCGGAGCCGTGGAGCCGTGGAGCCACGGGCCCGACGGGGGTCACACGGCTTGGAGCCCCGGGTTGCCCGACTCGGTGATGAAGGAGGCGGCGGTGGTGACCGCGCCGCCGGGGGTGGTCACATGGGAGACCGTCCGGTAGTCGGCGCGGGCCTGGTCCTCGTCGAGGGTGAGGAGGACGTATCCACGACGGCCGTTGTAGAACTTCATGTGCGGATTGGCGGCCATGAAGGTGGCCCAGTTGGACGGCTTGTCGGTGCCGTTCTTGCCGCTGGTGACGGAGGTGCCGACGATCTCGACCCCGAGGGTGCGGGAGGACGGCTCGCCGAAGTCGCGCTTGATGTCCATGGCGTACGAGACATGGACGTCGCCGGTGAGGACGATCAGGTTGTCGATGCCGGCCCGCTCGACGCCGTCGAGGATCCGCTGGCGGGATGCCGGGTATCCGTCCCAGGCGTCCATGCTGAGCTTGGAGCGGGCGGCGGTGGTGTCCTTGCGGCGGCAGAAGGTGACCTGCTGCGGCAGCACGTTCCAGGTGGCGGTGGAGCGCCGGAAGCCGTGCAGCAGCCAGCGCTCCTGGGCGGCGCCGACCATGGTGCGGCTCGGGTCCTCGGACTCGGGGCCCGGGTACTGCCAGCCGTCGCCGTACGCCTGGTCGGACCGGTACTGCCGGGTGTCGAGGATGTCGAACTGGGCGAGCCGCCCGTGGTGGAAGCGCCGGTAGAGCCGCATGTCGGGGCCGTCGGGCCGGTGCGGCCTGCGCAGCGGCATGTTCTCCCAGTACGCGCGGTAGGCGGCGGCCCGGCGCAGCAGGAACTCCTCCGGCGGGTTGCCGTTCTCGTCCGTGTCGCCGGCGTAGTTGTTCTCGGTCTCGTGGTCGTCCCAGGTGACGAACCAGGGGAAGGCGGCGTGCGCGGCCTGGAGCTCCGGGTCGGTCTTGTAGAGCGCGTAGCGCAGCCGGTAGTCCTCCAGGGTGAGGGTCTCGCGGTTGAAGATGTCCGGAAGTGTGCGGTCGGTGTAGTTGCGAGCGCCGCCGACCGCGTTGACCGCGTACTCGTAGAGGTAGTCGCCGACGTGGAAGACGGCGTCGAGGTCCTCGTTCGCGAGGTGTCCGAGGGCCGTGTAGTAGCCGTCGTGGTACGCCTGGCAGGAGAGCAGCCCGAAGCGGCCCTGGTCGACGTGGGCGCGGCGGGCCGGGGCGGTGCGGGTGCGGCCGGCCGGGCTGACCCAGGAGCCGACGCGGAAGCGGTACCAGTAGTCCCGGCCGGGGGCGAGGCCGTCCGCCTCCACGTGCACGGCGTAGTCGAACGCGGCGTGCGCGGCGGCGGTGCCGCGCCGGGCCACGCGTCTGAACCGGTCGTCGCGGCAGATCTCCCACTCCACCCACACCACGCCCTCGGCGGGCAGCCCACCGCGCGGCTCGTACGGGCGGGGGGCCAGCCGCGTCCACAGCAGCACGGAGTCCGGCAGCGGGTCGCCGGAGGCCACCCCGAGGGTGAACGGGTCCTCCGAGAGGCTGCGCGGCGTCACCTCCGCCGCGTGCGCGCTCGGCAGGTTGGTGCTGAAGGCGAGGGCCGCGGCGGCCGAGGTGACGGTGAGGAACCGGCGGCGCCCCAGACGTGCGGCGGCGGCCCGAAGCTCCGGCTGGTGCGTGGCGCGTGCTGAGCGCGCTGAGCGTGCTGCGTGTGCCATGTGTCCCATGGGGCATTCCTCCGACCTGAGAGGTGTCAGAGGAAATTGGAAGGGTTACGGGCGGCGATGTCCTGACCCGTTCACGACATATATATGTCGTACGAGTGAGATCCACCTCCGCTTCAGGCATTCGGCGTAATCCGCAGGTGGTCTGTTCTCGGCGGGGTTCCTGTGGCAAGGTCATCTTCCCGCCGCCGCAGGAGCGGTGTCGGGATGAGGAGACCTCCTGCCGACACGCCCGTAGGACGCGCCCGCAGGACGCGCCCGGACGAGCGCCCCACGGCCGAACGTCCGGCGGAACCCCTCCACCCCACGCCCCGCCGAAACATCCTGCCGACCGAAGAGAGCCGACGTGCGTTCTCTCCCCCTCACCCTGGGCGCCCGCCTGCTGCCCGTCGCCGCGCTGACCGCCGCCGGCCTGGCCATGACCGCCACCGGCCCCTCGGACGCACGCCCCAAACCCGCCGCCGGGTCGGACCCCTCCCCCGCCCCGAGCGCCAGCGCACCGGCCCCACGCCACTCCGCGCCCCCGCGCGACGCCTGCGCGACGCTCCCCGCCGCCACCGTGAAGCCCCTGGTCCCCGGCGCCAACCCCGCCGGCTCCCTGCTCACCTCCACCGACGCCACCCGTCGCACCGGCTGCTCCTGGCACGCCCTCCACGGCTACGACTACCGCTGGCTCGACGTCACCTACGACATCACCCCCACCCGCCGTCCCCCCACTCCCGCGACCGAGACCCCCGGCACCCCCGTCCCCGACCTCGGCGACCACGCCACCCTCACCGAGCGCGTCACCACCGAGGACGGCCAGCGGACCCGCGAGGCGGTGGTCGTCCTCCACCAGGACAACGCGATGATCACCGTCACCTACAACGGCAGCGACTTCGCCTCCGGCGAGGCCGCCGACGCCGACACGATCCGCAAGGGGGCGCTGACGGCTGCCAGGGCGGCGCTGGAGGCGTTGGCGGAGGCGTGAGCCGGGGAGGCGTGAGCCGGGGAGGCGTGAGCCGGGGTGCGCGGCGCACGCGGACCGTGCCCGCCGGATTTCATGGCCATGCCCAAAACAGCTGGACCATCGAGCGCGGGATCAATCAACCGATCTTGACGCCGTCCACGGCCGACGAAACCCACCCCGAGCGCTCCGATAACATGACCCGAACTCATGATGACCGCCCCGATCGCCCACCCTTCGCCAGAAAACCATGCCATCCAGCACGATGAGTGACACATTCCGCCAAAACCTAGCAAATCGGCCAGGCAATTGATATCGCGAATAAACGGCAGAAATGCATTCGCCGCGTGGCGTCAACCGCGGGCGATATTGTGGGCTACGGCCGGTGTGGTAACCCTTGGATTCCTCATCGCGCTGGAGATCGCCGCACGCCACTACGGCCTACCGGGGCCGATGGCCAACCAGGCGAAAGAGGTGATATTCGCCCCTAAATCGGGGCCGTTGCTGTACGCCAGCATGGCGCTGATGATGGTGGTGCTCACCTGGCGGGAACGGTTCATCGCCTTGGGTGTCGCGGTCGGCATCGACATCGCCTTCTTCCTGGTGCGGTGGGCGGTCGACGCCAAGATGATGTTCGGCAACGGCGCGTTGTGGGTGATGTTGGGCTGTGCGGTCATCGCCGTCACACGCCGCACCGGCCGGGAACGTGCCCTGCTGCTGAAGGGCGTTGGGCTGGGCCTGCTGCTGGTGGCCGGTCGGAAGACCGGCGATACCTGGCTGCTCATCACCTCGAAGACCCGCCCGATGGTGCTCGACCAGTACGTGGCGACCGCCGATCACGCGCTAGGCAACCCGTCGTGGCTGGTGGGCCGAATCGTCCAGGCCACCGATCCGATCGGCACTCACCTTCTCGACTGGGTCTACATTCAGCTCGCGGTGGCCGCGGTCGTCGTCACGATGTACCAGCTGCGCCATGTGGCGGTCGAGCGCCGCTTCCCGAGCCATCACCTGGTGCGCACCTTCCTGGTGATCGGCCTCGTCGGGCCGGCCATCTACATGATCTTCCCGGTGGTCGGACCGATCTTCGTCTACGGCACCGGCGCCTTCGGTACCGGTGGCGAACCCTGGGCGATAGCCAACCTGTGGCCGGACACGCTGCCGACGATCGACACCCCGCAGCCGATGCCGTACGACGAGATCACCCCACGCAACTGCATGCCCAGCCTGCACACGGCGTGGGCTACCGCGATCTTCATCCACTCCCGCAAGGGCCCACGCGTTCTGCGCTTCGCAGGCACGTTCTGGCTGATCTCCACGCTCGGCGCGACGCTGGGATTCGGCTACCACTACGGCGTGGATCTCATTGCCGGTGTGGTGTTCACGCTCACGATCGAGGCGGCTCTGCGCTCGATCACCCGCGGCTGGGACCGGTCGGGAATCCAACTGGTCGCCTACGGCACCACGGTCTTCGCCGCGCTCCTGACGTCCTACCGCTACCTGCCGACGCAGATGGCCGATTACCCGTGGTTGTTCGGCCCCCTTCTCCTTCTGGCGATGGCCTCGGTGATCTACGGCTACGTACGGACCACCGCAACGTGGGAGCCGAAGGCCGCCGTACCGGCGCCGCGGAATGGCGTGGCCCGCAGCGCGAGTGGGTTGCGTCGAGAGACGACCGAGGACCTCTGCCTCACCAAGGCTGCCGGCCCCTCCGAAGGTGCTTCGAACCCGATCGACTGATCACCGGTTCGAGCCTCTTGCGCTGTGCCGTGCGGGGTGGGGCGGGCCGGGGCGAGAACCGGGGCCGCCCGGATCGGCGAGAACCGGGGCCGCCCGGACCGAGGAGAACCGGGGCTGCCCGGACCGGGGAGAACTGGGTCTGCCTGGACCGGGCTTGGCCGATATCCCGCTCAGGCCGCCCGTTTCGACTCCGATAGCATGATCCGACTTTTGACGATCGCCCTCATCGCCCACCCTTCACCGGAAAATCATGCCATCTAGCACGATCAGCAGAATATCCGACCAAAATCGAGCAAATCGGCTAAAGCATTGATATCGCGAACAGACCGCAGAACTGCGTTCGCCGCGTGGCGTCAGCCGCGGGCGATCCTGTGGGCCACGGCCGGTGTGGTAGCCCTCGGATTCCTCATCGCGCTGGAGATCGCCGCGCGCCACTACGGCCAGCAGGGGCCGATCACCAACCAGGCGAAAGAGGTGATTTTCTTCCCCAAATCAGGGCCGCTGTTGTACGGCAGCATGGCGCTGATGATGGTGGTGTTCACCTGGCGGGAACGGCTCATCGCGACTGGTGTCGCAGTCGGCATCGACATCGTCTTCACTCTGGTGCGGTGGGCGGTCGACGCCAAGACGCCCGCCGGCTACGGCCACCCCTTCGGCAACGGCGCGTTGTGGGTGATGCTGGGCTGTGCGGTCATCGCCGTCACACGCCGCACCGGCCGGGAACGTGCCCTGCTCCTGAAGGGCGTCGGGCTGGGCCTGCTGCTGGTGACCGGCCGCAAGACCGGCGATACGTGGCTGCTCATCACGGCGAAGACCCGCCCCACGGTGCTCGACCAGTACGTGGCGACCGCCGATCACGCGCTGGGCAACCCGTCGTGGCTGGCCGGCCGGATCATCGAGGCCACCGGCTCGATCGGCACCCCTCTCCTCCAGTGGGTCTACATTCAGCTCGCGGTGGCCGCGGTCGTCGTCAGCCTGTACCAGCTGCGCCACGTGGCGGTCGAGCGCCGCTTCCCGAGCCATCACCTGGTGCGCACCTTCCTGGTGATCGGCCTCCTCGGGCCGGCCATCTACATGATCTTCCCGGTGGTCGGACCGATCTTCATCTACGGCACCGACGGCGGGCAGTGGGCGGTGGCCAACCTGTGGCCGGACACACCTCCGCCGCTCGACGCGCCGCACCACATGCCCTTCAACGAGGTCACCCCGCGCAACTGCATGCCCAGCCTGCACACGGCGTGGGCTACCGCGATCTTCATCCACTCCCTCCGGGGCCCGCGGATTCTGCAGTTCTTCGGCGTGTTCTGGCTGATCACCACGCTCGGCGCGACGCTGGGATTCGGCTACCACTACGGCGCGGACATCATCGCCGGCGTGGTCTTCACGCTCACGATCGAGGCGGCTCTGCGCTCGCAGGCACGTGGCTGGGATCGGTCGGGAATCCAGCTGGTCGCTTACGGCACCACGGTCTTCGCCGCGTTCTTGCTGTCCTACCGCTATATCCCGATGCAGATGGCCGAACTTCCGTGGGTATTCGGACCGCTTCTCATTCTGGCGATGACTTCCGTGATCTACGCCTACATACGGACGACCAGAAAGTGGGAGCCGAAGGCGGCACCGGCGCCGCAGCCGGAGCCGCAGCCCGAACTGGTGTGAATCGTGCCGCATCGGGGGGCGGCCTGAGCGCCTCCCGAATGCGGCCCTCGGCGGGTTCGTGCGCGGTGCCCGACTGACGGCAGGCGGCCAGCCGGACCCGCCGCCCCGCCGGTCTACGGGCAGCCGGCCACCTTGCCGCCGCGAGCCCCGGACAACGCCTCCCGGTAGCGGGCCCACCGTGCGAGCCCTGTCGTGCACGCCGTCGGGCGGTCGCGGCACTGGGGGCAGTTGGAGGCGTGCACGATGAACGGGATCCATGCCGCCCGGACCGGGTCCTCCCGGTCACCGGTCGATTCCAGCAACGCCGTGTGCAGACGCAGCGCGTCGGTCAGGCCGCGCCCGGGGCCCGGCGGCACACGCCAACACACCCCGGGGCCCTCCGTGCACCCCGCCGGGGGCACCGGCACGAAGGCGCCCCGCCGTAGCACCGGGTGCGGCAGAGCCCACCCCTCCGCGGAGCCCGGGGCCACCAGCCAGTACCGGCACGCCTCGCGCGGGTCCTCGATGACGGCCCCGGTCTCGTCCCCGAGCCGTTCCAGCACACCGTCCGCGCAGCCGAGGCTCACCCGTACGGCGTCCCAGGTCAGCCCCGCGCCGGCTGCTTCACGGGTTCCGCACCGCTCGGCAGCGTGACGGCCCCGCGCGTCGCGATGTCGCCACCGCTCATCGGGCCCGCCCTTCCAACGCGCGACGGCCGGCCGCGACCTCGCCGAGCACGTCGGGTCGTTCCGAGAGGCGTTCCGCGCAGGACCGGCAGGCGTAGACGGCCCGGTCAGCGCCACTGGCCACGTGCACGTCCGCGACGAACACGGGATCGGAAGTCAGCCGGTCACAGCGATAGCAACACTTCACGGCCCTGTTGGCGGCCATCAACGCGGCGTGAAGACGATCGGGGTCGGTGAGGGACCGGGCCCCCGACGGCGGGACACGCCAGTGGAGTCCCGGCCCGCCCTTGCGCTCCCTCCCGGGTACGACGACGAACGCCCCCTGCGCAAGCACCCGGTGCAGCGACCAGTCCGCTGCGGTGCCGGGCCGCACGAGCCAGTACCAGACCGCGCCGCGCGTGTCGGCGATGACCGCCCCGGACTCCTCGCCAAGGAGCGCCAGCGCGACCTCGCCGATCACGGCAGGCACCCGTACGGCATCCCACCACCGGCCGGCGGGCTGCGCCTGCACGCTCTTCCCGCCGGGCGGACTCCACGCGTGTGACCACGCTTCACTGCAATCTTGACCAGGCATGCTGTGACCGTATGGTCACGCCGAGCGATCATCAATGGTGGTTCCGGAGCCTGTCGCCCCGAAGTATCACCACCGCCGACGGATCTACATCGGCAGCCGCACGGCGTCAGCCATCATCCGCATCTCGGGGGTCAGAGTTCGGCGACGCTTCACCACATCGCCCATGATGTCCCGCGCATACCGCTGCTCGGCCAGCCACTCCGGCGCCGCGGCATGGATCTTCGCCAGCACGGCCATGGCCTCGGTGGGCTGCTTCAACTTCACGTGCGCCTTGGCCACATCCAGCCGGTGCCGGTTGAACTCCGTACCGCCCATCCGCCGCACAGCGGCCAGCCGCTGCGACGTCGCCAGTACCTCATCTGGTCGGTCCGCGATGATGTACCGCTCGGCCTGCTTGTACGCGACCGTGGTCGGCCCCCAGGACGCCAGCCGGATGTCGCCCTTGGGGAGTTCGCGTCCAGTGGCCGTCGCGGCGGTCTTGGCCAGCCGCAGGGCATCGGCCGCCTCTCCGGGCCTGTTGTCGCGAAGGCAGGCCGCGGATGCCTGGAGAAGGAGCCAGCCCCAGGCCGCAAGCTCCTCCACTGTGGCCCGCGAGACGCGAGGTTCCATGTCGTCGGCCCATCGCGTGGCCAGCTCGCGAGACTCATCGAGCCTCCCCTGCCGGACCAGGAGCCAGCACCACGTGGTGACGATCGACGCGGCACGCAGGCGGTCAGGCGCCTCGTCCAGGGCTCTCCGCAGCGCGGTCTCCGCCGCCGCGTACTGCCTCACCTGCGTAAGCGTCGACCCCGCGATCTGGAGCAGATGAGCTCGGACAGCCCTCCCCTCGGCGTCGTCGGTCAGCGCCTCGGCATCACGCAGCAGAGGCCCGAGGAGGGTGGAGAGCTCGGCAATCTCGTTGGCGAAGAAGGTGGTACGAACGTCGGCCAAAGCCGCGCGCACGCCAGCCAGAGTCGGCTCGTCCGGCAACTGCGTCTCCGCAACCTCGACTGCTCGCTGAAGCGGTCGCCAAGGCTCGGAAACCACCTCCTGTTCACCCTCGCGCTGCAGCAGGCTCGTGGTGGACATGCGCAGCACAACAGCAAGTCGGTGCGCTGTCTCCATGCGGGGGGAGGCGTGCTCGCCCTGCTCCAGGGTTCTGATGGTGGACAGCGAAAGACCTGCAGCCGCTGCGAGTTCACGCTGGCTCAGCCCTCGCCGCTTCCGAATGTCACGTAAGCGGGCGCCAAAGTACGTACTCTCGGGCATACTTACTCCCATTCTGAACTGGACACTCAGAACGGTACTCCTGCCGGGGTGCCACGCGCCCGGCCCTCGCTTCGGTGGGGGCCGTCGTGCCGTCCCGATGCGGAGGAAGCCGCGCGGAGTGAGGTATCGGGCGCCCGGGGCAGAGGCGATCATCGGTGTCATGGCTGACCCCACGTCGACGTCGTGTCCACCCGCTGCTGATGTGCTGCGTGTGCGGTACCAGGGCCGCCTGCCCGCCTCGCTCGACGAACTCGCCGGGTCCACTCACGGCGCGGTCCAGCTGCCGCTGCACGTCGCCTGGTCTGGTCTTCGCACCTACGATCTGGACCGGCCGCGGCAGCGCATGAGCCTGTACCGCACCGCGCTGGCCGAAGGGCAGCACGACGACCTCGTCGCCCTCCTGGACCGCCAGCTACTGATCGCGCAGTGGCCCGTCCTGCGCACGCTGATCAGCCGGCACATCAGCGCCGCGTGGGAAGAGGCATTCCCCCTGCTCGCTCGCCAGGCGCCTGCCGCGGCGTGAACCTGTACCCACTGGTCATCGCCGGCGGGTATGCCGTCCAAATTCGCCGCCTACGGACCCCGACCAGATCGCCAGCCTGCGCGCGTGGGCCCAGCAGTGGGCCGACGACCTCGAACGGCTGAGCACCGAGGAGTACGACGAGCCGGGCTGATGACCGTGGCGGGAGCCGGCGACGCGGCTGCCGCGGATCGCTGCGTTCATGTCCGACTGCGCCAGCTCCGTGGCGGCGGACACTGGCTGCAAGGACCCGCCCTGCGCTCGTCGAAGGCGAGGAAAAGGCGGCAGACGAGTCGGGCTGTACGCCGGGTAATGCCCCTTTGTTGCTGTCACGAGGACCGCCGGGGCGCCTTCCTTTCATCATGTACGGGTTTCAATAATGCAGAAAAGGCCGGGCCGGCCTCGATGAAGGCCCCCGACTCATCCGGCTCCAGGAGCTCGTAGGCCCCTCAAGGTCATCGGTCACACACATGAACCAGACCTGGGCAGTGTGAGGTAACAATAATTATCGTTACCTGGCTCACAGACGTGTCCCAGGGACCTCCAGAGGACAGGTACGTTATTTATGGTGGGGGGTTCTCTATACCCCCCACCCAATCCTTGAGGACTACCTCTCTGGCACCCCCACGAAGGGGTGCCTTGAGGTAAATGGTGGTTCTACTCCTCAGTACCGTCATGTGAAAGGAGGCTCAGGCACCCGATCTAGTGCCTGAGCCTCCGAATCTCACCGGTACCGGTTCGCCGGCCTTCAGGCGGCTAGAGATCTTCAACGGCTGAGGTTACGGCGGTTGGAGGTCGAGCCCGGTTTTGGCGACGAGACCCTCGACGAGGACAGGGCGGTACTGCATGCGTTTGAGCCGTGTCTTCACCAACGCGGTGAGTTGGTCGAGGCCGTGTTTGGTGAGGTTGGCCAGCGATCTCTTCAGGTGCGACCACACGCCCTCGACGGGGTTGAGCTCGGGCGCGTACGGGGGCAGCTGGTAGACGGTCAGCCATAATCGGGTGGCGATCAGCTCCCGCATAGTGCGGCTGACGTGCGTGTTCAAGTTGTCCCAGACCAAGACGATGGGGCCGCCGAGCTGCTGGTGTGCGGCATCCAGCAGGCGGGCGTAGTCAGTCTCGGTGAAGCCTTTGCGGCGGCCTTTGGCGGGGCCGCGGTCGAGGTGGATGCGGTAGATCAGCCGGGATCTGCGGCCGGCTTTGGTGCAGATCAGCGCCGCCATGGAGACGCGTTTGGTGCCGGCGGCGGTGACCCGGACCACCGGGGTATGGCCCCGTCGGCCCCAGGTTCGGCCCTTGGGCGGCCTCAGGCCCTGGCCGGCTTCGTCCTCGAAGCAGAGCCAGGCGCCCAAGTCCGCCGCCCTCTTTTTATGACGGGCCACTGCTCGTCCTTCCAGGCGGCGATCTTCGCCTCGTCCCGCTCGGTGGCCTTGCGGGATGGGACCTGCACGCTCCAGCCGATGCGGTGCAGCAGCAGGTCCAGCCCGGCCAGGGTGTACTCGACGCCGAACCAGCGGCGCACGACCTCGGCGATCCTCGCCAGCGTCCAGCACTGGTCACTCCAGCCGGAAGCGGCCGGACCGGCATCCAACACCGTCTCCAGGACGCGGAGCTGTCCCGCATCGAGCTTGCAGCGGGCGCCGCCGGGCCCCTTGGAGGCCAGGGCCTGCCGACCACCGGAAGCCAACGCCCGCCGCCAGCGGTTCGCCGACATCCGGGTCACCCTGAACCGCCGAGCCACCTCCCGGTCACTGGCCCCGCCCTCGATCAGATCTGCGGCCGCAAGCCGGACTTGCTCACGCCGAGCCCGTTCCTCGGCCGTCAGTCCACCGCCATCGGGATACCTCATCCTCCAGGCATAGCGCGGACCCTGACAGCCGTCACGACCCGACGTAACCTCCGCCGTTAAAGATCTCTAGCTGAGGTGGTGTTCCCATCGCAGTGCCGGGTTGTCGCCGATCCAATACGTATGGGTCCTGGCAGTGATGTGGAGCTTTACGGTGGTGATGTCAGGGCTTCCCTCACCCTGCCAAGCGGTGACAGCCCGCTCGATGTCGTCCCACAGGGCCACGGGCCCACCCTGGCGGACGGTCCAACCGTCTCCGTCAGCGATGAACTCGGCAAAGGACTCGCGCTGCGGGTCGAAGAGGTACAAGAGCCGTGTGCCGTCACTGCGGGCGGCGCGAATGAACTGCGTGCCGGGGGCGGAGAGCTGGGCGAGGAAAGCAGGCATCTGCTCCTCAAGCACGAGGGGAGACACCCCCACATCCCGCTCACTATCGGCGTAGGCAGTGCGGGCGGAGAGGTCACCGCCTACCGGCACTGCCGCTTGAGATCGAGCCTGCATAAACGAGGCGTGTCCGATCATGCCGCCTTCGGCCGCACCCTCGGCATTCACCGTTACCTTTGCAAGGCCGGCGCCGTTTGCCCAGGAACCGACGGTGGCCAGGATGACGCCGCCTGGCCTGGTCTGCCGGACCCAAGTATGAGGGATGCGGCGGACGGCGCAGGTGGCGATCACCCGATCGTACGGGGCCCGGCGAGGGTGCCCGAGGAGCCCGTCTCCGGTCACGGTCCACGTCGAGAACCCGGCCGCTTCCAACGCGGCGTCCGCACGGGCCGCCACCTCCGGGTCAACCTCCACCGTGGTCACGTTGTCCTCGCCGAGGCGGTGACACATCAGGGCGGAGGAGTAGCCAGTACCGGTACCAATCTCCAAGACCTGGTGCCCGTCCTCCACGTCCAGGCTCTCGATCATGCCAAGCACGAGGACCGGGGTCGTGGAGGAAGACGTGGGTAGACCCGCCACGGGCTCTTTTACCTCGTCGGCAGTGAGGTGCCCATCGAGTTGCGTAGTCAGCGTGTCTAGGGTGTACGCGATATGCGCCCACTCCGCCGGATCGGCGCCCGCGGCCGATACAGGTCGCCATCGTCCTTTCTCTTGAAGGAACACCCCGGGGTTCAGAAAGAGCTCACGCGGTACTGCCTCTACGGCCGCCCGCCACGCGGGGGTCTTGAGGGCACCAGCCTGAACCAGCCGATCGGCGAGGGCACGCCGCTCGGGCGTGGTATCGGTCATGGGTTGTCTCCTCGTAGCAGGTCAGCGAATGCAGCGGACATCTCCAGTCCGGTCTTCTCCTCCAGCCACCCCCACTGGCCATTGGGGTTCAGCTCCAGCCACCAGTAGTCGCCCGCCCGATCCATAGCGAGGTCAAAGCTCCCGGACACCAACCCGAGGCGATCCAGGTATGCCAAGAGCGCCTTGTTCACGTTGGCGGGCAGGTCTACCACGGTGTAGGAGAGCGCGGAGTAGTCCTTGCGCCAGTCCAACAGGTCGGAGTCGATGCGCACGGCGAACGCTCGCCGACCGACCACCAGCACCCGCACGTCTGCGGCCTTATCCACGCGGGCCTGAAAGAGGTGTGGTGTCACGCGCACACTGTCATCGATCTCGTCAGCAGTGACCAGATCAGCCCAGCCCGTGACCGGAATCCCGTCTCGCTCGTACGGGGTCCACCGCAGCACCTTGTAGATCACCTGACCGTGTGCAGTGATGAACTCCCGTGCCGCGGCTGGATCGTTGGTTACGAGCGTTGGTGGCACCGCGAGGCCCAGCCGCTGCGCAAGGGCGAGTTGAGCGGGCTTGTAGTCGGCGGCGGCGATACGAAGGGGGTGGTTGACCCACAGAGGCCCGTCCAGGGCGTAGAGCGTGCCTCCGAGCCCATAGCGGACCTGCGCCGCGGCGAACCGCGCATCGTCGGCGGCTAAGTGCGGGAAGGTGGGCCAGTCGGGGCGGCGCCAGTACACCGCCCGCACGTGGCCCAGATCCACGGTCCTCGACACGGTGCGTACCTGCCCGGCCACCGGGGCCGGGCAGGTACCAAACCGAGCCGAGACCGTCAGGCCGCCTCCATCAATGTCGGCAGGGTTGAACCTGACTACCGGCACACTGCGCCGGTTCAGTTCGCTGATCACCATGTCGGCGGTAATGTCGTTCGCCTCGGTGACCACGAGTACCGGCCTCTCCTCGGTCACTATCGTCAGTCCTGATCGTTCTCCTGGTCCTTGCCCTGGTCGTTACCCGTCTGGTTATCCGAACTGGTGGTTACATTGGTTTCGGTGCCGGTGCCGGTTCCGTGCTTGCCCATCTCAACCACCTGGCCGTGACAGTCGCGGAACACGCCAAGCTGCGTGTCCGGGTCAACCTCGACTGCGGCGTGCGGGAGGCGAACCGTGGTGGGGTACGGCGCCAGTCGGCTAGCCCCCCACGGTCGGGTTGCGGTGAGCCCAGTAGCAGTGGTGATCACAGTTGACTCCTCAGGATGAGTTCTGCGGATCTGGGTGGTGCCTGCACTACGAGCCGAGTGGCTCGGTTATACCTCGCCTCCCTTCCGTCATGAGACGTGAACTGGTCGATCCCTTGCTGACCCGCCCGGCGTACACGCTCCCCAGCGAGTGTCCGCCGGGCGGGGGACTGGTGCGGATGGGCAGGGCGACCGGCTGTGATGGGCTGGTCTTCATGTCGGTCGCTCCTCTCCAACTCGCCAACTGGACAGGTTGTGTGAGGTCCCGCCCCTACCGGTGTCGCCTTCGGGGGATGACTGGCACACGGTAGGGGCGGGCGCGGGACCTGGTCCCCGCTGAGGTAGCCGAGAACAGCGGGGACCAGGAGTCTTCTACGGTCCGAAGATCGAGGCAGGTGGAGGCGCCAGGGCAGCCATGTTCAGCCCACCGCGGTGCCCGTTCTGCCCTTCCTCCACGATCGACTGTTCCAGGGGCCTCGCCGACATCGGAGCACTGCGCGGATAGTCCGAAGGCGTTGGCCGGAGCGGCGGCGGGGCCTCAACGGGCCACTCCTCTTTCGTGGGCTGACGGAAGCCGGCGGTGTCCCAGGGCGTGCCTTTGCCATTCGGCGGATAAAGGGTCACCCGTGCACGCTGAGGCCCCTCCCAACCCATCATCAGCCCCACCTTGCCGGTCACCGTGTCCATCACCGGATCACCGACCATGGGCATGGGGGTGATCGGCGCCGAACGGGAGTCACGGCTCTCAGCCACGTTGATGGCCATGAGCAGCCCCTCAACGAGCCGTTCAGCGAGGAACCGCAGTTCTTCCACGGTCACCTTCGGCTGCTTGAGCAAGTCACGTGCGTGCCCCAGGAGCTGGCTGCACATGAACACGTTCTCGTCTTCCGCCGCGCTGTCGAACTCGTCGGCCACGCGACTAAGCAGACCGTCAGGGTTGTCGGTAATCACGATCCCCGTACGGCCGTCTTCGTCCGGGGGCAGTTGCCGGAGAGTCACCACGAAACCTCCGTGGACTCGCAGCCCGCGCACTCGTTGACCCCGAGCCTGCCCCGGCCGTCCACGTGCTCACTGGACAGCACGTAGGGGCGGACCAAGGCAACGCCCTCTCCATTGACCATCCACGGCCGCCACACCACGCACGGGAGGGTGGTCGCACTGGCCGGGGCCTTCAGCGGCACGAGGGCGGGGGCGGGGCTGCGCCGTCGCACCAATGTGTGCAGCCTTCCGAGCACCGATTCGAAGATCAGCACGGTACGTTTGTTCACGTCATCAACTCCCAAGCGGTTGGTGGCCACGCCCCCGAGCCGGTTGCGCGGTTGCGGGGGTTCTTGTCTGGCCGTTGATCTGCGTGATTCAGAGCGTGGTGAGCTGTTCAGCGGCCTGCGCGAGATGCAGCGCGGCTGAGCGGAAGTCGCTAGGGCGTCACGCACCTGCCGCTGATCGGACTCCTGAGCTACTCCTCTCCGTAGCACCTTCACTACCGAGGGATGTCCAGCGTGGACTACAGTCGGGCGGTCTTCAACTTGCGCGGATTGCTCGGGGAGTTGGGCGCCTAGATGGTGAACCGCAAAGAACTGGACCCTGAAGGGTCGCCCGGTGAGCGCTTCGGCCAGCGGTTACGCGCGTTGCGCGACGAGCGCGGCTGGACGCAGGACGAGCTAGGCGAGCGGATGGGGTGCTCCGGAACGCACATCTCCGCCGTCGAAACTGGTCGGCGTCCTCCAACTCCCCGCTTCGCGGCAAGTGCTGACAGGGCCCTTGGCACGGGGGATCAGCTCGAACGTCGGGGGCGGGCCGTATGGCACACCGCGATACTTGAGGGATTCCCCGAGTTCGTTGCTCATGAGGTACGCGCGGCAGAGATCAGGCTCTTTGAGCTGGGCATCATTCCGGGGTTGCTTCAGACACCGGAGTACGCCGCAGCCATCACGACGGGTGCCGTGCGGCGCGGAGCGATCACGGAACAGCAGGCAGAGGAACGGCTAACGCTCCTCGCTCGACGGCAGGCGTCGCTGGATCGGACTCCCGCACCACTGGTGCACGTGGTTCTTGACGAGAGCTGCATACGGCGCGTGGTGGGTGGCACCCGAGTCATGGCGGCGCAGTTGGACCGGCTTGCCGCGTTCGCCGAGCTGCCCTCTACGATCCTCCAAGTGGCTCCCTACGATCTTGGGGAGCGAAGGGCGTTCGACCTACCAGTAACGTTGCTCACCCTCACCGATCGGTCCCATATCGCGTACGCCGAGTCTGCACAGCAAGGGCGGCTAGAGCGCGATATGAGGTTCGTTCAGCCTCTGATGACGGCCTACCATCAACTACAGGCCGAGGCGCTTTCTCAGGCGACATCCGCGGCCATGATTGAGCAGGCACGAAAGGGCATCCTGTGACTACCGTTTCCCCCCGCTGGTTCAAGTCCTCCTACAGCAGCAACGGCGGCCAGTGCGTCGAGGTCGCCGCAAACCTCGTCTCTCCGTCCGGCGTCGTGCCTGTCCGTGACAGCAAGAACCCCGAGGGCCCTGCCCTGGTCTTCTCCTCCGACGGCTGGTCGTCCTTCGTCGACGCTGTGAAGCGCGGCGAGCTCTAGACACCTGACCGAGCCTGAACGCGTCAAAGCCCTCCTGCTGACGAGGAGGTCCTTGACGCGTTGCCTCAAGTTAGGGCACTGACCTGGACCGGCTCAGCAGCCCAGGCACCGCCACAGGATCGCCACACAGCACCGAGAAACACCCGGAAACAGTCACAAAGAGTGAGCAGTGATTACTCGGCTCCAGGGAGATGAAAGTGGCCCCCTGACCAGGCAAAAGACCTGATCAGGGGCCTGCCCCCGAAGGGGCGGCAGACGAGTCGGGCTGTACGCCGGGTTCTGTCATCGGCGGGCCTCGCGGCCCGTCGAGAGACGGCCATCCATCTAGGACCGGTGTTGCCACCGGCCTCGTGCGGTCTACCCGCGGACTCGGGCGAGCAGCCCTCGAACATCCGCGCAGAGCCGCCGCGAAGCGGCTCCTCTTGACCTTGCTCCGGGTGGGGTTTACCGAGCCGCCTGAGTCACCTCAGGCGCTGGTGGTCTCTTACACCACCGTTTCACCCTTACCGAGGACCGAGGTCCCCGGCGGTCTGTTTTCTGTGGCACTGTCCCGCGGGTCACCCCGGGTGGGCGTTACCCACCACCCTGCTCTGTGGAGCCCGGACGTTCCTCGGCGGGACCCATGAGTCCCGACGCGGCCGTCCGCCCGGCTCGTCTGCCGTGGTGACCATGGTAGACGAGTCGGGGGCGGAGGCCGTACCCGACGGTCGCGGCGGCTGCTCGCGATCTGTCGGTGGCCGCACGGACCACGGTCACCGTCGAGCTGAGCGCCCCCGTCACCGCCGTACGGCCGCTCGGGGCGCGGGTCGGCGTGCGGACTCTGCGGTTCCACGCCGAGGACCCTCGCGCGGCGGTGGCCACCATCGGGAACCTCGTCACGGCCGGTGTCGGCGCGCCCGCCGGCGAGGCCGCCGCTACGCGGGGACGAAGCGCGCCTTCGCCCGTCCCGGATCGGCTTCCACCAGCCTGACCCGCAGCCGCCGGCCCAGCGGCAGCTCCGGTCCGGCCGGGTCGCCGTCCAGCCGGCCGACGACGGCCGGGTCGTGGAGCTGGACCGTGCCGCGGGTGGGATCCCGCTCCGCCACGTCGATCACACAGCCGTCGAAGACCTCGCCGACCCGGTCGCGGAGCACCGCCGCCTCGATGAGGTCCACACACTCGCGCTCGGCCTCGTTGGCCCGCGACGCGCCGGCGGCCATCTCGGCGGGAAGGTCGTCGAGGGCGGCCCGGACCCAGTCCGGGACGCGGACGCCGGCCGCGGCCGCCAGGCAGAGTTCGCCGGTGTAGCGGTCGACCAGGCGGCGCAGCGGGGCGGTGCAGTGCGCGTAGTCGTCGGCCAGGGCGGCGTGCCGGGCGCGGGCCGGATCGGGCGGGTCGCCGTCGAATGGGGTGTAGCCGGCGCCGCGCAGCAGGGCCGTGCACTCGTGCAGGAAGGCGGCGTGGTGGGCGGGGACGTCGCGCGGCGCGGGGCGCGCCCCGTTGAGCGGGGACGGCGGGTGGGAGGGGTCCAGGGAGCGGATGACCTGCGCGTACGAGGTGCCGTGCGGCCACTCCACGTCCAGCGCGTGCGCCACGCGGCGCAGCCGGCCGACAGCGCCGTCGGGGGCGGCGGGCAGCGTGCGCAGGATGCCGGTCCCGGCGGCCAGCATCAGGTCGGCGGCGGCCATGCCGATCATGAGGGAGATCTGCGCGTTCCAGCCCTCGACGGGGAGTGGGGAGCGGTAGGCGAGCGTGTAACCGCCCACCGCGCCGCCCGCCGCGCCGCCATGGTCCCCGTGGCCGCGCGCGCTGTCGCGGCTCCCGCTTCCCCTTCCGCTTCCGCTTCCGCCGCCGTGGCCGCCGTGGTCGCCCGCCTCGCCGCTTCCGCCCGCGCCGCCGTCGCCGTCGCCGTCGGCCCCTACCGGGACGATCTCCTGCTCCGGGACGGTGAGCGAGATACCGCCGCGGGCCCGTTCCAGCTCCTCCCGCAGCAGCCCCACGTCGCGCAGGAGCGACAGCGGTTCCTCGGCCGCGCCGGCGTCCAGCTCGCGCTGCACCCCCGCGTAGTCCAGCCGGGCCCGGCTGCGCACCAGCGCCCGGCGTACGTCGGTGAAGATCACCTCGCCGAACTCGTCGAGGTCCAGCTGCCAGAGCAGGGCGGGGCGGTCCTCGTCGGGCAGCAGGCTCGCGGCCTCCTCGCTCAGCACCTCGGGGTGGAGCGGGATGCGTCCGTCCGGCAGGTAGACGGTCAGCGCCCGGCGGTGGGCCTCGGTGTCGAGCGCGCCGCCCGGCACGACGAAGGCCGCGACGTCCGCGATCGCGTAGTACACGCGGAAGCCGCCCGTCTGGCGTACGGACAGGTACATCGCCTGGTCCAGGTCGCGCGCCCCGGGCGGGTCGATGGTGAACAGCGGGACGTCGGTGGCGTCCTCCCGGTCCGGCAGCGGTCGCGGGTGCACCGCCGCGTCCTCGGCCTCCGCCAGCACGTGCGGCGGAAAGCCCGCCGGCAGCCCCAGCTCACCGCGCAACGCGTGCAGCGCGGCACGCAGCGGCGCACCGGCCGGCTCGGCCACATGCATGGGTCGGCGGGGCATGGCTCCGAGCGTAGGCGCGGGACCACGCCGCCGCCTCCCGACGATGCCGGCAGCGCCCCGGGTCCGGGCCTGGGGCCCGCCCGCGTCCCCGCACCGCACTCCGCGACTCCCGCGACCCCGTAGGGTTCCTGGGGGCCGATTTCACCGACACCGAGGAGACACACCGTGCTCGTGCTGCTGCCGCCGTCCGAGGGGAAGGCCGGGGAGGGGTCCGGCGAACCGCTGGCGCTGGACGCGCTGGCGCTGCCGGGGCTGGCCGAGGCGCGGGCCAGGGTGCTCGACGAGCTGGTGGCGCTGTGCGGGGGCGACGAGGACAAGGCCGCCGAGGTGCTCGGGCTGAGCCAGGGGCTGCGCGGCGAGATCGCCAAGAACGCCGGGCTGCGCACCGCGGGCACCCGCCCGGCCGGGGAGATCTACACGGGGGTGCTCTACGACGCCCTCGGCCTGGCGACGCTGGACGCGGCCGCCCGGCGGCGGGCGGAGCGCTCGCTGCTGGTCTTCTCCGGGCTGTGGGGCGCGGTGCGGATCGGCGACCCCATCCCCTCGTATCGCTGCTCGATGGGGGTCAAGCTGCCCGGCCTCGGCGCGCTCGGCGCCTACTGGCGCACCCCGCTGGCCGACGTGCTGCCCGAGGCCGCCGGCGGCGGGCTGGTGCTCGATCTGCGCTCGGCCGCGTACGCGACGGCCTGGCGGCCGAAGGGTGAGGTCGCGGGGCGTACGGCGACGGTGCGGGTCCTCCAGTCGAAGATCGTGGCAGGGGTCGAGAAGCGGTCGGTGGTCAGCCACTTCAACAAGGCGACGAAGGGGCGGCTGGTCCGGGAGCTGCTGACGTCGGGCACGGCGCCGGCCGGACCCGCGGAGCTGGTGACCGCGCTGCGCGACCTCGGGTACGCGGTGGAGGCCACCGCCCCGGCGAAGGCCGGCACCACCTGGTCGCTGGACGTGATCGTGACCGAGCTCTAGCCCCACGCCGGGCCTCCCTCGCCTCCGTCCGCGTCCCCCACTCCGCGGTGCGCCCCACCGGTGGGATCACCGCGGGCTCCGCACCGGGCCACCTCGCCCTGCCGAACGGGGGCCGCGTGGGCGACGGCTGGAGGGTGCCACCGCCACGGCCGATCTCCGGATCTCTGCCCGGCGCCACCGGGTATCCCGCGCCGTGCGAGCGGGACGTGGGCGGCAGCTGGAGGGTGCCACCGCCACGGCCGGCCTCCGGTCCCTACCCGGCGCCACCGGGTATCCCGCGCCGTGCGAGCGGGACGTGGCCCACGATCGAACGCCACGCCCGCGCGGCGACCGCGCTGGGCTGAGTCCCGCGCGGCCACTGCTTTCCCGCGCGGCCATCGCATTCCCGCGGCCCCGGGTTCCCACGCCGCCACCACGTACCGCGGTCTCACGCGGGCCTCGTTCTCGCGCGACCACCGCGCTTCCGCGCGGCCGTCGCCGCGCGCGTGAAGCGGCTGTCTGCGAGCGCGAGGCCATCCCGGTCGAGGACGCCGTCGCCGCCCGCGTGAGCGGCTAGCGCAGGTGCGAGGTGTCGTTCAACAGCCGCACACTGGCGTTGCCGTCCGCGTAGTACGCCACCGCCGACAGCGACGCGGCCGACAGCTCCATGCGGAAGAGCGACTCCGGCGGCGCGCCGAGGGCGAGCCGCACCAGCGTCTTGACCGGCGTGACATGCGTGACGAGAAGGACCGTCTTGCCCGCGTACCGCGCGATGAGCTTGTCGCGGGAGAGCGCCACGCGGCGGGAGACCGTCGCGAAGCTCTCGCCGCCGCCGGTCGGGGCGGCCTTGGCCGACGCCAGCCAGGCGTCCAGGTCCTCGGGGTGGCGCTCGCGCACCTCCGCGAAGGTCAGCCCCTCCCAGGCCCCGAAGTCGGTCTCGCGCAGCCCCTCGTCGACGCGCACGTCGAGACCGAGGCGGGCGGCCACCGTATGGGCGGTCTCCTGGCAGCGGCGCAGCGGCGAGGTGACGACGGCCTGGATGGTGCCCCGCGCGGCGAGCGCGGCCGCGACCTGCTCGGCCTGGCGGCGGCCGGCGGGCGACAGCTCGGGGTCGGTGCCCTGGGCGCCGCTGCCCGAGAAGCGCTTCTGCGGGGTGAGCGCCGTCTCCCCGTGCCGCAGCAGCACGAAGGTGGTGGGCGCCCCGAGGTCGGCGGGCGCGGCCCAGCCCACCGGCGGGGTCTGCGGCCGCTCGGCGGCCAGCGCCGCCTCCGACGTGGGGTCCGCGGCCACGGCGGACGTGACGGACGCGACGGACGCGCGCGAACCGACCGCGGCGCCCGGCTCGGCGCCCGCCCCCACAACCGTCGGCGCCGCGGCGCCGCGCTTGGGCTGCCACTGGCCGCCCTTGGCGCCCGCGTCCATGGCCTCGTTGGCGAGCCGGTCCGCCGCCTTGTTCTGCGAGCGCGGGATCCACTCGTAGGACACCTGGCCGGAGGCCGGGAATATCGTCGCCGCCTCGGCGGCCAGCGGCCGCATGTCGGGGTGCTTGATCTTCCAGCGGCCCGACATCTGCTCGACGACGAGCTTCGAGTCCATGCGGACCCGCACCCGCGCGTCCGGCGCGAGGGCGTGGGCAGCACGCAGGCCGGCGATCAGCCCGCGGTACTCGGCGACGTTGTTGGTGGCGCGGCCGATGTACTCGGCGGCCTCGGCGAGCGTCTCGCCGGTGGCCGCGTCGATCACGACGGCGCCGTAACCGGCGGGCCCCGGGTTGCCCCGGGACCCGCCGTCCGCCTCGACGATCAGTTCACGCGTCACGTTCGACGGCCCCGTCACAGCCCCGACTCGGGCGTGCGGACCAGGATGCGGCTGCAGTTCTCACAGCGCACCACGGCGTCGGCGGCGGCGGCGCGCACCTCGTTGATCTCCGTGATGTTGAGCTCCAGCCGGCAGCCCTCACAGCGCCGCTGGTAGAGCCGGGCCGCGCCGATGCCGCCCTGCTGGGCGCGCAGCTTGTCGTAGAGCTTCAGCAGGTCGGCCGGGATGGACCCGGCGACGACCTCGCGCTCCTTGGTGATGGTGGCGACCTCGGCGTCGATCTCCTTCGCGGCCGCGTCCCGACGCGCGGTCGCGTCGTTCACCTTGGCCTGCACGGACTCCACGCGGCCGGTCAGCTCGGCGACCCGCCCCTGCGTGGCCTCGCGGCGCTCCATGACCTCAAGGACGATGTCCTCCAGGTCGCCCTGGCGCTTGGCCAGCGAGGCGATCTCGTGCTGGAGGCTCTCCAGGTCCTTCGGCGAGGTGATGGCGCCGGAGTCCAGGCGCTGCTGGTCGCGGGCGGCGCGCTGGCGCACCTGGTCCACGTCCTGCTCCGCCTTGGTCTGCTCGCGGGCGGTGTCGCTCTCCTCGGTCTGCGCGGCGATCAGCAGGTCGCGCAGCTGGGTGAGGTCGCCGTTCAGGGTCTCGATCTCGGCGTGCTCCGGCAGGGTCTTGCGCTTGTGGGCGAGCTGCGAGAGACGGACGTCGAGGGACTGGACGTCGAGAAGGCGGATCTGGTCGGCGGGCGCGGCGTTCAGTGTGGGGCTCCTGTGGTTAGTGAGGGACAGCGGAGGACGCCGCGTGGGCGGTCCAGGGGTCGGTGACCGTACGGGAGACATGGGTGCGCAGCCCCCAGCCGTGTCGGTCAGAGATCTCGTCGAGCTGGGCGGCGGCCTGCTCGGTCCAGGGCCACTCGGTGGCCCAGTGCGCGGCGTCCACCAGGCCGAGCGGGCTGCGCTGGCTGGCCTCGGAGGCCGGGTGGTGGCGCAGGTCGGCGGTGAGATAGGCGTCGACGCCGGCCGCGCGCACCTCGTCGAAGAGGCTGTCGCCGGAGCCGCCGCAGACGGCGACCGTGCGGATCACGCGGTCGGGGTCGCCGGCGAAGCGGATCCCCTGCGCGGTGGCGGGCAGCCGGTCGGCGGCGCGTCGGGCGAACTCGGCGAGGGTCTGCGGCGTTTGGAGCTCGCAGATCCGGCCGAGGCCGCGGCGGCCGGCCGGGTCGGCCGGGTCCGGCACCAGCGGCGCGGTGACCCGCAGGTCCAGGGCGCCGGCGAGGGCGTCGGAGACGCCGGGGTCGGCGCGGTCGGCGTTGGTGTGCGCGACGTGCAGCGCGATGTCGTTCTTGATCAGCGTGTGCACGACCCGACCCTTGAAGGTGTCGGCCGCGACCGTCGTGGTGCCGCGCAGATACAGCGGGTGGTGGGTGACGAGCAGATCGGCACCGAGCCGCACCGCCTCGTCGGCGACCTCCTGCACCGGGTCCACGGCGAAGAGCACCCGGCTGACCTGGGCCTCCGGGTTGCCGACATCGCCGCACACCGTGCCGACGGCGTCCCATTGCTCCGCCCACTCGGTGGGCCAGAGGGCGTCGAGCGCGGCGAGGACATCAGAGAGTGCGGGCACAGGTCAGAGATTACCTCCCACCTGTGCCCTGTTGTCCCGGAGCCGTCGGTGCCGCTTCTCCGTCCGACCCCGACGCGAGCCGCCGCCCGGGACGGCGGGAAGCGGCCACCTGGGCCCGGCGGGCGATCGTGTGCGGCGGCGGTCACGGGGGCGTACGGCAGCGGAGCCCCGGCCCGTATCCACCCCGCGCCCCGGATCGCGCGGCGCGGACCACGGACCACGGACCGCGGGCTGGAGACGGCGAAGGCGGATATCCGGACCCACGGACCGACGGACACGCGGACGGGGGGACACGCGGCCCCCTGCGGAGACGCGGACAAGGGGACACCGGACACGCGGACACGGGGACGCGGGGGCATGGGGACGCGGGGACACGCGGCCCCACGGCCGTACGGACATCGCCCCGCGGGCTACGGACGGCGGGCTACGGGCCTCGCGCCGTGGAGATCGCACCGCGGAGATCGCCCCGCGGGCTACGGAATACGGTCCACAGGCTACGAGCCACGGGCCGCGCATCACGGGCCCCGGCTCCGCCGACCCCGTGTCCGGATCGACCACAGACCGAATCACCACAAACGCACCTCACCGCCCAGCACACCCGACTCCACCCCCTCAGCGGAATCAGGCAGTTGCCACTCTTATGCGTGAACAGGCGCAACTCGCACTGTTCGGCTGGAAGTGCGAAAACTACGTTCATCAGGCGGAGGTGACGTACACCATGACGGCCTGTGCCACCGAATCCCAGAGCGTCACGAGCGTGCCGGAGGACGACGCCACGGCGGCGCGCGGCGCGGAGTCCCGGGAGCGCCCGGCGCCTCGTCCCCGCGCGGACCTCGCCATCGCGGCCGACGGCTCGTACGCGGCGCGGCTGACGCTCAGCGTCACGACGGGCAGCTGGTACCCCGAGCGCTGGACGCTGGACGGCCCCGAGCCGTACGCCGTGCCGCTGGCCGGGCGGCAGCCGGAGGAGCCGGACAGCGAGGTGCAACCGCTCGCCGACGGGCGGGTGCTGATCCGCCGCCGGGTGGCCGACCGGCACGCGCTGTCGCTGCTCTATCCGACCGGCCCGGGCACCGGTGAGCGGCAGGTGGGTTCCGTCGACTGCGCGGAGCTGTCCCTGCTGCCGCCCGCGCCGGGCGGCACGGCCGTGTTCGCGCTCGGTCGCGGCGCGGGCGCCGGGGCGACCACGACCTCACTGTGGCTGGTGTACGGGGCCGACGCGCCGCGCCGCATCGCCGAACTACCGGGGCGCTGTACGGGCGGCAGCTGGCTGGACCGCGGCGGCCGGCTGCTGGCGCTCGACCGGGAACTCGACGGCCGGACCAAGGCGGTCGCGGTCGACCTGCGACGCGACGGCGAGACCAGCCCGCTGCTCCAGATCACCGAGGGGAGCAACGACCGGCTGCTGCTGGCCGATCCGGACAGCGGACTGCTGCTGGTGCGGTCCGACGCCCCCGGCCAGGAGCGGCTGGGCTGGGGTGTGCTGGGCTCCGCGCTGCCAGTGCGGTTCCCGGAGTGCCTGCGGCTGGCCGGGGCGGCGGCCACCCCGTTCGCGGTGCAGCCCGGCCAGGCGCTGGCCCCGGAGGGGTGCGCGGTGGCCTTCCAGATCGACGATCGCGGCGGACCGTCGATCGCCGTGTGGCGCCCCGCCGAGCGGCGGTTGCAGCGGCTGGCGGCGCCGACCGGCTGGCTGCCGGGCGCCGGCCTGTGGACCCGCGACGGTGAGCTGCGGCTGCCGTACGCGACCGGGCAGGTGCCCTGCGGCCTCGCGCGGGTGCGGCTGCCGTGCGGGGCCTACGGGATGGCCACGCGGTCGGAGGTCGGGACAGACACCCCACCCGAAGCCGGGACGGACACGAGCGGGCGGGCGGATACGAGCGCCGGGGCGGGCGCACCCGCCGGAACGGGCGCGCGGTCCCACGCCGGCGCGAGGGCCGACACCGGTGCGCCGACAGCCGGGGCGGGGACACGCCCCGAGGCCGGTGCGGGCGCGGGCGCGGGCGGCGGAACGCCGGCATCCGGGGCGGGTATGGGCGCGGGCGTGGCCCTGGTCGACGAAACGCCGGCATCCGGCGTGGGTGCGGGGGCGGACAGCGAGACGCCGGCGTCCGGCGCGGGCATGGGCAGCGGAACGTCGGCGTCCGGTGCGGGCGCGGGCAGCGGAACGTTGGGATCCGGGCTGAACACAGCCTACGGAACGCCGGTATCCGGGGCGGACGTGAAGCCGGGCAGGGGGGCGCGCGTGCTGATGCGGCGTGGCGAAGCCAGACTCCGCACCCGGCCGGACGCGAAGCCGCCGCACCCGTCCGGACCCGCGCCGGCGACGCCGCGCCCGACGGGGGCCACCGCGGGAGGGGCCATCCCGGCGGGATCCATCCCAGCGGGAGCCCCTGCGGTACGTGCCACTCCAGCAGGTGCCATCCCGGCGGGAGCCCCTTCGTTACATGCCACTCCGGCAGGGGCCAACCCGACGGGAGGCACCCAGGCAGGGGGCGATGCGACGGGGACCACCCAGGCAGGCCAGGCAGGGGGCGACCCGACAGGGACCACCCCGGCAGGGGCCACCCCAACGGGGACCAGCCCGGCAGGGGCCACCCCGACCGGACCCACCCAGGCAGGGGCCACCCCGACCGGAACCGCCCCGGCAGGGGCCACCCCAACGGGAGCCACCCTGACAGGGATCATCCCGATGGGAGCCGCCCTGGCTGGAGCCACCGCAACACGGGCCGACCTGACAGGGACCACCTCAGCAGAGGTCAACCCGGCGGAAGCCGCCCCCACGGGGACCACCCCGGCAGGGGCCAACCCCAGGAAACCCACCCCGACAACCCCCACGGGAACCACCACCACAAGGACCACCCCGGCAGGGCGCGCCCCCGCTGGAGCAGCCCCTCTCTGGGCGGGTGGCGGCGGGGACGGCGAGGGGCGGCCGGGGGGCGCGCCCGCCGGGCGGCGGGCGGCGCCGGGGTCGGCGGCCGGCTCGCCGCTGCCGGGCCCCTCCATCGACGGCCGGATCACGGTGCCTGGGCTGGTGTGGGAGCGGCGCGGCGGCCCGGAGGGGGCCGCGGGGCGGCCGGTCGGCACGGACCCGGCGCCCGGCGCGGCGTACGCACCGCGGCCGATCTGGGTCCGCCGTACGGGCGCGGTCGACGGGGCCACGGGCGCGTGCGGCCCGTCGCACGCCGCCGCGGAAGGCGCGGCGGGAAGTACGGCCGAGGGCTCGACGGGAGGCACGGTGGCCGGCGTGACGGCGCTCGGAGGGGGCGCGCCCGTTGCGTACGCCGTGGGCCACCACCAGGTGCCGGGCGAGCATCGCGCCGAGACTGCCGGTGCCTCCGGTGATGAGCACCGTTCCATCGGCGGCCCAGGGTCGCTTCACCGCGGCCTCGGCGCGGGGGCCGGCGGCGCGGCAGCGCGGCCGGTGCCGCTCCAGCAGGCGCCGATGGCGCGGCCATGAGCAACCGCCCCCACCACCAACCCGCTTGTCCTACCGGCGAGTCCGGCTCCCCCGAGATCGCCGACCTGGCTAAAATCCTCCCGGGGGGCTTACGCGGCCACGTGTTCCGTACACCACCGACGCTCGACGGTGGCGGCTTCACGGAGCGTTCCGGTGGCGCGTGCGGTCGGTCGTGACGGGCCTCTCGTGCACCGCACGAAACCGATTTGACGGGGTGAATTCCCACATGACCGAAGCCCGAAGCGACGCCGTCCAGCCGTACCGGCAGTCCCCTCCGCACGCCTTCCCGCAGTCCTTCCCACAGTCCCCGGACGCCACGGCGCAGAGCGCCTCCATAGCCCCGGTGGGCGGGGGTCGGCACCGTGGAGTGCAGGCCGCGTCCGAGGACGCGCAGGCCCCCGGCCACGGCCGGCACCGTAGGCCAACGCCGCCGCAGCAGCAGGCGTCCTGAGCTCGCGACCGCCACGCCGAGGGCGGCCCGCCCGGTCCCGCGTCAGCCCCGCTTGAGGCCGAGCACCTCGACCGCGGCGAACGACTCGCCCGGCGGCCGCGCCGCGTAGTACGGGGTGAGCAGCCCGGCCAGCTCCTCCGCGGTGAAGGCGCGCTGCTCGGTGTCGAACTTGGCGGCGACCCGAGGCCGGTCCACGATCGCCACCATCCCGCCGTGCACGACGAAGAGCTGCCCGCTGACCTCCGCCGCGGCGGGCGAGGCGAGGTAGCCGACGAGCGGTGCGACGTGCTCGGGGGCCAGCGGGTCGAGCGCGTCCCCCGGCGCCCCCGTCGGCCGGGCCGGGACCGCGGCGAAGACGTCCTCGGTCATCCGGGTGCGGGCGCGGGGGCAGATCGCGTTGGCCGTCACGCCGTAGCGGGCGAGGGCGGCAGCGGTGGAGGTGGTCAGGCCGACGACGCCACCCTTGGCCGCGGCGTAGTTGGGCTGGCCGGCCGATCCGGCGAGGAACGCCTCGGACGAGGTGTTGACGATCCGGCCCTGGACCGGCCGTCCGTCCGCCGCCTTGGCCCGCTCCCGCCAGTGCGCGGCGGCGAAGCGGATGGTGTTGAAGGCGCCCTTGAGGTGCACGCGGATGACCGCGTCCCACTCGTCCTCGGTCATCGAGAAGACCATCCGGTCGCGGAGGATGCCGGCGTTGTTGACCAGGACGTCGAGGCCGCCGCCGGTGTCGACCGCCAGGTGGACCAGCCCGCGCGCCACCTCGAAGTCGGCCACGTCGCCGAGGTGGGCGGTGGCCCTGCCGCCGGCTGCCCGGATCTCGGCGACGACCTCCTCGGCCGGCCCCGGCTCACCGTGATCGTTGACGATGACGTGGGCGCCCAGCCGGGCCAGTTCCAGCGCTTCCGCGCGGCCGAGCCCGCGGCCGCCGCCGGTGACGATCGCGGTCTTCCCCTCCAGCGACACCGTGCCCGCCATGCCCGCCATCGCCGCCCTGTCCGCCATGCCCCGCCCCTTCCTCTCGGCTCTCTGGCCGCCCGCCTACTCGGCTCCGGCTACTCGGCTGCTCGGCTGCTTCATGCCTGTTCGGGTTTCGCCTGCTCGTCCACTCGGCCGCCCGGCTCGGCGCCCCGCGGCTCCGCGCCCCCGCGGGCTCCCGTCTCTGGCCGGACCCCCGCCGGACCCACCGGCCCCGCCGAGCCTCGCCGGCGCCTCAGATCTCGATGCAGGTGCGCAGCGCCGCGCCCGTCCGCATCTGGTCGAGCGCGTCGTTGACCTCCTCCAGCCGCACCCGGTGGGTGATCAGCCCCTCCAGGTCGATGCGGCCCGCCCGCCACAGCGCGATGGCCCGCTCGTAGGAGCGCAGCACGTCGCCGCCCCCGTACAGCGAGGGCAGGATGCGCTTCTCGTCGAAGAACAGCTCGAACATGCTGATCCGGAGGTGGTCGTCGAGCGCGCCCGCGCCGACCACGCAGAGGGTGCCGCCGCGGCGGGTCGACTCGTAGGCGGTGCGGGCGGTCGCCGAGGTGCCGACGACCTCGAAGACGTAGTCGAAGCCCTCGCCCGCGGTGACGCGGCTCTTGGCGTCGGCGAGCCCGTCCGGGGCGACCGCCTCGGTGGCGCCGAAGCGGAGCGCCGCCTCCCGGCGGGAGGCGACGGGGTCGACGGCGACGATCCGCGCGGCGCCGGCGACTCTGGCGCCCTGGATGGTGCTGATGCCCACGCCGCCGCAGCCGATGACGGCCACCGAGGAACCGGCCGCCACCCGCGCGGTGTTGAGGGCGGCGCCGAGGCCGGTGGAGACCCCGCAGCCGATCAGGGCGGCGATGTCGAACGGCACGTCGTCGGGGATGGGCACGGCGCTGCCGGCACTGACGACGATCTCCTCGGCGAAGGTGCCGGTGCCGGCGAAGCCGAAGACCTCACCGGCGGGGCGGGTGAAGTTGGGCGTCCCGGCGCCGGCGAAGCCGGCCAGACACAGATGGCTCTGGCCACGTCGGCAGGCCGGGCAGCCGCGGCAGGCGGGCAGCCAGCAGATCAGCACCCGGTCGCCGGGGCCGAGCCCCGTCACGCCGTCGCCGACGTCGAGCACCTCGCCGGCACCCTCGTGGCCGGGGATGAACGGCGCCGGCTGCGGCAGCACGCCCTTCATCGCGGAGACGTCCGAGTGGCACAGCCCGGTGGCCCGCACCCGCAGCCTGACCTTGCCGGGGCCCAGCCCCACCGGCTCCACGTCGTCGAGGACGTCGAGCCTGTCCTGCCCGATCTCGTGCAGTACGGCTGCGCGCACGGTGCGGCTCCCTTCGTACGACCGTCCAGACGGCTTCCGGTATCAGGTGTGTTCGAGGACCGTGTCGGCGAGGACCGGCGCGTCGTCCCGCTCCACGGCGGTCGCCGTCGCCTGGATGCGGTGACCGTCCCGCCAGGCCCGGACGCGCAGCGTCTCCCCGGGGTAGACGACGCCGGAGAAGCGGGTGGCGTACGTGCGGACCCGGGCGACGTCCCCGTCGAGCAGGGTGTCCACCAGGGCCTTGAGCACCACGCCGTAGGAGCACAGGCCGTGCAGGATGGGCCGTTCGAAGCCGGCGCGCGCGGCGAAGTCGGGATCGGCGTGCAGCGGGTTCCAGTCTCCGGAGAGCCGGTAGAGCAGCGCCTGGTCCTCGCGGAGCGGCCGCAGCAGGGTGTGGTCGGGCTCGCGGTCCGGGGTGTCGAGCCGCATGGAGGGGCCGCGCTCACCGCCGAAGCCGCCCTCCCCCTTGACGAAGATCTGGGTGTCGCAGGTCCACAGCGGGCCGTCGGCGTCCGCGGTGGCGGTGCGCAGCACGATGACGGCGGCCTTGCCCTTGTCGTAGACGGCCGCGACCTTCGAGGTCTGGGTGGCGTCGCCGCTGATGGGGAGGGGCCGGTGCACGGTGAGGGCCTGTCCGCCGTGCAGCACGGCGGCGAGGTCGACGTCGATGCCGGGCGCCGCGAGCCCGCCGGCGAGCGCCATGCCGCCGCCCGCCACGGTGGCGAAGCTGGGCAGCACGTGCAGCCGGCTCTCCAACGTGTAGCGGAGCTCGGCCGGGTCGGTCGCCGGGAGGCCCGCGCCGATGCCGAGGTGGTAGAGCAGGACGTCCTTGTGGTTCCAGATGATCTCGGTGCTGGTGGGCGGGGCCGAGACCGCTTTGACGGCGTCGATGGGCATCGGGTGGGTGCTCCTTGGCCGCGGTGACGGTGGGATCCGGTGCGAAGACCCCGGCCCGCCCGTCCGCACCGTCGGCCGCGCCGGGGTCGTCACTGGTCGGCCGGCCGCGCGGTGCCTAGAACGCGTTCTAGCCGACGGGCCATGTATAACCCATCCCGCATGGGGTGGGAAGACACCAGCCGCAGACTAACTGACGGTTCGTCAGCTACGCGGGAGGCGCCGGGCCGCCTGGACTCGACCGTTCCAGGCACCCGGCACCTCGTCGACCGTCGCCATGCCGCGCGCCACCCGTCAGGAGCTGCCCGCACCGCCCCGGAGAGGGAGCGGCCGCGGTCCGCCTGGTCGCGGAGGCTCCGGCGGAGCTGGGGGCCGGCACGGCCTGCCCCGGCCGGGGCGCTCACGTCCGCAGGTAGGAGGCCCCGTTGAGGTCCAGGACGGTGCCCGAGCTCCACTGAGCGGCCGGCGAGGCCAGCCACAGCACGGCCTCGGCGACCTCCTCCGGGCGCGCCACCCGCCCGAACGGGCTCTGCGCCCGGATCGCCGCGCCCTCCGCCCCCGCCAACCGGGGCGCGACCCGATCGGTGTCGATGAACCCCGGCGCCACCGAGGTGACGGCGATGCCGTGCGGGGCCAGGGCGACCGCCAGCGACTGGCCGAGCGCGTGCACCGCCGCCTTCGTCGCCCCGTACGCGGGGTGGTCGGGCTCGCCGCGGAAGGCCCCGCGGGAGCCGATGTTGACGATGCGTCCGCCGCGACCCTGGTCGATCATGCGCCCGGCGGCCAGTCGGCTCAGCTGGGCGGTGCCGAGGAGGTTGACGGCGATGTGCCGCTGCCAGACGGCCACCCACTCGTCGTACGGAGTGGTGGCGGGCGGGTGCGGGCCGCTGTTGACAGCGGCGTTGTTCACCAGCACGTCCACACCGCCCAGCACCTCGGCCGCCGCGTCCACCAGTCGCGCCGCCTCCACGGGGTCCGACACGTCGGCGCCCAGCAGGACGTGACCGGTGCCCTCCAGGCTCGCCAGCGTGGCCTCGGCCTCCGCCCGGCGGCTGCCGAAGTGCACCGCGACCCGGTCGCCGTTGGCCGCGAACGCCTGGGCCACCGCCCGGCCCACCCCGCGCGAGGCCCCGCTGACCAGCACCCGACGCCCGGTGGCCGGAAAGTTCGGAACGTCGGACCCGACAGCCAGATCGGGCAGATCGGAGACGGCGGGGGCGTCCGGAACAGGAACACCCGACGGAGCCGAGGCGTCCGTGGGAGCCGCGAGGTCGTCACGGGCACCGGGGTCGGTCATGCGTGCTCTCCCTTCCTGGCCGCCGCGCGAGCGCCCGGCAGCAGTACCGCCATCAGCACCACGCCCGCCACGATGATTCCCGAAGCCACCAGGAACGCCCGCCCGTATCCGGCGGCCAGCGCCTGCGGTCGGCCGGGGGCGGTCGAGGTGAGGCCGGCGGGGCTCGCCGGGCCTCCGTAGGGCAGCATGGGCGCGAGCCGAGCGCGCCCCAGCGCACGGCAACGAGCGCGAGCCGTAGGCACGCCGTACGCACCACCAGGAGGACGCGACAGATGGCCGGCACGCCCACTCCCACGACCGAGGGCCCCGTGGCCGAGGGCCCCGCGCCCGCGATACTCGCCGCGTTCGAGGCGGCGAAGGGGTTCATGCCCGTCGACGAGGGCCTCGCCCTGCACACGGCCGCCACCACGGCCGCGGGGCTCGGGCTGCCGTTGCTGGAGGTGGGAACGTACTGCGGCCGCTCCACGATCCTGCTGGCCGACGCCGCCCGCGCGGCGGGCACCGTGACGGTCACCGTCGACCACCACCGCGGCTCCGAGGAGCAGCAGCCCGGCTGGGAGTACCACGACCCGACGGTCGTGGACCCCGAGGTCGGTCGCATGGACACGCTGCCCGCCTTCCGCCGCACGCTGCACGCGGCCGGCCTCGAGGAGCACGTGATCGCCGTCGTGGGCCGCTCCCCCCAGGTCGCGGCGGTCTGGAACACCCCGGTCGGGCTCGTCTTCATCGACGGCGGCCACACCGACGAGCACGCCACCGGCGACTACGAGGGCTGGGCCCCGCATGTGGCGCCCGGCGGGCTGCTGGTCATCCACGACGTCTTCCCCGACCCGGCCGACGGCGGCCAGGCCCCGTACCGCGTCTACCGGCGCGCCCTGGAGTCCGGCGCCTTCACCGAGGTCTCGGTGACGCACTCGCTGCGGGTGTTGCGCCGTACCGGCACGGGCATCTGATACGACTTCGGGGCGGCGGCCCGGTTACGATCGCGGCGTGTCCCACGGCAGCTCTCCCCCCACATCCGGCCGCCGCCCGCGCGGCACCCTGCTGACCCTGCTCGCCCTGGCCGCGCTGGCGCCGGCCGCCCTCGCGGGCTGCGCCGGCGACGGCGACCGTGACGGCCGAGGTGGCGCCGCTCACAGCAGCGGCTCCGGCAAGGGCACCGGCACGGGCACCGGCGAGCCCGACGGCGGACCCGCGCCTTCCGCATCGTCTCCGTCGCGGACGAACCCGTCCGGAAGCCCGGATAACAACAAAGACAATCGCGGCAGCCTCAAAGGCAAAGTGATCGTGATCGATCCCGGCCACAATCCCCACAACCGCGAACACCCTTCCGAGATCGCCCGACTCGTGGACATCGGTACCAAGAAGAAGGAATGCGACACCACGGGTACGGCGACGAACTCCGGTTACCCCGAAGCCTCGTTCACCCTCGATGTCGCGCGCCGCGCCCGCACGCTGTTGGAAGAGCGCGGAGCGAAGGTGGAATTCACGCAGGACGGCGACCGGCGGTACGGCCCGTGCGTCGACGAACGGGCCCGGATCGGAAACCGGGCCGGAGCGGACGCCGTCGTCTCCGTCCACGCGGACGGCGCGGGCGCGGGCCAACGCGGATTCCACGTCATCGCCCCCGCGTCGGTGCGCGGCGGCGCCGCCGACACCTCCGCGATCGTCGGCCCCTCCCGCGAACTGGCCGAAGCCGTCATCGACCGCTTCACCGCCGCCACCCGCACCGAGCCCGCCAACTATCTCGGCGGCGGAACGGGGTTGACGGTCCGCGACGATCTCGGGGGCCTGAATCTGTCAACCGTCCCCAAGGTGTTCATTGAGTGTGGCAATATGCGCGACCCGGAGGACGCGGCACGCCTGACCGACCCGAAGTGGCGCGCACGCGCGGCACAAGGGATCGCGGAGGGCATTACGGACTTCCTGCGGGGGTAAGTCGGCAACAGTCCGGAACAGCTCCGGAACAGGACCGTAACGGGGAGATACCGACCGCGCGACCCGACAGGTCCCGCCGTTAGATTCACCCGTACGATGGGGGACCCACCCCCGAGCCTTCGCGCACGCGTCCGGCGACAGCGACACGACTACTGACGAGACCGACAAAGGACCATACGTTGAACATCCGCTCTCTCACTAGGGGCGACGGCGTGGTGATCGGAGCAGCGGTGTTGCTGTTCATCGCCTCGTTCCTGGACTTCTACACGACCGACTGCGGCGGGTCTGACTTCTGTCGCGAGGAAGGCGAGAACGGGTGGAAGTCCGACTTCTTCCCGGTGCTTCCGTCGATCTTCCTGGCGGGTGTGATCGCTGCGGCCCTGATCGTCGCCGCGCGGTTCCAGCCGCAGGCCCGCAACCTCTTCGGACTCACCCTTGAGCAGTGGGGCATCGCGCTCGCGGTGTTCTCCGCCTGGAGCTCGGTGTGGACGATCCTCGGCGGCTACGAGCACGTCGACAAGGGCGTCGGGCAGATCCTCGGCCTGATCGCCACCCTGGCCCTGGCCGCCGGCGCGCTGCTCACCCAGCGCGTCCCCGCCCTCAAGGCTCCGCTGATGGGCGCCGCGGGCCCGCAGGCCCCGACCCCGTTCGGCGGCGGCGCGCCGCAGGCCGGCTACGGCTACCCGGGCCAGCAGACCGGTGGCGGTGCCGCTCCGCTCGGCCAGCAGCAGCCGTTCGGTGCCCAGGCGGGTCAGCCCGCCGCGGGCGCCGGCGCCCCGCAGCCGGCCCCGGCGGCCGGCGGCGCCTCGGACTTCGCGCCGTTCTGGTTCGCGGTTCCGGTGGCCCGTCCGCTGTACGCCGAGGACGGCTCGTCGAACACCATCGCCGAGCTCGCCCCCGGCACCTGGTACCTCGCGGTGGAGCAGCGCGGTCAGGCGCTCGTCGCCCAGACCCAGGACGGCCGCCGCGGCGTCCTCCAGGACACCTCCGGCATCCAGCGCGGCTAGCCCCCGCATCTCTGTCGCCGGCGACACGGCCCCTCGTCCCCTCTGGGACGGGGGGCCGTTCCCTTTCCGGCGGCCCCGCGCCCCGGCCCGCACCGGGGCATTGCCGCGGCCGCGACGACCCCGTACGGTCATTCAGCTGACGTACCGTCACCCAAGGGGGCCCGCATGCGGCTCGGTCTGGCACTCGGCTACTGGTCCCGCACCCCCGCCCCCGGCCACCTCGCCCTCGCCCGGCAGGCGGAGACCTACGGCTACCACTCCGTCTGGACCGCCGAGTCCTGGGGCTCGGACGCCTTCACCCCACTCGCCTGGATCGCCGCGCACACCACCCGCATCCGGCTGGGCACCGCCGTCGCGCAGATGGCGGCGCGCACGCCCACGGCCACCGCGATGCACGCGCTCACCCTGGACCACCTCTCCGGGGGGCGGCTGACGCTCGGACTCGGGCTGTCCGGGCCGCAGGTGGTGGAGGGCTGGTACGGGAGGCCGTTCCCGGCGAGTCCGCTCACCGCCACCCGCGAGTACGTGGACGTCGTACGACAGGTGCTGCGTCGCGCGGAGCCGGTGCGGCTGGCGGGGCGGTTCCACTCGCATCCGTACACCGGCGACGACGCCACCGGCCTCGGCCGGCCGCTCAAGTCCATCACCCACCCGCTCCGGGCCGACCTGCCCGTGCTGCTCGGCGCCGAGGGCCCCAGGAACATCGCGCAGACCGTGCGCATCGCCGACGGCTGGCTGCCGCTGTACTGGTCGCCGCTGCGCACGGCGATGTACGAGGAGCCGCTCGCCGCCGCTCCGGAGGGCTTCGTGGTGGCACCGATCGCGCAGGCGCGGGTGTGTGACGACGTCTCGGAGGGGCTGCGGCCGGTCAAGGCGATGCTGGCCTTCTACATCGGCGGCATGGGCCACGCCCGCCACAACTTCCACGCCGACCTGATGGCCCGGATGGGCTTCGAGGAGGCGGCGCGACGGGTCCAGAAGCTGTTCGCCGAGGGGCACCGCGCCGAGGCGGTCGCGGCGGTGCCGGACGCCTTCGCGGACGAGATCTCGCTGGTCGGCCCGCGGGAGCGGATCGCCGAGCGGCTGGAGCTGTGGCGGGCGGGCCCGGTGACGGATCTGCTGCTCACCGCCCCGGACCCGCACACGCTGCGCGTCCTCGCCGAGCTCAACTCCTAGCGGCCGCACCCACGGCCCACTAGCCGAACGTCGCGTGCTCCAGCCAGAACTCCAGCACCGCGGCGTCGCCCAGCACCTCGACCCGGTCGCTGTCCACCGGCAGTCGGCGGTAGAAGGCCAGCAGCAGGTCCGTCATGGGGGCGCGCAGGGCGACGCTCGCCTTCCCGTGGGCGCGCCGCCAGGCGAAGCCCTCCTCGTCGAGCTCGATCAGCCACTCGGCCTCCGCCTCCGGGGCGGTGTCGGTGGCGTGCAGATGGAGGGAGCGGCCGGGGCCGCGCAGCTTGGCGAGGTCCGGGAAGGCCACGCGGAGGTTCGGCTGGCGGAGGACGTCCAGCCACTCGTCGACGGCGTCCGCCGCCACCTCCGGGGCCAGGGCGTACTCCACGCCGGCCGCGATGGCCGCGTCGGCCCGGTGGACCACCGTCTCGTGGGCCATGCGGCGGGCCCAGAAGCCGACGCTCTGGTCCTCCGCCCAGGTCCAGACCGGGGTCCTCGCGCCGGCCGCGCGCAGCGTCTCGGCGAGCGCGGTGGCGCCCTTGGCCAGCCAGGCGTCCAGGGCCGCGAGGTCGTCGCCCTGTGGGGCGTCGTCGGGGATCCGGTCGGGCGGCAGGTAGGCGGTGGCGCGGGTGCGGACGATCGCCTCGACCCAGCGGTGGGCGTTGCCGACGTGCCGCAGCAGGTCGGCGATCGACCAGTCGGGGCAGGTCGGGCAGGTCACCGACGGGTCGGCGCCGGTGACGGCGGCGCGCAACAGGTCGGTCTGCGAGATGATTTCGGCGCAGCAGCGGTCGTGGTCGAGGCGGTCGAAGCGGTGCACTCCCTGGTCGGTCATGGCCTCAGCGTAGAGGGCGGCGCCGGATCCTTCCGGGCCGCCCTCGCCGACATCTGACGCCTCGTCGTCCGCGCTAACAGCAGTCGGTGTCCAGGCCGTTGGGCAGGCGCTCGCCGCTGAAGACCGCGGTGGTCGCCTCGTCGCCGCCGAGCGCGGCCACGGCCAGCAGCAGCGATCCGGCGGTCCAGGTGGTGCGTTCCTCGGGCCAGACGGCCTGGTCGTCGAAGACGTACCCCGTCCAGTACATGCCGTCGTCCGCGCGCAGGTGCGGCTGGATCCACTGGAGGATCTCCACCGCGCGGTCCGACTCGCCCATCACCCAGAGCGCGAGGGCCAGTTCGCAGCTCTCGCCGCCGGTGACCCAGGGGTTGGGGACGACACAGCGCACGCCCAACCCGGGGACGACGAACCGGTCCCAGCCGGACTCGATGCGCTCCTTGGCGGCGGCGCCGGTCACCGCCCCGCCGAGCACCGGGTAGTACCAGTCCATGGAGTAGCGGTCCTTGGCGAGGAACCGCTCCGGGTGGTGGCGTATGGCGTGCGCGAGCCGGCCGGCCGCGATCTCCCAGTCGGGCTGGGGTTCCTCGCGGTGTTCGGCGATGGCCAGGGCGCAGCGCAGCGCCTGGTAGATCGAGGAGTTGCCGGTGAGCAGCGCGTCGGCGACCTCCGTGCCGTCCGGGTCGCGCCGCCAGCCGATCTGGCCGCCGGGCTGCTGGAGGCGGAGGACGAACTCGATGGCGGCCAGCACGGTGGGCCACATGCGGTCCAGGAAGGCGTCGTCGCCGGTGGAGAGGTAGTGGTGCCACACGCCGACGGCGACGTACGCGCAGAAGTTGGTCTCGACGCCGCGGTCGGTGGGGCCGGCCGCGTCCACGCCGTCCGGCAGGTCGGGGTAGGCGGCGTACCAGGAGCCGTCCGGGTTCTGGTGCCGGGCGAGCCAGCGGTAGGCGGCGCGGGCGCGCTCGTGTTCGCCGGCCGCGTCCAGGGCCATGGCCGCTTCGACGTGGTCCCACGGGTCGAGGTGGTGGCCGCGGAACCACGGTATGGCGCCGTCCTCGCGCTGGGCGGCGGCGATGCCGGCGACGGTCTCCGCGGCCTGTTCGGCCGTGAGGACTCCGGGCAGCACGAGACGTTCGGTGCGGCCGGGGCCGCGGCTGAATGCCGTCACGCGCCCGCCTCCGCGTCCGCTGCGGAGGTGTCGGCGACACCGGCGGTGGTGGCGGCGCCGGTGGCGTGGTCGGCTCCGGCGGCCTGTTCGGCTCCGGCGGCCGCCCGCGGCTTGGTCGCGTACGCCACGAAGCTCTTGCCGACGAGCGGGTTGAGGGCCCGCTCGGCGAGCCGGGTGGCCAGCGGCTTCTTCATGATGTCCCAGACCAGCAGCTTGTGGTACGCGCGGACCGGCAGGGCCTTGTCGTTGTCCACGCCGAAGGCGCACTTGAGCCACCAGTAGGGGCTGTGCAGGGCGTGCGCGTGGTGGGTGCCGTACGGCCGCAGCCCGGCCTCGCGCATCTTGCCGAGCAGTTCGTTCGCGCGGTAGATGCGGATGTGGCCGCCCTCGACCTCGTGGTAGGCGTCCGAGAGCGCCCAGCAGACCTTCTCCGGTCCGTAGCGGGGCACGGTGATCGCGATCCGTCCGCCGGGCTTGAGCACCCGCACCATCTCGGCCAGCACGCCCTTGTCGTCGGGGATGTGCTCCATGACCTCGGAGATGATCACGACGTCGAAGCTGTCGTCCGGGAACGGCAGGGCGAGCGCGTCGCCCTCCATGGCGGTGGCGGTCGCGCCGGCCGGGGCCTCGCCGGCCTCCTTCATGGCGGCGAACCACTTGGCGACCTCACGGATCTCGTCTCCGTTGCGGTCGAGCGCGACGACGCGCGCGCCGCGCCGGTAGCACTCGAAGGCGTGCCGTCCGGCGCCGCAGCCCAGGTCGAGGACGCGGTCGCCTGGGGCGAGCGGGAAGCGGGAGAAGTCGACGGTCAGCACGGGGTCTGCCTTCTGGGTCGGTGGGCGGCCGGCGAGGTCATGGGATCACGAGGGCGATGGGGCGGTGGCGGCGGGGTGGCCGCCCGGCGGCCACGCGCGGGCGACCGCCACGCCGCCCCGGGGCTAGGTGCGTTGGCCTTGGCGTGGGCGGCCGAGCGAGCCGGCCGCGGCCGGGCCCCGGCGCACGGCGCCCCTCTGGGCCGCGATGGCCTCGCGGTACCGCTCCGCGGTGCCGATCGCCGCCTGCTCCCAGGTGAACCGTCGCAGCACCCGCTCGCGGCCCGCGCCACCGAGCCGGCGGCGCAGTTCGGCGTCGCCGAGCAGCCGGGTGAGCGCGGTGGCGAGCGCCCCGGCGTCGCCGGGCGGCACGGCCAGGCAGGTCTCGCCGTCGGGTCCGGCGACCTCGGGGATGGCGCCGCCGGTGGTCGCGACCAGCGGGGTGCCGGTGGCCATGGCCTCGGCGGCGGGCAGCGAGAAGCCCTCGTAGAGGGAGGGGACGCAGGCGATCTGGGCGCTGCGCACCAGGTCGACCAGTTCGGCGTCGCTGATGCCCTTGACGAACCGCACGGCGCCGTCGAGCCCGTAGGTCGCCATCGCGGTGGCCACCGGGCCCTCCTGGGGCTGCTTGCCGACCACCACGAGGTGGGCGTCGGGGTGTTCGGTGCGGACCTTGGCGAGCGCCTCGACGAGGTGGACCAGCCCCTTGAGGGGCACGTCCGCGCTGGACGTGGTGACGATCCGGCCGGGGACCTCGGCGACGGCGGGGTCCGGGGAGAAGAGTCGGGTGTCGGCGCCTATGGGCACGACGTGGACGCGGTCCGGGCGCACCCCGAGGTCGTCGACGATCTCCCGGCGGGAGGAGCCGGAGACGGTGAGGACGGAGGGCAGCCGGCCCGCGACGCGCTTCTGCATCCGGGTGAAGCCGTACCAACGGCGCACGGACAGCCGGCGCTTCCAGTCGGCGGCCGCGTCCAGCTCCAGCCGCCGGTCGACGGTGATGGGGTGGTGCACGGTGGTGACCAGCGGGAAACCGATTCTGTCCAGAGCCAGCAGGCCGTAGCCCAGGGTCTGGTTGTCGTGCACGACGTCGAACTGGCCGCGGCGGGAGGCGAGGTGGCGGCGGACGCGGAGGCTGAACGTGAGCGGCTCCGGGAAGCCGCCGGTCCACATGGTGCCGACCTCCAGGGCGTCGATCCAGTCGCGGAACTCCTCGCGCCGCGGGGTGCGGAACGGGTCCGGCTGGCGGTAGAGGTCGAGGCTGGGCAGCTCGGTGAGGGTGACCCCGTCGTCCAGGACCGGGTAGGGCTGGGCGCCGATGACCTCGACGTGGTGGCCCAGCCGGGCCAGCTCGCGCGACAGGTGGCGCACGTAGACGCCCTGGCCGCCGCAGAACGGGTTTCCCTTGTAGGTGAGCAGCGCGATGCGCAGCGGGCTGTCGCTGGTCACTCGCGGCCCCCCTCTCGGTGCAGTTCAGCGGGAGCGTAGCCGCAAGCCGCTGGCTAGAACAAGTTTCACCTTGGTCACGGGCGGCGGGCGCGGGCGAGGGCGGCCGGGACGGCCCGAGGGCCGGTGGTCCGGTGCGGTTTCGGGTACGCAGACAGACCCCGCACCTGCCATCATGCACGGTGTCCGCAGCCTGCAGACGGAACGCACCGAAGTAGGACAGATGACCGCAGAAGCCAAGCCAGCCCCCCTGCAGCTGACCGAACGGCAAGAGGCGCGCCGTCGCCGGATCCTGCACGCCAGCGCGCAGTTGGCCAGCCGCGGCGGGTTCGACGCGGTGCAGATGCGCGAGGTGGCGGAGCTGTCCAGCGTGGCTCTCGGCACGCTCTACCGGTACTTCCCCTCCAAGGTCCATCTGCTCGTCGCCACCATGCAGGACCAGTTGCAGCAGCTGCACGAGACGCTGCGCAAGCGCCCGCCCACGGAGGTGGAGCCGTCCGCGCGGGTGGCGCGGACGCTGATGCGGGCGTTCCGCGCGTTGCAGCGCGAGCCGCATCTGGCGGACGCGATGGTGCGGGCGTTGACCTTCGCCGACCGGTCGGTGAGCCCGGAGGTGGACGCCGTCTCGCGGCTCACCACCGCGATCATCCTGGACGCCATGCGGCTGGCCGGCCCCCCGACCGCCGAGCAGCTCTCCGCGGTCCGCGTCATCGAGCACACCTGGCACTCGGCTCTGATCACCTGGTTGTCCGGGCGTGCCTCCATCGCCCAGGTCAAGATCGACATCGAGACGGCCTGTCGACTCATCGACTTCACCGCCCCGCACTGACCGAGGCATGGGGGCGCACGGGGCGCATTACACGACCGTTTAAGCGCTGCCAAGGCTTGAATGCGCCCCCACGCCCCGCTATGGCTCGATTTTCGCGTCCATGACACCGCCCGGACCGGTATCCATGAACGGGCCCTCGGCACACACCGGTCGCCGCGGGCCAGGAGGGGCAGAGAGTGATCCGGGTACTTCTTGTGCACGACTCGCGTCTGCTGCGATCCGCGCTGGCGGCGCTGATCGCGGCCGAACCGGATATCGAGGTGATCGAAACACCCTGGGACCAGGCGGACGGCCGGGCGCGGCTGCTGAAGCCGCATGTGTGCGTCGTCGACACGGACTGCACCGGTGTGGTGGGGGCCGCGCTGGTGGAGAGTCTGGGCCGGCTGGCGGGTCGCACCGGGCGCCGCGGCGAGGAGGAGGGGCGCCCCCTACTGGTTTTGGCCAACCCGAAACGGCCGGGTCCGCTGCGGCGCGCCTACGAGGCGCGCGCCCTCGGCTTCGTCAACAAGGACGCTCCGCCGGGCCGGTTGCTGGACGGCATCCGCCATGTCGCCAAGGGGGAACGTTACGTCGACGACTCCCTCGGCTTCGGCTTTCTCCAGGCCGCCGAGATCCCGCTGACCCAGCGCGAACTGAGCGTGCTGTCACTGGCCGCCGGGGGCGCCTCCATCGCCGAGATCGCGAACAGCCTGCACCTGTCCAACGGGACCGTGCGCAACTACATGGCCGCCATCACCCGCAAGACCGGGGCGCGCAACCGCGTCGACGCGATCCGCATATCGCGCGGCGCCGGCTGGGTGTAGTTCCTCCCCACTCCAGTCCCCGGCCAGATCCCGGTAGAGCGCCGAGCGCTCCAGCAGCTCCGCGTGGCGTCCGCAGTCCGTCCGCCGGCCGTCCAGCACCAGGATCCGGTCGGCGCGGCGGGCCGAGGCGGCCCGGTGGGCGATGACGACCAGAGTGGTGCGGGTGGGACGCGCGGCGTCCGGAACGCCGTGGGGACCGGGTGGGACCGGCCGCCGGGCGAAGGCCCGCTCCACCCGGGCCTCCGCCGCCGGGTCCAGATGGCAGGTGGCCTCGTCCAGCAGGACCACCGGCGCGCACGAGAGATACGCCCGGCCCAGCGCGATCAGCTGGCGCTCGCCCGCGGAGAGGGCGGCCGGGTCCAGGACCGCCTCCGACCCGCCCAGCCGCTCCGCGAGCCCGTCCAGGCCCACCGCCGCCGCCGCGGCCGCCAGCTCCGCCTCCGGCACCGGATCCGGGCGCAGATAGCGCAGGTTGTCGCCGAGGGTGCCGGAGAAGACGTACGCCTCCTGCGGGATCAGCACGCGCAGCCCGGTCGCGTGGGGCGCGGCGTCGCCCCGCACCGGCCGCCCGCACACCCGGATCTCCCCGCCGCGCGGCTCCAACACGCCGGCGATCAGACCCGCCAGCGTGGACTTGCCGATGCCGCTCGGCCCGACCACGGCCAGGTGCCCGCCGGCCGGGACGGTGAGGTCCAGCCCCGCCACGACGGGGGCGGCCGACTCGCCGTACGCGAAGGAGACCGCGCGGAGCTCGACGGCGGGCGGCGCCTCGGCGGAGGCGGCGGGGGGTTCGGCGGCCGACCGCGGGGGACGCCCGTGGTCTGCCGGCTCCCGCGGTCCGGACAGTCGTCGCAGCACCACGGCCAGTCGGGAGCCGCCGGTGCCCAGGGCGTGCATGAGGCTCTGCAGGGCGGGCAGCAGCGACTGTGTCAGGTAGACGAACGCGCCCACCAGGGCGCCCGCGGTCACCCCGTGGTCGAGCAGCCACGGGCCGGCCACCAGGAGCAGGACGACCGGCAGCCGACCGCCGACCGCGACGGCGACGACCCGCAGCACCCCCCAGCGGGCCAGGGCGCGCGCCGCGCGGGCCTCGCTCTCGATGTGCGCGTCGGACCGCGCCGCGATCCGCTCCTCGGCCCCCGCGGCGGTGATGTCGCGCAGCCCGGCGGCGACGCCGCCCAGGGACTCGGCGATGGTCTCGTCCGCCACCAGGAACGCCTCCTGGCGGCGGGCCAGCGGTCGCAGGGTCGCCACGAAGAGCCCGATGCCGAGCAGCAGCGGCGGGAGGACGACCAGCAACAGCTCCGGGGCGAGCGAGCAGAGACCGATCAGCGCGCCGGCCGCGGTGAAGACGAAGGCACGCGAGACCATCACCAGTCCGGCGAAGGTGTCGCGGGCGATCTCCACCTGGTGGGTGAGGCGCGATACGGCGGCGTCGCCGGTGCCGGGCGCGCCGTCCCGCGCGGACTCCCGCAGCGCCCGCTCGACGACGCGGCGCACCAGCGCGTCGCGCAGCGGCTCGACGAGCGCGGCCACCGCGCGGTAGACGCGCCCGGTGCCGTACGCGCCGACGACGACGGCGAGCGCCGCGACGGCCAGCCAGCCGAGGCCGACGCCCCGCTCGCCCGCCAGGAAGCCGTCGTCCAGGGCACGCGCGAGGGCGTAGCCGGTCAGGAACGTCTGCCCGGCCTCCAGCACCGACCAGGCCGCCAGCCGGGCGAGCACGGCGCGTTCGCGGCGCAGATGGCGCCACACCTCGGCGGCGCGCCCGGCGGAGGGCGCGGCATGGCGCCCAGCGGGGCGCCCAGTGTCGCGCCGGGCGGGGCGCCACGCGCCGCCCCCGGAGCGGCGCCGTGCGCCGCGCCCGGCGGGGCGACGCCCGGCGCGGGTCTCCGCGCCGCGCGGCTCAGCCATCGCGGTCCTCGGTGAACACCGCGCGGTAGGACGGGTCTCGCCACAGCTCGGCGTGCGGGGCCACGGCCCGCAGCCGCCCGCCGTCCAGCCAGGCCACCAGGTCGGCGCGGGCGGCCGTCGCGGCGCGGTGGGCGACGACCAGCCGGGTGCGTCGGGTGGCCGGGTCGGAGAGGGCGCGGACGACGCGGCGCTCGGTGACGGTGTCCAGGCTGGAGGTCGCGTCGTCCAGGACGAGGACCCGTCCGTCGTGCGCGAACGCGCGGGCCAGACCCAGTCGTTGCGCCTCGCCACCGGAGAGCGGGGCGGCCGCGCACGGGGTGGCGTAGCCGCCCGGCAGCAGCCGGATGAACTCGTCGGCGCAGGCCGCGCGGGCGGCCGCGGCGACCCGCGCGGGCGGGGGCTCGTCCAGGCCCAGGGCGATGGTGTCGCCCAGGGTGTCGCCCAACAGCGCCGGGCGTTCGAAGGCGTAGCCGACGGCACGGCGCAGCACGTCGTGGCGAAGCTCCGGCAGGGGCACCCCGTCGAGCAGCACCCGGCCGCGATCAGGGTCGGCCAGCCGACCGGCCAAGGCCGCCAGCACCGACTTGCCGCTACCCGAACGGCCCACGACGGCCACCGAACTCCCACCGGGCACCCACAGGTCGACGTCATGGAGGACGACGCGACCACCACGCATGGCCCCGACCCCGCGCATCTCCAACGTCCCCGGCGGACGCGCCCCGGGCGGACGCCGCGCGACGTGGTCGGCCTGAGACGCGAGCGGCTGCGCCGGTGCGTACGGAAAGCGCCGCCCCGACGGCCACCCAGGCTGCGCGGGGTCCGGCCGGCCCACCGGCCCCGGCGCGGGCTCCGCGGGGGCCCCGGGCGGCGAGCCCGGGGAAGCCGGCGGCGCATGGTCGACCTGAGGCGCGGGCGGCCGCGACGGCCGGTACGGAAAGCGCCACCCCGACGGCCAACCGGGCTCAGGCGACGGCCACCCGGACTCCGCGGCGTTCGGCAGGCCCACCGGCCCCCGCGCGGGCGGGGCGAGATCGCCGACCTGAGGCGCGAGCGGCTGCGCCGGCGGGAGCGGAAGACGCCGCCCCGACGGCCACCCGGGCTCCGCGGGGTTCGGCCGGCCCACCGGACCCCGCGCGTGGGGGGTGGGGAGGGCGCGGGTGCCGTAGGCCGTGGTGGGCACGGCGAGGACGTCGCCGAGCCGGCGGGCGGCGGCGCGGCTGCGGACCAGGCCGTTGAGGTGGCCGACGAGGGCGCCGAAGCCGGTGGCCAGGACGGCGTAGCGGGAGGCGGCCAGCAGGCCGCCGACGGTCAGTTCGCCGGCCACCAGCCGGCTTCCGGCGACGGCGAGCACGGCGATCTGCAACAGCGGCACCAGGGCGGCGGCCTGCGCCGTGGAGCGGCCCTGCACCCGCCACATGCGATGGCCCTGGTGGGCGAGTTCGGGCAGCGGCTGGAGGATCCGGGCCCGCTCCCGCTCCGCGGTTCCGGCGGCGGCGATGGTGCGGGCGCCGCGCAGCGCCTCCGTCAGCCGGGCCGCGATCTCGCCCTGACTGTGCTGGTAGCGGGCCACGCTGTCCGTGGTGTGCCGGACGAACGACTTCAGCAGGACGGCGAGCAGGGGCAGACCGAGCAGGAAGGCCACGGCGAGCCACGGATCGATCAGGGCGAGGGCGACCAGGCCGCCGACGGGGGTGATCACGGCGGCGAGGGCGGCGGCCAGCGCCGCGGGGGCGGTGCCGGCGTGAGCGGCGTTGCCGACGAGTCGGGCCACGACGTCACCGGGGGCGAGCCCGTCCGGGCGGGGGCCGGTGGCCAGGGTGTGGCGCAGCAACCGGCCGCGCACCCAGGCGGTGGAGCGGGCGTTGGTGGTGCCGGTGAGCAGCCCGTCGAGGGCGTCCAGGACCACGATCAGGCCGGTCAGCGCGGCGCACAGGGCGATCCAGTGCCGGGTCCGTGCCGCGTCGGGGTCGCCCAGCAGCAGGTCGAGGGTGTGGCCGAGGACCGCGGGCATGGCGAGCGCGGCGGCGGCCGAGGAGGTGGTGAGCAGACAGATGGCGGCCGCGCGGGCGGCGTTGTGCCGCAGTGTGCCCCATAGCAGGCGGTCGCCGGCGCGGGCGGCGGGGGCCCCGGCGTCCGCGGGCGCGGCGTCGGCGAGGGCGGCGTCGGCGGGCGGGCGGGTACCGATGTGGTGGCCGGTACGGCCGGCGTGGGAGCGGGCGGAGCGCGTGCGGGGGGCGGCGGCCATGCGCGGTGGTCCTCGCGTCCGTGGGTCCTGGTGTCGACGTCGCACCCGGTTCGTCGGCCTACGGGTGGCGACCGCCGGCGTCCGGGAGGGGCGGCGACGGGAGTGCGGCCCCGGGTGGCGTGACTTCACCCGGGGCCGCGGCACAGAGGCCCGTCAGATCACAGGCAGAGCAGGAAGCTGTTAGAGCTGTGCTTGTCGCAGGCCAGCAGGCTCAGGCTGCTCTGGTCGCCGCCGCTGTGGTCGGACTGGGGGGTCTCCAGGCTCTGCAGGTCGAGAAGGGCCATGGTGGTCGTGTCCTTTCGTGGTTTCTTCCGTGGGGACGGGAGGCTCGGGTTCGAGCTCCTCGCACTTACTCGGTTTCGACCCCTGGATGGGGCCGGCTCTGGGGCCGCCGCGGCGGCGGGAGGAAGGGCAGTCCGACCGGCTCGGTGTGCCGTGCCGCGCCGAGGGCGAGCAGGCAGCCCGCGGTTCCGGTGCCCAGGTCCATGGAGAGGCGCATCATCTGGTCGCCGGGGAAGGCGAGGTGGCCCTGGTACGGCATGCCGTACCAGGCCAGTCGCTCCGCTTGGGCGGCGAGCTGCGCGGGCTCGGTGCCGGGGGTGCTGGTGCGGCTGAGGTGCAGCACCATTCCGGCACGCCCGTTGAACAGGCCCGGCTGGGCGTAGTAGCGCAGTCGAGCGGCGGGTGTGATCGCGGCGCGGGCCGCCTCGAAGCGTTCGTCGGCGCGATGTTCCAGGTAGCTGTCGAGCACCATGCCGATGCCGACGCTGCCGCCACCGAGGTAGGGCATGGTGCGCACGCCCTCGTCGACGAGGAGGGTGCCGTGGCGGTCCGGCACGCAGCGGTCCAGGTCGCGGCGGAGTGCGGCGGCCGCGAGGTCGAGCAGGGCGGGGTCGCGGTCGTGCTCGTAGCGCCGTAGGAAGAGCAGGGCCGGGCCGCTGGCGCCGTACAGCAGTCCGGCCCGCCCCTTGGCGCCGCCGCGCCGTGCGCCCGCGCCGTCCCGGGCGTCGGTGTCGGCGTCGGGCTCGTCGGCGGTGAACCGGTCGGCGAGCAGCCGGGTGGCCTCCGCGGCCCGGTCGGCCAGGGCGCTCTCGCCGGTGGCGCGGGCCAGGTGGTCGAAGGCGAGGCCGAGGCCGGCGACGCCGCCGTGCAGATCGGGGGTGAGCCGCTGCCACTTCTCGGCGAGGACGCGGTCGACGAGCTCCAGGGCACGCTCGGTGTGGCCGAGCCGCTCCAGGACGTAGGCGACGCCGCCCAGTCCGTCGTAGAAGCCGAGCGGGGTGCCGAGCGGCGGCGGGGCGGTGTGCGCGAGCAGCCACTCCTCGCCCGCCTCGTAGCGCCCGGCGCCGGTGCGTTCGAGGGCGTAGAGGACACCCGCCGCGCCGTGCGCCACACCCAGGCCGCCCCCGTCGCCGAACTGCGCGACGTCGCCGGGGAACAGCCGGTCGTCCCGCTCCGGGCTGGCCGAGGCGCGGATGGCGCGCGCCATCGAGTCCCGGCTGAGCGGCCAGTCGGCGGGGTCGACGGGGAGATACGGCTCCGGTGCGGGGGCCGCCACGGCACCGCGGGACGCGGCGCCCACGGCGCCGGACGTGGCGACCACCGCGCCGGACATGCCACCTGACACGGCACCCGCGGTGCCGGAGACGCGGTCTGACGTGGCGTCCGCGCCCTCGGAGGTCGCCTCCGGGGGCCCGTCCACGGTCGGCGCCTCGGCGCTCCCGGGCGCCTCCGTCGGCGGTGCCGTGGGCGTACGGGTCACGGCTCCCGTACGCGCACGGGGCCCCGCGGCCGTGCTCGCGCCTCCCCGCTCATGGCCGGTGATCACCCGGACCGCCTCGTCGAGGAACGCTCGGTCCACCGGGAACTGCGTGGCGGCGACCTCGGCCAGGTGGGCCGCCTTGGCGCGGTCCACCACCAGCAGCGAGGTCATCGGGACGAAGAGGGCGAGCCGGAGACAGGCCAGCGCGTAGCGGTCGACGTCGAAGCCGGTGCGGTCCGCGGGGGCGATGAAGCCGGGGTGGGCGATGACCTGGCGCCGGTTCTCGCCGATGTGCGCGGCGGCCTCGAAGTCCAGCAGGGTCACGGACTGTTCGTCGGGCGCGACCATGATGTTGAACATGTGCAGGTCGTTGAAGACCACGCCCCGGCCGTGCACGGCGGCGACGGCCTCCTCCACGGCGTCGTGGATGGTCATCGCCCAGCGCGTGTAGGCGGCGACGGCCTCGGGCTCCGGGTCGACGGCGAGCAGCGGATGACGGCGCGCGAAGAAGGAGTTGAGGGTCTGACCGGGCAGGTGGTCCATCACCAGGAAGCGGTGGTCGCCCAGGGTGAACCAGTCCCGGACCTCGGGCGCGACGCCCAGCCCGGACAGCCGCTCCAGCGCCGTCCTCTCGCGCTCCAGCCGGGCCACGGCGTCCGCCCCGTCGGAGGCCAGCCCGGCGTGCGGCCGCGCCTCCTTGAGCACCACGCGCTCCCCGGTCCGGGTGTCGCGGCCCTCGTAGACGCCGCCGCCGTTGGAGAAGTGCAGCGCCCGCTCGATGCGGTACGGCAGGTCGCCGACGGTGGTGGCGTTGCGGGCGGCCAGATGCGGCTTGAGGAAGTCCGGAAGCGTCACCCACTCGGGGACGTGGAAGGTCGGGTCCCTGCGGTCGGGGACCAGCCGGCCCGACGCGTCCTCGATGGCCGGGACCAGCGCGCCGCCACCCGCGCCGTCCACGCAGTAGCGGTGGGCGAAGCCGCCGTAGCGGACGTACAGCGGGCCCTGGTGCCACCTCAGGTCGGTGAGGATGTACGGGCCGGGCTCGCCGTCGAGCAGCTCCCCCAGCTCCCGGAGAACGGTGTGGAGTTCCCTCTCGTCCGCCGGATAGAGGGTGGCGAACTTCCCGCTCGAACCGCGCCCGGCGTATTTCGAGTTCCGCAGGTGCAGCGCATGCCGGGTGGGCACGAATTTGAAGGGGATTTCTCGGGGGACGCAATAGTCCCAGACCTTGGCGGCGGCCTTCTCCGCGTTCTCCAGACAGGCCGAAACATGGATCTTCCAGCCCTGGAGCGGCCGGCCGGGGCGCGGCGCGCCCTCCGCCGTCACCGGATTGACGTGTAACCAGTCTCCGGAGACGGACGTCTTCCAACCGTCGGGCACCGGGCGCTGGGCGGCCTCGTAGAAACCGCTGCTCTCCACGGCTCCGGGGCGGCCGCCGGACAGACGGTCGGGGGTCTCGTAGAAATACCTGTCCGCAAGACAGAAGACCTCGTACCGCTTGTCCATATCGTTCCCCCTCGGCTGCTCCGGGAAATGAGATTTCCATGGACGCCGGAAGGGGAACAGTCACATCCGTCACGAAGGGACCGTGCGGTACGCATGAGTAACACTTGAGACGCGACGGAGGCGTGGCGGAAGGGGAGCGCGCGACGCACACGAGAAGTCCCGAGAAATCGCGCAACTGTACCAAGAATCTTTGGCCAATATCTCACGTTCCGCTATTCGGCGGGTGGGAATACCGGCTCTCCGCCGTCGCCGAGGCGCAGCACGATGGCCTCCACGGGGCACCCCTCCGCCGCCGCCAGCACCGCGTCCGACGCCTCGACCTCGGGGGTCACGGGGCGGGAGCGGCGCGTGGCGCCGTCCAGCCGGAAGGCGTGCGGGGCGGTGCTCACACACAGGCCCGAACCGACGCAGAGCCCCTGGTCCACGGCCGCCCGCCAGCGGTCCGCCATCCCTCAGCCCGTCCGTCCGCCGGCGGCGCCGCCCGTCGACTCCGCCCCACCCGCGCCGCCCGCGCCGTCCCGGTCGCCGGCGTCACCGACGTCGCCGGCCGCGCCCGCCGCACCCGAGTCGCCCGCGCCGCCGAGGTCCGCCGGCAGTCGCACGCCGCCGTCCTGGGGCAGGTGGATGGTCTTGAGCTCCATGTAGTCGGCGAACCCCTCGGGGCCGAACTCCCGCCCGAGACCGGACTTCTTGTAGCCGCCGAAGGGACCGAGCATGTCGAGGCTGAAGGTGTTCACCGAGAAGGTGCCGGTGCGGATGCGCCGGGCGATCTCGACCCCGTGCTCCAGGTCCGCCGTCCAGACGCTGCCGGAGAGCCCGTAGTCGGAGTCCTCGGCGATCCGCACCGCGTCCTCCTCGTCCTCGTACGGCAGCAGACAGATCACCGGGCCGAAGATCTCCTCACGGGCGATCCGCATGGCGCCGCCGACCTCTCCGAACAGCGTCGGCTCGACGTACCACCCGGTCTCCGGCGCCGCCGGGCGCCCGCCGCCGGCCAGCACCTTGGCGCCCTCCCGCTGTCCGCTGGCGATGTAGTCGAGCGAGCGTCGTTGCTGGCGCCGCGTGACCAGCGGGCCGACCTGGGTGGCGGGGTCCAGCGGGTCCCCGACGACCAGCGCGGAGGCCGCGGCTGCGAGCCGCTCGGCGATCTCGTCGTAGCGGCCGCGCGGCGCCAGCACCCGGGTCAGGGCCACACAGGACTGGCCGTTGTTCATCCACGCGTTGGGCACGATGTTCCCGAGGGCGGCGTCGAGGTCGGCGTCCGGCAGGATGATCGCCGCCGACTTCCCGCCCAGCTCCAGGGTGACTCGCGTCAGCTGCCGCGCGGCCAGCTCCATGACCCGCCGCCCCGCGGGGATCGAGCCGGTGAAGGAGACCTTGTCCACCCCCGGATGCCCGACTAGGTACTCCCCGGTCTCGCTCCCCGCCGGCAGGACCGACAGCACACCGGGCGGCAGCCCGGCCTCGGCGGCGATCTCGGCCAGGAGGTACGAGTCGAGCGGGGCCTCCGGCGCGGGCTTGAGGATCACCGGGCAGCCGGCCAGCAGCGCGGGGGCGAGCTTGGAGGCGGCGACGAACTGCGGGGCGTTCCAGGGGATCACCGCCGCCACCACCCCGACCGGCTCCCGCCGCACCAGCAGCGGCCCCAGGATCCCGGCCCGCGGCTCCTCGTACCGGAAATCCCGGGCCACCCGGAGCGCGGCCTCCCACACCATGAGGGAACCCAGCGCCTGCCCCAGCACGCTCCAGGAGTACGGGCTGCCGTTCTGCGCGCTGATCGTCCGAGCGATCTCCTCGTGGCGGGCGGCGAAGGCGTCCTTGATCCGACCGACGACCTCGATCCGCTCCCCGGGCGGGGTCCGCGGCCACGGCCCGTCGTCGAACGCGACGCGCGCGGCCGCGACCGCGCGGTCCACGTCCTCCCGCGAGGCGTGCGGCACCCGCCCGATGACCTGCTCCGAGTGCGGCGAGACGACCTCGATCGCGCTCGTCCCGGCGGGGTCGACCAGCTCACCGCCGATCCAGAGCCGCCGGTGCTCGATCAGGTCGCGTGCGTCGGGCGCCTCGTGTGCGTGGTGTGCGCGGTGTGCGTCGTGCGCGCTGGGGTCGCTCATGGCCGCCGCCTCCCGGATGGGCCAGAATCTGACGCTGCATCAGATTCGATAGCAGCTCCCGCCGGAGGGGGCAATGCCACGCGGGCGCCCACGCGAGCCGGTCGGACGGGCCGGTCGAGGGCCGGGCGGACGGGAGCGCCGGGGTCGGGGCGGGGGTCGACGAGATGGATCGAGCCGACGCCCGACATCACGGAACCAGAGGACATGACCAGGCCGAAAGCCCGGGGCTGACGAGCCGACGCCCGGCACCGGGCTCGGGGCGATGGCGAGGCTCGGGGCGATGGCCCGACCGAAGGCCCCGGGGGCGCTCAGCCCGAGGGGTGGCGCACGGCTCGCGCGAGGGCGGAGCGGGGGCCACTGCCCGCCGGCCCGGTGGGGGGCGCCGGTTAGAGTTGCGAGGCTGAGCCCGGCGCCGCCGTCCAGCCACGCAGTGATCATCCACCGAGAGGCATCGTCCCGATGAACGTACGCCGCAGCGCCGCGGCCCTGGCCGTCTCCGCCGTGCTGGGCGCGGCCGCCGCCCCCGCGGCGTTCGCCGACAGCCCGAAGCCCGCGCCGAAGGAGTCCTCGCTCCCGCGGGGCCTCTACGGGACCACGGACCCGACCTTCGACGGCGTGTGGCGGCAGTCCCTGGCCCTGCTGGCGCAGCACGCGGTCGGCGTCACGCCGGCCGACGCGGCCGTCGACTGGCTGGCCGGGCAGCAGTGTGCCGACGGCGGCTTCCCCGCCTTCCGCCATGAGACGGCGACCCCGTGCGACGCCAAGAAGGGCGAGTTCACCGACGCCACCGCGGCCGCCGTGCAGGCCCTGGCCGCGGTCGGTGGGCGCCGCGCCGTGGTCGAGAAGGGCGTCGGCTGGCTCAAGAAGCACCAGAACGCGGACGGCGGCTGGGGCATGAACCCGGGTGGCCCCAGCGACGCCAACTCCACCTCCGCCGCGATCGGCGCCCTGGCCGCCGTCGGCCAGGACCCGGCCAAGACGGTGTCGAAGAAGGGCGGCAAGTCGCCGTACGCCGCGCTGCTCGCGCTCCAGCTGGGCTGCGAGGCCAAGGCCGGCGAGCGTGGCGCCTTCGCCTACCTGCCCGACAAGGGCGCCCTGCGTCCGAACGCCCTGGCCACCGCCGCGGGCGCGCTCGCCGCCGAGGGCGAGGGCTTCGTGGTGACGCCGGCCGGCAAGGGCGACAAGGCGGAGGACGAGCCCGTCGAGCCGCTGGACTGCCAGGGCGCCGACCAGGGCGTCAAGGACGACGAGGACGGCGCGCGGGAGCCGGGCGACGCCGCGGAGGCCGCGTCCGCGTACCTCGCCGCCACCCTGGAGAAGAACGGCGACCACCTGCCGTCCAGCATGCCGGGCCAGGAGAAGCAGGCCGACTTCGGCGGCACCGCCGACGCGGTCGTGGCGCTCTCCGCGGGCGAGCACCGCACGGCGGCCGCGGGCCCCATGCGTTGGCTGGAGAACAAGGACAACGGCGCGGTCACCTGGGCCAAGGACAAGCCGGGCGCGCTCGCCAAGCTGATCCTGGCCGCCCACGCCGCCGGCATCGACCCCCGCGACTTCGGCGGCACCGACCTGGTGCGCCAGCTGAACGCCACCGGCCTCAAGCCGGCGGCGGACGGCGACCACTCCGACGCCACGCGGGACGGCGAGGAGAAGAAGGACGACGAGGGCGGCATCAGCCTGTGGTGGGTCGTGGGTATCGGTCTGATCGCCGGCGTCGGCATCGGCTTCCTGCTCAGCGGCAGGAAGAAGCAGCAGTTCTGATGGCGGCCACGGCCCGACGGACCGCCGCGCGTGCCGCCCGACGGTCCGCCGCGCCCGCCGCCCGGCCGGCGGACCCCACACCCGTACCGCCCCGCCGCGTCCAGGACGCGGGTCCCGGCCGCCGTCGGGCCGCCGCGCCGCGGGCCGTCCGGCTCGGCGCGCTCCTCGGCGCGCCGCTCGGGCTGTTGCTGCTTGTGGTCGGCGCGGCGGCTCCCGCCCATGCTCAGGGGTACCGCTACTGGTCCTTCTGGCAGCGGGAGGGCGGTTCCTGGACGTACGCCACGGAGGGGCCGTCGACCGCGCGGCCCGGCGACGGTGACACCGTGGGCTTCCGGTTCGCCGTGAGCGAGGACTCCGGCGACGCCACCCGCCCGCGAGGCACCGCCGACTTCGACACGATCTGTGCGGACACGCCCGCGAAGGCGGGCAGCAAGCGGGTCGCGATCGTCCTGGACTTCGGCACTGCCGCCGACGCGCCGGGCGACGAGACCCCGCCCCGGGCCCGTACGGAGTGCGCCCGGGTCGACGGCTCGGCGAGCGCCGCCGAGGCGCTGGCCGCCGTCGCCAAGCCGCTGCGCTACGACTCCTCGGCGATGCTGTGCGGCATCGCCGGCTACCCGGCGACGGGCTGCGGCGAGCTGGCCGAGGCCGGCGCCGGTGCGAAGGCCGAGAGGTCCGGCGCCTCGAAGCACGCGTCGGAGAACCGGGACGAGGGCCCGTCCGCCGGTCTGATCGGCGGCGTCACCGCCGTCGTCGCCCTCGGCGCCGCCGCCCTCTGGCAGGCCCGTCGCCGCCGCGCATGACCGACGAGACCACCCCCGCGTCCCGCCGCGGCACCGCGTCCGCGCCCCTCGCCGGGCCGGCGACCCGGCCGGCGACCCGGCCGACGCTCCCCCGCCCCCGTCGCGTCCTCGCGCGCCGGGAGCCGACCGGCGCACGCCGCGACGCGCTGCACGCCGGGGCCTGGTGGCTGTGGGCGCTGGGGCTGGCGACCGCGGCCTCACGGACGACCAATCCGCTGCTGCTCGGGCTGCTGATCGCGGTCGCCGGGTATGTGGTGGCGGTGCGGCGGACGGACGCGCCGTGGGCCCGGTCGTACGCGGCGTTCCTGCGGCTGGGCCTGGTCGTGCTGGCGATCCGGCTGGGGTTCGCGGTCTTCCTGGGATCGCCGATCCCGGGAACCCGGGTCCTGTTCACGCTGCCCGAGGTGCCGCTCCCGGAGTGGGCCCAGGGCGTGCGGCTCGGTGGCCGGGTGACGGCGGAGGGGCTGCTCTTCGCGCTGTACGACGGGCTGAAGCTGGCCACCCTGCTGATCTGCGTCGGCGCCGCGAACGCGCTCGCCAACCCGGCCCGGCTGCTGAAGTCCCTCCCCGGCGCGCTCTACGAGGCGGGCGTGGCCGTGGTCGTGGCGCTGACCTTCGCGCCGAACCTCGTCTCCGACGTGCGGCGGCTGCGCGCCACGCGCCGGCTGCGCGGCCGCCCCACCCGTGGCGTGAAGGCGCTGCTCCAGGTCGGGCTGCCGGTGCTGGAGGGGGCGTTGGAGCGCTCGGTGGCGCTGGCCGCGGCGATGGACGCGCGCGGCTACGGCCGCACGGCCCAGGTGCCGACCGTCGTGCGGCACACCACCACCGCCCTCACCCTCGGCGGCCTGCTCGGCGTCTGCGCCGGCAGCTACGGGCTGCTGGCCGCGGAGGGCGCCGGCTACGGGCTGCCGCTGCTGCTGGCCGGGCTCGGCGCCGCCCTCGGCGGGCTGTGGCTGGGCCGCCGGCGCACGGTCCGCACCCGCTACCGTCCCGACCCCTGGGGCGCCCGGGCCTGGCTGGTCTCCGGGTCGGGGGCGGCTGTGGCGCTCCTGATGATCTGGGCGTCCTCGTACGCGCCCGAGGCGCTGCACCCGCCCGCGGTCCCGCTCACCGCACCCACCCTCCCCCTGTGGCCCGCGCTGTCGGTGCTGCTCGGGCTGGTCCCCGCCTTCGCGGCCCCGCCGCCCCCACCGCGCATGGGCGCGCACCCCACGTCCGTGCGCACCCGGAAGCCGTCCGTACGCACCCGAAAGGCCGACCGCGGGGAGGCCGACCCGAAGGAGACCACGCCGTGATCCGCTTCGAGGACGTCTCGGTCACCTACGCCGACGCCCCCGCCCCCGCCCTCCAGGGGGTGGATCTGACCGTCCCCGAGGGGGAGCTGTGTCTGTTGGTGGGGCCGTCGGGGGTGGGGAAGTCGACCCTGCTGGGCGCCGTCTCCGGACTCGTGCCGCACTTCACCGGCGGCACCCTGCGCGGCCGGGTCACCGTGGCGGGCCGCGACACCCGCGACCACCGCCCGCGCGAGCTCGCCGACGTGGTGGGCACCGTGGGTCAGGACCCCCTGGCGCACTTCGTCACCGACACCGTCGAGGACGAGCTGGCGTACGGCATGGAGTCGTTGGGGCTGCCCGCGGACACCATGCGCCGTCGGGTCGAGGAGACCCTGGACCTGCTCGGCCTCACCGAGCTGCGCGACCGGCCCATCGCCACGCTCTCCGGCGGACAGCGGCAGCGGGTGGCCATCGGCTCCGTGCTCACCACCCACCCGCGCGTCCTGGTGCTGGACGAGCCGACCTCGGCGCTGGACCCGGCGGCGGCCGAGGAGGTGCTGGCCGTCCTCCAGCGGCTGGTGCACGACCTGGGCACCACCGTCCTGATGGCCGAGCACCGGCTGGAGCGGGTGGTGCAGTACGCGGACCGGGTGATCCTGCTGCCCGGCGCCGGCCGGCCGCCGGTGGTCGGCGATCCCGCGGAGCTGATGGCGGTCTCCCCGGTGCACCCGCCCGTCGTCGCGCTCGGCCGGCTCGCCGGCTGGACCCCACCGCCGCTGTCGGTACGGGACGCCCGCCGCAAGGCCGCCGCGCTGCGCGAGCGGCTCACGGACCGGGAGCCGACCGCCGTCCCCGAGCCCGCCCCGGCCGCGCCCGTCGGCGTGGCCTCCGGGCTGTCCGTTCGGCGCGGCGGCGTCGAGCGGCTGCACGGGGTGGAGCTGTCCGTCCGCCCCGGCGAGACGGTCGCGCTCATGGGCCGCAACGGCGCCGGCAAGTCGACGCTGCTGGGCACGCTCGTCGGGCTGCACGAGCCGGCCGCCGGCTCGGTCCGGGCCGCCGGCGCCGAACCGCACCGCACCGCGCCCGCCCGGCTGCTGCGCCACGTCGGGCTGGTGCCGCAGGAGCCGCGCGACCTGCTGTACGCGGACACGGTGGCCGCCGAGTGCGCGGCCGCCGACGCCGACGCGGGCGCGGCGCCCGGCAGTTGCCGGGCCCTGGTCGCCCGGCTGTTGCCCGAGGTGCTGGACGCGACCCACCCGCGCGACCTCTCCGAGGGCCAGCGGCTGGCCCTGGCGCTGGCCGTGGTGCTCACCGCCCGTCCCCCGCTGCTGCTGCTCGACGAGCCCACGCGCGGCCTCGACTACGCGGCCAAGGCCCGGCTGGCCGAGGTGCTGCGCGCGCTGGCGGCGGACGGCCACGCCATCGTGCTGGCCACGCACGACGTCGAACTCGCCGCCGAGCTCGCCCACCGGGTCGTCATCCTGGCCGACGGCGAGGTGGTCGCCGACGGCCCCACCGCCGAGGTCGTGGTCTCCTCCCCCGCCTTCGCGCCCCAGGTGGCGAAGGTGCTGGCCCCGCTGCCCTGGCTGACGGTCAGCCAGGTGCGGGAGGCGCTGGCGGAGGGGGACGAGGAGGGTGACGCATGAGCGGATCCCAGGAACACCCGACCCAGGATCGCCCGTCCAGGGACCGCCCGACCCAGGACCGCCCGACCCAGGACCGCCCAACCCAGGACCGCCCAACCCAGGACCGCCCGTCTTCCCAGGATCGCCCGACCCAGGACCGCCCGACCCAGGACCGCCCGACCCAGGACCGCCCGTCTTCCCAGGATCGCCCGACCCAGGACCGCCCGTCTTCCCAGGATCGCGCGTCCCAGGACCGCCCGTCCCGGGACCGTGCGACCGCCGACCGGCAGGCGCGGGCCGTACGGCTCGGGCCGCGTTCGATCGTCGCGCTCGGGCTGATCTCGGCGATCGGAGTGGTCGCCTTCGGCTGGCCGCTGCTGGCCGCGCCGGAGTCGGGTCTCGCGCACTCCGCCGACGCGCCCTGGCTGTTCGCGGCGCTGCTGCCGCTGCTGCTGGCCGTGGTGGTGGCGACGATCTCCGACACCGGGCTGGACGCCAAGGCGGTGGCGATGCTCGGGGTGCTGGCGGCGGCTGGGGCCGCCCTGCGGCCGTTGGGCGGCGGCACGGCGGGCATCGAGCCGATGTTCTTCCTGATGGTGCTCTCCGGGCGGGTGCTGGGGCCGGGCTTCGGCTTCGTGCTGGGGGCGCTGGCGATGTTCGCCTCCGCGCTGCTGACCGGCGGCGTGGGCCCCTGGATGCCGTTCCAGATGCTGTCCATGGGCTGGGTGGCCATGGGCGCGGGTCTGCTGCCCGGCCCGCACCGGCTGCGCGGGCGCGGGGAGCTGGCCCTGCTGGCGGCGTACGGGGCGGTCGCGTCGGTCCTCTACGGCACCGTGATGAACCTCCAGGGCTGGCCGTATCTCAACGCCCTGGCGTCCAGTGTCTCCTTCGTCCCCGGCGACCCGCTCCCCGACAACCTGGCCCGCTTCGTCGCGTACTGCCTGGCCACCTCGCTCGGTTGGGACCTGCCGCGGGCGATCGTCACCGCGGTCCTCACCCTCACCCTGGGCGGCACCATCCTCAAGGCGCTGCGCCGGGCGACCCGCCGGGCGGCCTTCGAGGCACCGGTGGCCTTCGAGGCGCCGACCGGGGCCGCGCCGTCGGCCCGGTCCGCGCCGTCGGCCGGGTCCGCGGCACCGGTCGCTTCCGCGAGCCCGACGACGTCCGACTCCGACCCTGACGGGCGGCGCGTGCCGGAGTGATCCGCACCGCCCGCCGGGGCCGGGCCTCCCGGGACCGGGCGGGGCGTCCCGGGACCGAGCGCCTCTCCCTGCCGGCGTACGGCCCGGGAGCGGGCCCGGGACGGTGGCTCACAGCCGCTGGATGATGGTCCCCGCCGCCAGCGCCCCGCCCGCGCACATCGTGATGAGGGCGAACTCCTTGTCGGCCCGCTCCAGCTCGTGCAGGGCGGTGGTGATCAGCCGCGCGCCGGTCGCGCCGACGGGGTGACCGAGGCCGATCGCGCCGCCGTTGACGTTCACCTTCTCCAGGTCCTGGCCGAAGACGCTGGCCCAGGAGAGCGTCACCGACGCGAACGCCTCGTTCACCTCGACCAGGTCGATGTCCTTGAGCGTCATCCCGGCCTTGCCGAGGACCGCGTGCGTGGCGTCGATCGGGCCGTCGAGGTGGTAGTGCGGATCGGCGCCGACCAGGGCCTGGGCGACGATACGGGCCCGGGGGCGGAGCCTGAGCGCGCGGGCCATCCGTTTGGAGGCCCACATCACCGCGCAGGCGCCGTCGGAGATCTGGGAGGAGTTGCCCGCGGTGTGTACGGCCGTGGGCATGACCGGCTTCAGTCGGGCGAGCGCCTCCATGCTGGTGTCGCGCAGCCCCTCGTCGCGGTCGACCAGTCGCCACATGCCCTGCCCCGCGGCCTGTTCCCCCTCGGTGGTGGGCACCTGCACCGCGAAGGTCTCCCGCTTGAAGCGCTCCTCCGCCCAGGCGGCCGCCGCCCGCCGCTGCGAGAGCAGGCCGAGGGTGTCCACGTCCTCGCGGGTCAGCCCGCGCCGGCGGGCGATGCGCTCGGCCGCCTCGAACTGGTTGGGCAGGTCGACGTTCCACTCGTCCGGATAGGGCCGGCCGGGTCCGTGCTTGGAGCCGCTGCCCAGCGGCACCCGCGACATCGCCTCCACCCCGCAGGCGATGCCGACGTCGATGACACCGCTGCTGATCATGTTGGCGACCAGGTGGTTGGCCTGCTGTGAGGAGCCGCACTGGCTGTCCACCGTGGTGGCGGCCGTCTCGTACGGCAGCCCCATGGCCAGCCAGGCGGTGCGCGCGGGGTTCATGGACTGCTCCCCGGCGTGGGTGACGGTGCCGCCGACGATCTGTTCCACGCAGTCCGGCTGGATGCCGACGCGGGCGAGCAGTTCCCGGTAGGTCTCGCCGAGCAGATAGGCGGGGTGGAGGTTGGCGAGCGCGCCGCCGCGCTTGCCGATCGGGGTGCGCACGGCGTCGACGATGACGGGTTCGGCGGCCATGACTGGTCCTCTCCTCGCGTCCTCACACCTCGAATTAGTACGCGTTCTAGTTCCGCCTCCAGCATGCTGAGGCACACCCCCGGGGGGCAAGGGTCGTGCAGCACCCACATACCACCGGTAACCCCACGTCCTCCGCCCTCCGACGACCGCGCGGGCCCTGCCCACTTGCCACTTACAGAACCGGTCACTACCTTCTGGACACTTCCGCACTTCTGATGGTTCGTCAGATCCGGAGTGGCCATGACCTGTCCCGCGAGCCCAGAAGGCATCCCGAAGGGCGCCCCCGCAGGCACCCCGGACGGGATACCCGACGGCTTCGACTTCACCGACCCGGACCTCTACCAGCACCGCGTGCCGCTCCCGGAGTTCGCCCGGCTCCGGCAGGTCGCCCCGGTGTGGTGGAACCCCCAGCCGCACGGCGTCGCCGGATTCGACGACGACGGCTACTGGGTCGTCACCCGGCACGCCGACGTCAAGGAGGTCTCCACCCGGCCCGAGCTGTTCTCGTCCCATGTCAACACCGCGATCATCCGCTTCAACGAGCACATCCGACGCGACCAGATCGACGCCCAGAAGCTGATCATGCTCAACATGGATCCGCCCGAGCACACCCGGGTGCGGCAGATCGTCCAGCGCGGCTTCACCCCACGCGCCATCCGGGCGCTGGAGGACGCGCTGCGCGACCGCGCCACCCGCATCGTGGCCGGCGCCAAGGCGGCCGGCAGCGGCGACTTCGTCACCGACATCGCCTGCGAACTGCCGCTCCAGGCCATCGCCGAGCTGATCGGCGTCCCCCAGCACGACCGCGCCCGCATCTTCGACTGGTCCAACAAGATGGTGGCGTACGACGATCCGGAGCTGGCCATCACCGAGGAGGTCGGCACCGAGGCGGCCATGGAGCTGATCTCCTACTCCATGAACCTGGCCGCCGACCGCAAGGCGTGCCCCGCGAAGGACATCGTCAGCCGGCTGGTCGCCGCCGAGGACGAGGGCAACCTGGGCGCTGACGAGTTCGGCTTCTTCGTGCTGCTGCTCGCCGTCGCGGGCAACGAGACCACCCGCAACGCCATCAGCCACGGCATGCACGCCTTCCTCACCCACCCCGAGCAGTGGGACCTGTTCAAGCGCGAGCGCCCGGCCACGGCCGCCGACGAGATCGTGCGGTGGGCCACCCCGGTGGTCTCCTTCCAGCGCACCGCCACCCGGGACACCGAGCTCGGCGGTCGGCGGATCACCCGGGGCCAGCGCGTCGGCCTGTTCTACTCCTCCGCCAACCACGACCCGGAGGTCTTCGAGCGTCCCGAGGTCTTCGACATCACCCGCGACCCGAACCCGCACCTCGGCTTCGGCGGCGGCGGGCCGCACTTCTGCCTCGGCCGCAGCCTCGCGGAGCTGGAGATCCGGCTGATCTTCAACGCCGTCGCGGACGCCATCCCGGACATCCGGCTCACCGGCGCGCCCCGCCGGCTCCGTTCGGCCTGGCTCAACGGCATCAAGGAACTGCGGGTCAGCTACGCCTGATCGGGCACGTACGCCGCCTGCGTCTCACCGGCCACGCACGGCCGACCGCCGCCCCGCCGGCCTTCCGGTGGCGGGCCTCAGCCCGTCCGCCCCGACCCGTGCCCGACCGCCCCGACCCGTGCCGGCCGGGGTACGGCCCGAGAGCGCAACGCCGTGCAGCCGCTACGAGCCGGTCGGGGACGCGTCGCCGGAGTGCCGTCCACCGTCCCGACCGTCCGCGCCCGCCGTGACCGTCTCGGCCGCCTTGGCTGTCGCGGACGCCGTGACCGTCTCGGCCGGTTTGGCTGTCGCGCCCGCCGTGACCGTCTCGGCCGCCTTGGCCGGCTCGGCCGCCTTGGCCGGCTCGCCCAGGCCGGCCTTCGCGCCGACCCGCGCCAGGATCTCCTTGAGCCGGCTCACCGTGGTGACGTGCGCGTCGGCCGAGGGCATCCGGGCGGTGCCGGTCAGGGCGTACTGGAGGGCGAACCCGGACGACACCACGACCGCGCCGCCGACCGCGTCCAGCAGATAGTGGTTGGCGGTGCCCACGACCACGACGGTGGTCAGCACCGGGTACATCAGACCCAGCAGCTTGATCCACAGCTTGGGCGCCACCATCGCGATCACCACACCGCTCCACAGCGACCAGCCCACATGCAATGACGGTATGGCCGCGTACTGGTTGGACAGCTTGGTGAGCGCGCCGAAGTCCGGGTTGGCCAGGTCCTGCGGACCGTGCGTGGTGTCGACGAAGCCGAGCCCCGGCATCAACCGCGGCGGAGCCAGCGGGTAGAGCCAGAAGCCGATCAGCGCGAAGAGCGTGGCGAAGGCCAGCGGCGCGCGCGCCCACCGGTAGGCCGCGGGTCGCACGAGGTACAGCCAGGCCAGCAGCGTCAGCGGCACGAAGAAGTGCAGCTTGGCGTAGTACCAGCCCATGCTGTCCCGCAGCCACGGCGCGTCGGCCACGATCTGGTTGAACCAGTGCTCGATGTCGATGTGCAGCCGGCTCTCGAGCGAGAAGAGCTGACCGCCGTTCTCCTCGGCGAGCGAGCGCCGGTCGGGCGCGCTGCCGCGGATGTAGCAGTAGACGAAGTAGCCGACGCGGATGAGCATCAGCTCGAGCAGCAGATTGGGCCGGGTCAGCGGGCGCCGGTAGCTGCGCAGCAGCGGTACGCACCGGAGGCGGCTCCGCTCGCGCTCGGCGGTCGGCGTCTCGACCGGGTCGTCCCAGTACGGCGAGGTGCGGGGCAGGAACGGCAGCACGAGCGCGGCGGCCAGCGCGGCCAGCAGCGGGCCGTTGTTCGCGATGTGGCCCAGGAGCTCGATGTCGGGCATCAGCACGGTGCGGCTGAGCGTCATCACCAGCACCACCGACACCGGCCAGACCAGCCGGTCCGAGCGCCGCCTGCCCACCCGGCCGGCGGCGGCGAGCAGGATCCACAGCTGCTGGTGCTGCCAGGAGGTGGGCGAGACGGCCAGCGCCACACAGCCGGTGATCGCCGCGGAGAGCAGCAGCTGCCCGTCCTCGGCGTAGAACACCGCGCGGCGCAGGCCGAGCGCCACCACGCCCCCCGCGAGCACGGCCAGCAGCGCCAGTTCGACCGGGCCCTCAAGACCGGTGCGCAGCAGAAGGCCGTGGAGTGACTGGTTGGCCGGCCCGTCGGCGGCGCCGCCGAGCCCCGCGCCGCCGATGTGGTGCACCCAGTACGTCCACGAGTCGCGCGGCATCGCGGCCCAGGCCAGCGCCGTACAGACGGCGAAGGTGCCGCCCGCGAAGCCGGCGGCGCGCCGACGCCCGGTGAGCCACTGGACGACGGCGAAGAGCAGCAGCGCGGGTTGGAGCGCGGAGGCGAGCCCGACCAGCAGCCCGGACTGTCGGTCCGAGGTGCGCGGCAGGAGCGCGAGCAGCACCAACAGCACCGGGATGATGCTGGACTGACCGAGCGTGAAGGTGTTGCGGACCGGCAGCGACAGCGCCATCACGCTGATGGCCACCGGTGCGGCGAGCAGCTCGGCGGACCGGGAGACCGGCCCCGGCAGCGAGCGGGCGACGACCAGGCCGAGGGCGACCACCAGCAGCAGGGTGCCCAAGGTCCACGCGACGCCGAGGCTCTGCTCGGCGGCGCGGGCGAGCGGCTTGAGGGCGAGGCCGGAGAAGGGGGTGCCGGTGAACGTCGAGCCTTCGTACAGTGAGCCGCTGACGTGCAGCACACCGTCCTCACCGATCCAGGTCTCCAGGGCGGTGAGGCGCTCGTCGGGCGGCAGCCGCAGCACCGCCGCGGCCTGGCGTGCGGCCAGCAGGCCGGCCAGCAGCCACAGCGCGCCCAGCACCACTCCGGTTCGCGACAATCGTGACCCGAGTCCACCGGGATCCCGCCCCGTGCCTGGGGGGTTCCCCGGTTCCCTGCGTTCCAGGTTCGCCACGCGCCGCCGCTCCCCCCACTCGCTGGTACCGGTACCGGGTGTGTGAGTCGGAGGCCCACTACTCAGACGCACAACACCCGCGCTTCGCCTGATGACTTCC